>JAHDPQ010000002.1 GCA_018434245.1 Oscillospiraceae bacterium
AATACTATGTGATACTTGCAATTCCATTTTGTGTGGGCTAAACTATTTGTGTCAGTCATTTCGATTGACCTCCTTTTGATATGGTTGTGCAGTTGGCAGACCGCACTTTTATCCTATCAAAAGGAGTTCTATTTTTATATGGAACGCTAAAGCTTTTTTAGAACCTCCGGCACTCTGCATTGCCGTGGCGTATTTTTTTATGTTAGAAACCATCAATGATTCATTGATGGTTTCTTCCCAATATAGAATACTATACGGTCGCCGAAAAGCTTTGTCATTTCACCAGAGTTGCCCCGGTGAAGCTGAGCCAAAGTGCTTTAAAGGTACCTCTACTGTATAAAGCCCAACGCCGCCGGCTCAACCTTCCGAAGCATCGCTGCGGGCCGGGCCAGTGGAACTGCGCACCACCAGCTTGGGCTGATATTCCACCCGGGTCAGGCTCAGGTCGGTTCCCGCTGCCGTGCCGATTTGGTTGATCCGACGGTAGAGCATATCAAAGGCGTCCTTGCCCTTGGAAAGCATGTGGTTTTCGATGCTGGTGAGGGAAACCGCCGTCATGTGGGAGGGAAAAACATTGTCGAACCCGCAGACACTGTAATCCTGAGGAACCTTCTTCCCTGCCTCCAGCAGAGCATCCATGGCTCCGTAGGCCACCATGTCGTTGACGCAGACCATGGCGGTCAGCTTTGGAATTTGCAGGCATTCCCGGGCCAACTCATAACCTACCTTATGTTCAATATCCGGGTCGTTGATGTCGGAGCTGCTGGAAACATCCTGAGATTTCACCGTCAGACTGTGGCCTCTGCCCACGTTTTTGACGGCATCCCGAACTCCTTCCATCCGCTGCACCCGAATTTTATTCTCGCTGTTGAGGGAGGTGGATAAAAAGGCAATGTGCCGGTGTCCCAACGCCATCAGATGCTCGGCCACGGCAGCTCCCGACCGGTAGCTATTTACCTCCACGGTGTCCACGTCAATCATATCGTTGCGGTCCCCGATTACCACCACCGGAATCTGCCGATTGAGAGTTTCCACCATTTTAATGTGGAGGGGAATGTGGGTAAAGATGACGCCCGCCACCGTGTCCCCCAGCTCCTGCAGATGCCGCATTTCCATATCTGGGTTGCGATAGGTGGTGTGAATCAGCGTGCGAAAGCCGGCGGCATAGGCCGCCTTTTCAATGGCTTGTACCACTCCGGAATAGTAGGGGTTGGAGAGAACCGGGCAGAATACCGCCACCGTATTGCTCAGGGCCGGAGCCCGTTCCCGCCGAACTCCCTCGTATCCCAGTTGTGCCGCTGCGTCCATCACCTTGCGGATGGTCTCATCGGTAAAGGAGGGCAGCTGCTTGCCGTTGAGTACCATGGACACCGTGGACTGAGAAACGCCTGCCGCTCTGGCTACATCCATAGAGGTTGGCTTTCTTTTTTTCATACACGCATATCCTATCTAATTTATTATTAATAATTATTATATATCATCAATAATAAAAAGTAAACATGCAAAGTTAACAAATTGAATTTATTATATTTTAACTACATTATCTTGATATTCGGTTAAAATTATTATATTTATATTGACAGTCCCTAGTTTTTGATGCTATAATCAATTTATTAATTATTAATAACTGTATTAATAGTGTTGAATTTTATTAATAACAAGACAGCGGATTCACCGCTCTTTATTGGGGTTATGGTATGAACATATCCTATTCAGACCTTTGCCTGCTGGGCGAGCAACTGGAACATAATCTGCAAAAGCTGCTGGAGCAGGGCTCCTCTCATCTGGAGCTGATGATGGACGGAGCCGCCTGGGATAGCTTTGAGCAGCGACAGGAGAAGATTTTGTCGGTCATCCGCAGCTTTCCCGTCACCTGCTCCCTTCACACCCCCTGCTGGGATGTCAATATGGCGGCGGAGAACCGCCATGTCCGGGAGGCCGGTCTTCAAAGCGCTTTGGACGCTCTGGAGTTTGCCGCTCAGCTGGGCTGCACCCATCTGGTGGTCCACCCTGGATTCTGTCAAACCAGAGTCTTTGACCGACCCAAGGCTCAGCACCATGCCCGCCAGGCTCTGGAGACTCTCTGCCGCAGGGCACAAGGGGCCGGCGTTCGGCTGGCGGTGGAAAACGTGGGCTTTGGCGGCACCTGCCTGTACAATTATTCAGAATTTTCCAGCCTCCTTGACGGGCTGGGCTGCGAGGTGGGCTATCTGTTGGATGTGGGCCACGCCATCCTCAACGGTTGGGACCCTGTGGCCGCCACCAGAGATTTGGCTGATCGCCTTTTGGCCCTGCACCTTCACGATAATGATGGCGTGACGGATAACCATCTTCCCATCGGGCAGGGCATCATGCCCTGGGATGCCCTGTGGGAGGAAGTTGCCCGCCTGCCTCACAGCGTCAATCTGATTCTGGAATACAACTTCGGCACTCCTTTGGAGCAGCTTGCCAAAGACAAACACATGCTGGAAGCCCGGTTGGGCCTTGCATGCACCAAGGTTTGAGGACACCCATCAATAAGGATTGTTAGGAGGCAAGGCATGAAAAAAACGCTTGCGCTGGCTCACAGGGGGTACAGCGGAAGGTACCCCGAAAATACTATGGAAGCCTTTCTGGCAGCCATTGCGGTTCCCGGTTGCGACGGCTTTGAGTCGGATGTGCATCTTTCGGCGGATCGTGAGCCGGTTGTGATTCACGATCCCGTTCTGGACCGCACCACCAGCGGTTCGGGGCCGGTGAATAGCCTTCGTTTTCAGGAGCTGCGCAAGCTGGACTGCGGCTCTTGGAAGGACCCCCGCTTTACCGGGCAGCGGATGCTCCATCTGGATGAGCTGCTGGACCTGTGCATCCAACACGACATGCTGCTCAATCTGGAGGTCAAGAACTACGAGGTGTTTTACCCCGGCATTGAGGAAATCCTCATCCGCCACATTCTGGATAAAAAGGCGGAGGACCGGGTGTTCCTCTCCTCCTTCAACCACCCCTCCATGGAGCTGTGCAAGGACATCGCCCCCCAGATCAAAACCGGGTTCTTGTACGGTTACCCCATGCTAAACATGGCGGATTACGCCAAACAGCACCGGGTCGATGCCCTGCACCCCCGCTACAGTTGCCTGTGGTATGACCCAAAGGTGGTGGAGCAGGCCCATCAGGTTGGGCTCAAGGTCAACACCTGGACCGCCAATACCGAGGAGGATATCCGCATGTGCCTAGACCTTGGGGTGGACAGCATCATCAGCAACTACCCTCAGCTTCTGACCCAACTGATCCGTGAAAAGGAGGCGGAACCATCATGATGACCCCTGCAAAAAACCGCGGTGCAGGCAAGGTGGCCCCCTACCTGTACCTGCTTCCCTGTTTGCTGGTCTTTGCAATCTTTGTGTTCTGGCCCTTTATCAAGACGGTGGTCTATTCCTTCACCATTACCGACACCCGGGGAACTCCCCTTGAGTTTGTGGGGCTGGAAAACTACATACGGCAGTTTAAGTCCTCCCAATTTCGCAACAGCCTGAAGCTCACCTTTTTGTTTGCCCCTATGGTGGGGATTCCCACCTTTATCATCGGATTTTTTCTGGCGGCTCTGGCCAGCGAGCGGATGCGGGGCAGCCGCATCTACGAGGTAATGTACTCCCTGCCCATGGCGGTGGCCTCGGCCCCTGCTTCGGTCATCTGGTTTATGCTGCTCTCGTCGGGCCGCAATGGCATTGTCAACTGGATTCTAAACTCGGAAATCCGCTGGCTGCTGGACAGCAAATACGCTCTGATTGCGGTGGCCATCGTCACTGTGTGGCTGAATGTGGGAGCCAACTTTATCTTTTTGCTCACCGGCTTTCGCAACGTGCCCACCGACCTGATCGAAAGCGCCCGCATTGATGGAGCCGGGTACTTTACCCGCCTGTTCCGGATTATGACGCCGGTGGCCTCCCCCCAAATCTTTTTTGTGGTGTTCCTCAACATCGTCACCTCCTTCCAATCCTTTGCCCAGATTCGCTTGCTAACCCCCAACGGGGGACCCAGCTACTCCACCAATGTGCTGATCTACTCCATCTACCAGTCGGCCATCCGGGATTCCCGGTACGAGACCGCGTTTGCCCAGTCGGTGGTGCTCTTTCTCATCATCTTGGTCATCACCCTCATCCAGTTTAAAACCGAGGATAAGGTGGTGCATTATCAGTGAGTAAAGTAAAGGTTTTACAGGCTCTTTCCTTTTTGGGCAAGCTGCTGGTGGGCCTGCTGGTGATCTCCCCCATTCTGCTGGGGATTTCCTTCAGCTTTATGGGCCCCAGCGAACTGGCCTCCATCCCGCCCCACCTGATCCCCCACCAGCCTGTCACCTACACCTACCGCAAGGTGCTGCAAGCCATCCCCCTGTTCCGCTTTCTGGGAAACTCTCTGGTGGTCTGCGCCATCGTCATCCTGTCCCAGATTATTACCTGCTCTCTGGCAGCCTACGCCTTTTCCTTCTTCAAGTTCAAGGGACAACGTGTTCTCTTTCTGACGGTGCTGGCCACCATGATGATTCCGGTGGACTCCATCATCATCGCAAACTACCTAACTATTTCCCAGCTCAAGTTGTCCGATTCCTACTTTGCGCTGGTGGCCCCCTACCTCACCTCCGCCATGGGTATCTTTTTGATGCGGCAATCCTTCCTCACCATTCCCAAGGAGCTCCACGAGGCCGCCACCGTAGATGGCTGCGGCCATCTACGGTTCTGGTTTAGTATCGTGATGCCCATCTCCAAGCCCGCCATCGCCTCCTTGGGAGTTTACATCTTCATCCAGGTCTACAACCAGTTCCTGTGGCCTCTTCTGGTCACCAACACCAGCAACATGCGCACGGTGCAGGTGGGTATGAGCATCCTGCGGGAGGCGGAGGCAGTGGACTACGGCGTGGTTCTGGCGGGAGCAGTAATGATACTGATTCCTTCGGTCTGTGTGTTTATCTTTGGGCAGAAATATCTTGTCAAGGGTATGACAGCCGGATCGGTCAAGGGTTGACCGATAGGCTTGTATATAATCAATCTGACTGAAAAGGAGAAGAAAAATGAGCAAACGTACCTTTGCACTACTCCTGGCACTGGTTATGTGTGTTTCCTTGTTCTCTGCCTGCGGCAGCAGCAGCCCCTCCTCGGCGGCTCCTTCCCAAAGTTCTGATGCCGGCAGCAGCCAAAGTGCCGCCGCCCCGACCGCCCCTCAGACCACGGCGGACGCCTCCGCCGGCAAGGTTAAGATCATCTTCTGGCACGCTATGGGCGGCCGCAACGGCGAATATCTGGATAAGATGGTGGCAAGCTACAACTCCTCTCAGGATGCTGTAGAGGTGGAGGCCCAATATCAGGGCAACTACGACGACGCCATGGCTAAACTGCGGGCCACTCCGGCAGGCAGCGGCCCTGACATCATGCAGCTGTACGACATCGGCACCCGCTGGATGATCGACAACGGCAACATCCACGTAATGCAGGATTTTATCAATGCCGACAACTACGACATTTCCGACTATGAAGAAAATATTCTGGCCTACTACGCCCTGGTTGACGGCACCCTTTACTCCATGCCCTTTAACTGTTCCTCCCCCGTCATTGTTTACAACAAAGAGGCTCTGGCGGCAGCCAATCTGGACCCCAAGACCGCTTTTGCCACCATGGACGACTGTCTGAACACCGCCAAGGCCATTGCCGATGCGGGACTTCAGGTGGGCGGCTCCTTCACCAACTACAGCTGGGTGTTTGAGCAGCTGATCTCCATGCAGGAGCTGGAATTGGTGGATAACGGCAACGGCCGTCTGGACCGGGCCACCAAGGTGATTATGGACGAAAACAACGCTGCCCTTAACATTCTGAGCAAGTGGAAGCCCATTGCCGACGCCCCCTTTACCCAGACCTACGGCAAGGGAACCAACGAGTCCAAACAGCAGTTTGCCACCGGCAACGTGGGCTTTATTCTGGATAGCTGCTCGGTTTATGTTGATGTTTCCGCAGCGGCGGGAGGCAGCTTCTCGGTAGGTTTTGCTCCTGTTCCCAAGGTCAACGCAGGGGATACCGGCGGCGTTTCCGTCGGTGGCGGCTCTCTGTGGCTGATGGATAACGGTGACGACAACAAGGCTGCAGCCGCCTGGGACTTCATCAAGTTTGTCACCAGCGCCGAAGAACAGGCCAAGTGGTCCATGGGAACCGGCTACCTACCCATTCGCAAATCCGCCCTGGAGCTCGACTTCTACAAGGACTACCTGACCAACACAAACCCCGAGCTGATTGTGGCCATCGAGGCTCTGCAGGGCTCCAAGCCCAACTGCGCCGGCGCCGTTATGGGCGTCTTCCCCCAGGCCCGGGTCATTATCGAAAACGGCATCGAAACTATGATCAACGATCCTTCCGCCTCTCCCGAATCGGTGATTAAGACCATGTGTGAGGAGATCAACGCCGAGATCGACATGTACAACCGCACCAACTGACAAATCCGCAGGGCTCCTTGCCCATTTCATATCCGACGCAGAAATGGTGGACGAAGCAGACGTCCACCATTTCTGCGTTTTGAGGTCTTAAAGCAGGCTGTCCCCCGCCCCGGCGGTAGAAAGCTCTTTCCCACAGATTGGAATTGCATCCTTTGTAATTTATGGTATGCTGAATTTAGGATACCATTGTAAGAAAAACGGAGGGGCCAGGGATGAAAGATATTGTTGTGATCTGTCCCATTCAGAATATTTACGACATTGCGCTGGAGATCATCGAAAAGCATCAGTACCACAACATCGATGTCATGCTGGGCAACATGAGCGAGGGCGTTAGCATAGCGGGACAGGCCATTGCCGCAGGGGCCAAGATCATTGTGTCCCGGGGTGGAACCTACCACATGATACGGGAGGCCTACAGCATCCCCGTGACGGAAATTAAGGTGGACGCCTACGACATTATCGAAAGCTACGAGCAGATCGACGGCGGCGTTCACGAGATCGGCGTGGTGGGGTACAGCAACATCATCTACGGCTTTGACATTATCCGGCGGCTGATCCCCGAGCGGATTCATATGATCGAGCTCCACAGCGAAGTGGGCGTAGACGACATCATTCGGGCCAACATGGAAAAGGGGATCAATAACTACATTGGGGATGCCAACATCATCCCCATCGTCCACCAGCTGGGCTGTCAGGGACAGGTGATTCAGTCCAGGGCCGAAACTATCCTCACCGCCATGCAGGAGGCCCGGCGGATTTTAAGGGCCAACAAGTACGAAAAGGAGCGGGCCCAGTGGCTGGTGACCATGACCGACTTCATCCATGACGGCGTTATCGCCATCGACCGGGAAGAGCACATCACCATCTTCAATCGCCGCGCCGAGGACATCTTCGGCGTCAGCAAGGAGCAGGCTCTGGGGCAGAAGATTTCCAGCCTCATCCCGGGCAGCATCCTGCCCGAGGTCCTGGAATCGGGCAGGGCCCAGCATTCCCAGCTCCAAAAGATCAACAACACCAACATTACCACCAACCGCATCCCCATTATTGTGGACGACGAAACCACCGGAGCCGTGGCCACCTTTCAGGAGGTGACGGAGGTGCAGAATCTGGAGCGGAAAATCCGCCGGAAGCTCAGCGAAAAGGGCTTTGTGGCCAAGTACACCTTTGATGATATTCTTTATCAAAGCAAAGCCATGGAATCCTGTATCGACATGGCCCGAAAGTACGCCGCCTTCGACACCCCCATTCACATCTGCGGCAGCAGCGGCGTAGGCAAGGAGCTGTTCTGCCAAAGCATCCACAATGCCTCCCCCCGGGCCAACGGGCCCTTTGTGGCCATCAACTGCGCCGCCATCTCCCCCTCCCTCATTGAGAGCGAGCTGTTCGGATATGTGGAGGGCTCCTTTACCGGGGCCGGAAAAAAAGGCCGGGCCGGTATCTTTGAACTGGCCCACGAGGGAACCCTCTTTTTGGATGAAATCTGCGAGCTTCCCATCGATCTGCAAAGCCGGCTGCTCCGGGTGCTGCAAGAAAAACAGGTGATGCGCATCGGCGACAGCAAGATGATCCCGGTGGATGTCCGCATCATCACCGCCTCCAACCGATATCTGGGCAGGATGATTCAGGAGGGAACCTTCCGCAAGGATTTGTACTTCCGCATCAACATCCTCACCCTGCGGATTCCCGAGCTGAGCCGGCGTAAGGAGGACATCCTCCCTCTGGCAGAGCTGTTCATCCGCCGGTACGCCAAAAAGTATCACAAACCGGAGCTAGCACTGACTCCCGACGTAAAAATGCTGCTCTTAAACCACGATTACCAGGGAAATGTACGGGAGCTGGAGGGCATGATGGAAAAAAGCGTCATCCTCTCCTCCTTCGATAATCTGGACCAGTCCTGGCTGAGAGCTCCCCGGCCCTCCTCTCAGGAAGCTCCCGCCGTCCGGGAGGAGGAAGCCGCCCCCCTGACCATCGCCCCCCTCAAGGATATGGAGTCGGAGATGATTCAAAAGGTTTTGCGGCAAACCGGGGGAAACATGCAGGAGTCCGCCCGGATTTTGGGCATCAGCCGCACTACCTTGTGGCGAAAGCTCCAAAACCAATAGAAACCGGAAGCTTTTTTCTGTATTAAAACGAAACAAGCGATGTTTCAATTGTGAACATTATTCGTTCCCTTTTGAATCGTCGCTTGTTTCGTTTTGAACACATGGTCTTCTCAGAGAAAATGTATTGCTATTTTTTTCTCTCGGCCGTGAAGAAAAATCTAACAGTTTTACGGTGAATAATGCCCTATCTCGTTGTTAAATAATAACCAAAGCCGTTTTTTTACAAAGTCATGGGAAAAAGCCTCAAGAGCTTGGCATAAAGGTTGCTAGTAATATAAGGCCGAGGTTCTAAAGCAACGATTTAATAGGAGGGTATCAAATGAAAATTCTAGAAAAGGTCAAAAAGGTCCCCGGAGGTTTGATGATTATTCCTCTGCTACTGGGTGTGTTGGTCAATACCTTTGTACCCCAGTTCTTTGAGATCGGCAGCTTTTCTACCCACTTGTGGAAGACCGGTGCCATGCCCATTCTTGCGGTATTTCTGTTCTGCAACGGTGCCCAGATCAACGTAAAGCAAGCCGGTCAACCACTGCTGAAAGGCGTGGTACTTACAGCGGTGAAGTTTGTCATTGGTGCGCTTTTAGGCATTCTGGTCAGCAAAATTGCAGGCCCTCAGGGTATTTTGGGCCTCACCCCCTTGGCAATCATTGCGGCGATTACCAACTCCAACGGCGGGCTGTACTGCGCTCTGGCCGGCGAGTTCGGCGATTCCACCGACGTAGGCGCCGTGTCCATCCTCTCCATCAACGACGGTCCCTTCTTTACCATGGTGGCTCTGGGCATGTCCGGCATCGCTCAAATCCCCTTCATGATGCTGGTGGGTGCGATTCTGCCCATCATTGTCGGCTGCATTCTGGGCAACCTGGACGAAGACCTTCGCGAGTGGCTGGCCCCCGGCGCCGTCATTCTTATCCCCTTCTTTGCCTTCCCCTTAGGTTCTGCCTTGAGCCTGATGCAGCTGATCGAAGCCGGTATCCCCGGAATCATCCTGGGCGTGCTTTCCTGTATCCTCACCGGTTTGGGCGGCTACCTTGCCATGAAGCTGATCCGTGCCGAGCATCCTGAAGTGGGTGCAGCCATCGGCACCACCGCCGGAAATGCCGTGGGCACTCCCGCCGCCATTGCAGCAGCCGATGCCAGTATGAAGGCGGTAGAAGCTTCCGCTACCGCTCAGATTGCCGCGGCCATCATCGTTACCGCCATCCTCTGCCCCATTGTGGTGAGCTATCTCGCCAAGCTGGAAAATAAAAGGCGTGCTGTCAGGGCATAGCCATGGAACAAAATAGTCGTTATTTAGTCATTGCTGACGACTTTACCGGCGCGAACGACACCGGCGTGCAAATCTGCCGCCGGGGTCTGCCGGTCAGCGTGGTGTTTTCCCCCGATGGAGTGGAGCAGGACCACTGCTCCTACGTCATCGATACGGAAAGCCGTGCCCTGAGTCGGGCAGAAACCAAAGAGAAGCTGACTCACCAGCTTCGATCGGTGGATTTTGGCTCTTTTCACCACGTAATTAAAAAGGTGGATTCTACCTTGCGGGGCAACATCGGGGTGGAAATTGCCGCCACTCAGGCGGTGATGAACGCCGATCTGGTGCTGTTTGCTCCAGCCCTGCCCGGCCTTGGAAGAACCACAGAGCACGCAGTCCATAAGCTCAACAAAGTCCCCATCACCCAAACCGAGATGGCCCGGGATCCCAAAGCTCCCGTTAAAGAGGACAACATTCAGGTCATCCTGCAGCAGGCCTTTTCCCAACCGGTAAAACACATCGGGCTGGAGGAGATTGAAGGGGACGCCATCGATTTTTCCGGTGCTAAGATTTTCTCCGCCGACGCCACCAGCAACCGCCATCTGGAAGCTCTGGTCAAGGCGGCGCTGCAAACCGGCAAACGGATTCTGTGGTGCGGCACCGCCGCCATCGCCGATGTCCTGCTGGGGCTGGAGCGCAGCATCCCCCCCGCTTTGGCGGTGATTGCCAGCCTGAGTCAGGTGAGCAATCAGCAGCTTCTCTGGGCGCAAACACAAGGCGCTCACCTGGTGAGCGTTCCCATCAACCGGCTGATTCTGGGGCAGATGGCCCCGGAGGACATTGCAAAGCAGGCGGTGGAGGCCCTAATCCAAGGCAAGGATGTTCTTCTTGCCTCGGCGGCTTCCGCCAACCGGGAGCAGGGTCTCGCCAAGGCAGACCAAGCCGCAAAGGAAGCCGGTATGCCTTTGGAGCAGGTGAGCTTCTACACCCAGGACATCATCGGGAAGATTGCCCGCCTTGTGCTGGAGCAGTTCCGGCCCAGCGGCGTCTTCCTCACCGGAGGGGATACCGCCATCTCCTTCATGCGCTCGCTAGGGGCTTCTGGCTCGCTGATCGAGACAGAAATTTTGGTGGGCATCCCCATGATGCGCTTGCGGGGCGGAGCGTGGGATGGCCTTAAGATGGTGACAAAGGCCGGCGCCTTCGGCCGGGAGGACGCCATCGATTATGCTTTGCGCAAATTAAAGGAAGTAGAGTTGGATCATGAATAGACGTTTTGCCATCACCATGGGGGACCCCTGCGGCATTGGTCCGGAGATCATCATTAAGGCCCTGATGGAACGCCCCCAGTATATCGACCGCTGCATTGTGTTTGGTAGCGCCTGTCTGGCGAAACACTACGCCAAGCTGCTGGGCTGCGCCACTCCTGTCAAAGCAATCCAAAGCCCCGGGGAAGCCAAATCCGGTGCTATCCATGTTGTGGACCCCCACCCCGTTGCGGTGGAGGAGGTCCCCATCGGTCAGGTGAGTGCTTTGGGGGGAGAATGTGCCTTCCGCTATGTGCGGGCAGCCATCGACTGTGCTCTGGCAGGAGAGGTTACTTCGGTGGTGACGGCACCCCTCAATAAAGAGGCGCTGCATCTGGCGGGGCATCAGTACGCCGGACACACCGAGATTTTCGGGGAGTTTACCCACGGGGATTCCTACGCCATGCTGCTGTGGAGCAAACAGCTCAAGGCCATCCACACCTCCACTCACATCTCGTTGCGGGACGCCTGCGACTCCCTGACCAAACAGCGGATCATGGATGTCATCCATCTGGCGGACCGGACTCTTAAAAAAACAGGATACGATGCTCCCCGCATCGCTGTGGCAGGCCTCAACCCCCACGCGGGAGAAAACGGCCTGTTCGGCGATGAGGAGATCAAAGAGATCATCCCCGCGGTGGAGGAGTGCAAAAAACAGGGCATCCGGGTGAGCGGCCCCATCGCCCCCGATACGGTGTTTCTGCGGGCCTACAAGGGGGAGTTTGATGTGGTGGTGGCGCAGTATCACGATCAGGGGCATATTCCCCTCAAGCTGCTGGCCTTTGACGAGGGGGTCAACATCACCGTGGGACTTGATGTGGTGCGGACCTCTGTGGATCATGGCACCGCCTTTGACATTGCCGGAAAGCTGCTGGCAAAGCCGGACAGCCTGCTCTACGCCATTGAAATAGGTGAAAAACTGTAATTTTGTTTCTCATATGATGAAGGAGGATACCCATGCCAGTTGTAACTTTTCCCTATGGTAAAGGGAATATTGAGTACGATTTCCCCAAAGAGCGCTTTTTGGGGGAGCTTGTCTCCCACATGCACCACTACAAACCGGCCGCCTCTCAGGAGGAGTTGGTGCGGCAGGCTTTGGAAAACCCCGTCGGAACCCCCAAGCTCAGCGTCATGGCCGAGGGCAAGGATAAAGTAGTCATCATCGCCAGCGACCACACCCGCCCGGTTCCCTCCAAGGTGATCATGCCGCAGATGCTGGCAGAAATCCGCAAGGGTAACCCCAAGGCCGACATCACCATTCTGATTTCTACCGGTTGCCATCGGGATACCACTGTGGATGAATTGCGGGATAAATTTGGCCCCGAGATTCTGGAGCGGGAAAAGATCGCGGTTCACAACTGCGACACCTCCGAGTTGGTCTACTGTGGAAAGCTCCCCTCCGGCGGCGACCTGATCCTCAACAAGATGGCTCTGGACGCCGATCTGCTGGTGGCGGAAGGCTTTATTGAGCCCCACTTTTTTGCAGGATTTTCCGGCGGGCGCAAGAGCGTGCTTCCCGGCGTTGCCAGCCGCAAAACCGTCATCTACAACCACAACGCGGAATTTATCGCCCATCCCAAATCCCGCACCGGCATTGTGGAGGGTAACCCCATCCACATCGATATGCTGTATGCCGCCCGCACCGCCCGTCTGGCTTTTATCTGCAACGTGGTCATCAACTCGGATAAAGAGGTGATCTACGCTGTAGCGGGAGATTGTGACCTTGCCCACATCGAAGGCCGCCAATTCCTGATGAGCAAGTGCCAGGTAGACAGCGTTCCCGCCGACATTGTGGTGACCACCAACGGTGGATACCCTCTGGACCAGAACATCTATCAGGCTGTCAAGGGCATGACCGCTGCCGAGGCCACCGTCAAAAAGGATGGCGTCATCATCATGATGGCAAAATCCAACGACGGCCACGGCGGCCCCGAATTCCACAAAACCTTTGCGGAAGAAAAGAATCTCGACCGCATGCTGGATACCTTTATGAAGACCCCCAAGGACGAAACCCGCATCGACCAGTGGCAGAGCCAGATTTTTGTCCGGGTGCTACAGCACGCCAGAGTGGTGTATGTTTCCGATGCACCAGACGAGATGGTTCGCGACCTGCACATGACTCCCGCCCACTCCTTGGAAGAGGCCATGAAAATCGCCGAGGATATGACCGGTAACCCCAATTCCTCCATTGTTGCCATCCCCGACGGTGTAGCAGTTATGGTAATATAATGGTAATATCGCAATCTAAAGGAGTGTCACTATGGAAAAGCTTTACCAAGATGCGAAATCGATCATCCACCGCTCCATTGAGGCCAACCTGCCGGGAGCGGCGGTAAGAAACGCTCTGGTCGGGCATACCTTTGGCGGAAACATCCATCTAGTAGCCATCGGCAAGGCGGCCTGGAATATGGCCAAAGCCGCTCATGACCAGCTGGGGGACCGCATCTGCAAGGGAGTTGTCATCACCAAATACGAACACTCCAAGGGCCCCATCCCCAACATGGAAATCGTCGAGGCGGGGCACCCCCTTTCGGACGAGAACACCCTGCGGGGAACCAAGCTGGCCATCGATCTGGCCAATGGATTGGGGGAGCAGGATGAACTGCTCTTCCTGATTTCGGGGGGAGGCAGCGCTCTCTTTGAGCTGCCTCTGCCCGGCATTTCCCTGGACGATATCATCGACATTAACAGCCAGCTGCTTTCTAGCGGTGCCGATATTGTGGAGATCAACATGATCCGCAAGCGGCTTTCCAGCGTCAAAGCCGGGCGTTTTGCCCAGATTTCCGCTCCCGCCAAGGTGTTTACGGTAGTGCTTTCCGACGTGCTGGGGGACCGGCTGGACTCCATTGCCTCGGGCCCCGCCGCCCCCGATCTTTCCACCGTGGCCGACGCCAAGCGGGTGGTGGAAAAGTATCAGCTGAAGGTCAGCGGCACCATGGCAAAGCTGCTGGAGGAGGAAACCCCAAAATCCACCGACAACGTGGAGACAGTGATTACCGGAAGCGTATCCACCCTGTGCCGGGCGGCAGCGGATATTGCAAGGGAGCTGGGCTATACCCCCCACATCCTTTCCAGCAACTTAAACTGCGAAGCCCGGGAAGCCGGGCGGATGGCGGCCTCTCTGGCTGTTCAGATCGGCGGCGGAGCCGACAGCTTTGCCCCTCCCTGCGCCATCATTCTGGGGGGAGAGACGGTGGTTCACATCAAGGGGAAAGGCAAGGGCGGACGCAATCAGGAGCTTGCCCTTGCGGCAGCCGAAGGCATCGCCGGGAAAGAAGATATCGTCATCTTCTCCTTTGGCTCCGACGGAACCGATGGCCCCACCGACGCCGCCGGCGGCATAGTGGACGGCCATACCCTTGCCCAACTGAAGGAACGGGGCATCGACCTGCACAAGGTGCTGAACGACAACGACTCCTACCACGCTCTCAAGGCCATCGACCGCCTGATTGTCACCGGTCCCACCGGAACCAACGTCAACGATATCGCTGTTATTTTACATAAATAGCAGCGCAAGAGGAAAACGCAAGAGACTCCGGTTAAAACAGTTGTAAACTCGCAGCTGTTTTAACCGGACTTTTTATGCTAAAATAAACAGAATGGTACTTTTTCTTTTGGCAAACATCCGGGAGGTGGAGAAATGAAGAACTTTTTGGCAACCTTTGTTATCTGTCTCATCCTGTGCTACATCTTTCTTTTGTTTGGCGGCGCCATCATTTTGGAAAGCTTCTGGGCTGCCTTTGTGTTGGTGGCGCTGATCATCGCGGTTCTGGTCACGGTGCTGATCCATCAGGAAAGCAAGCTGGAAGAATTGGAAGGGCGCATCAAAGCGCTGGAATCCCCAGAGGAAACGCAGGAATAGACGGATGCACCAAAGCCTCCCCAGATTTATTTGGAAGAAGCAGGGCTATTCTATCGTTGGGTGGCCCTGCTTTCCTGATATTGACAGACATTTGGGATAAAAGGATTGCATTTTGTCCCATAATTCAGTAAAATAATACTGATATAGTTAATCAATTTAAACGTTAAGAGCTTTAACAGAGCGAGCAACATCAGCCGCCGGCACGCCGTAGGCTTGGGATTGACTATGAAATCTGGTTCAAGTGAACCAATTATTATGTTTGGAGGAGGTTGAGCATGGACGTCAACAACGCCAGAGAGTTTTCTCTTCCCCGGCAGACCTTTCAGCGGTTACCCGCCTATTACAACTACCTTAGGATGCTGCGCAGCGAGGGAACGGAAAGTGTTTCTTCCACCTCCATTGCACGAGATCTGCGGCTGGGGGAGGTTCAGGTTCGCAAGGATCTTTCCTGGATCAGTAAGGCGGGGGGCAGGCCCCGCACCGGCTTTTCGGTGGCGGAGCTCATTGATCGGATCGAATTTCAGTTGGGCTATAACCGGATGGACGAGGCGGTGCTGGTTGGGGCAGGCAACCTGGGCCGGGCCCTGCTATCTTATTCGGGATTTGAAGAAAGCGGCATTAAAATTGTAGCCGCCTTTGATAGCGACAACCACCTTGTAGGGCAAAGCCTGTTTGGCAAACAGGTGTTGCCGGTGGCAAAGCTTTCGGACCTGTGCCGCCGGATGCATATTTTAATCGGCATCATTGCCGTCCCCGCCTCTCAAGCCCAGGAGGTTTGCGATCTGTTGGTGACGGCGGGGGTTGCCGCCATCTGGAACTTTGCGCCCATTCACCTTTCGGTTCCCAACGAGGTGCTGGTCAAAAATGAAAATCTGGCCGCCGCTCTTGCCATCCTCTCTCAGGATCTGTCGGATCGGCTGGCCCAAGGGGTCTGCCTATGAATTTACAGCATTTTAAATATGTGGTGGAGGTGGAAAAAACCGGCTCCATTTCTCAGGCGGCGGAAAACCTCTTTATGAATCAGCCCAATCTGAGCAAAGCCATCAAGGATTTAGAACAGTCTCTGGGTATCGCCCTGTTCCATCGCACCTCCCGGGGGGTGACTCCCACGGCGGAGGGTATGGAGTTTTTGGAGTATGCCCGGGGCATTCTGTCTCAAATTGAGGAGATGGAGGCTCACTTTTCCGGCCGGGACAAAGACTGCCACACCCTGCGGCTTTCCATTCCCCGCAGCAGCTACATCGCCGAGGCCTTTACCGCCTTTGTAGCATCCCTGGACCCTAAAAAGGGGATGGATGTCACCTTCAGCGAAGTGGGGACGCACCAGGCTATCAGGAACATTTTGGAGGAAAAGCATCATCTCGCCGTCATCCGCTACCAGAGCCTGTACGAATCCTACTACCTGCGGTTTCTGGAGGATCAGGGCCTGGAGTGGGAGGAGTTTTGGGAATTTGACAGTCTGGTCCTCATGTCTCAAAGCCATCCCCTTACCGCCTGCCCTGAGCTGGAGATCAGCCAGCTAAAGCAGTATGTGGAAATTACCCACGACGATCTTTCCATCCCCAACTTCCCCATTCGGGAAACCAATATCCCCCGGCGGCGAATTTATGTCCAGGAACGGGGCAGCCAACTGGATCTTTTGACCCGGATTCCAGAAACCTACATGTGGGTTTCCCCTATGCCACAGGACCTGCTGAAACAGGGCAACCTGGTGCAACGCCGGTGTGCCGCCCCCCACATGACCCAAAAGGATGTGCTGGTCTATGCCAAGGGCCACACGCCGGGGCTGGAGCAGCAGTTTGTGGAAAAACTAAAGGAAGCCCGGGAGCAGGTGCAGGCATCCCCGGTACTTTGATCTGCCCAGTTCTTCCTATCAATACCCGCAATCACCAAACCGGATCAATGATCCGGTGTTTTTTTATCTATATTAATATATCGATAATTATATATCGATATTCCAAATACACATTTCCAGTTTGGGCGGGTATTTGTTAATATATTATCAAACGAGTATAGGAGGCACCGACATGGCCAGATTTACGTTACCCAGAGATTTATACTATGGAGAAAACAGCCTGGAAATGCTCAAAACCCTAAAGGGCTCCCGTGCGATTGTTGTCGTTGGCGGCGGCTCGATGAAGCGCTTTGGCTTTCTGGACAAAACGGTGGCCTATTTAAAAGAGGCCGGCATGGAAGTTCAGCTGTTTGAAGGAGTAGAGCCCGATCCCTCGGTGGAAACCGTGATGAAGGGGGCACACGCCATGCGGGAGTTTAAGCCCGACTGGATCGTCTCCATCGGCGGAGGCTCCCCCATCGATGCGGCCAAGGCCATGTGGGCCTTTTACGAATACCCCGAAACCACCTTCGAGGATTTGATTGTCCCCTTCCAGTTCCCCGAGCTGCGGCAAAAGGCAAGGTTTGCAGCCATCCCCTCTACCTCCGGCACCGCCACCGAGGTCACCGCCTTCTCGGTCATCACCGACTATCAAAAGGGCGTCAAGTACCCTCTGGCTGACTTTAACATCACCCCCGACGTGGCCATTCTGGACCCCAGCATCGCCGAGACCATGCCTCAGACCCTTACCGCTCACACCGGCATGGACGCTCTGACCCACGCCATCGAAGCTTATGTTTCTACCGCCAATTCCGTCTTTACCGATCCTCTGGCCCTCAAGGCCATTCAGATGGTGGCTGAGTATCTGCCCGCTTCCTACAACGGGGATAAAAACGCCCGGGAGCAGATGCACTACGCCCAGTGTCTGGCGGGCATGGCATTTTCCAACGCTCTGCTGGGCATCACCCACTCCATGGCCCACAAAACCGGTGCCGCCTTCTCTACCGGGCACATTCCCCACGGCTGCGCCAACGCCATCTACCTGCCTTTTGTCATCCGCTATAACGCGGTAAAGGCCGGTAACCGCTACGCCGACATTGCCCGGGCACTGGGCATGGAGGGCAGCGAGGAGTCTCTAGTGGAACAGCTCTGCGCCAAGATTGAATCCCTGAACAAGTCTATGGGCATTCCCGCGACTCTCAAGGAGTTCGGCATCAAGGAAGATGAGTTTAAAGAAAAGCTGCCCACCATTGCAAAGCTTGCCGTGGAGGATGCCTGCACCGGTTCCAACCCCAGACCTATCACTCCGGAGCAGATGGAGCAGCTGCTGACCTGCACCTATGACGGAACCAAAGTCAACATTGCCTAGGGGCTGCTGACAGACCTCACCCCCCTGTCAAAATAGAACAAAGCCCTATCCAATCAATCGGGCCGCCGCTTTTTGTGCGGCGGCCCGAGCTTGTCCGAGGAGGAACGCTATGCTCCCGCAACACCACGTTTCCAATTACACCTTACAGCGCCTGCCGCTCTATGTCAGCTTTCTGCGCTCCTTGCCGGAGGACGCCCGGAACATCTCCTCCACCGAAATCGCAAAAAGTCTTGGGCTGAACCCAGTACAGGTACGCAAGGATCTGGCTGCCGTAGGCTCCAAGGGCCGCCCCCGGGTTGGATACGACATCGACTGGCTCACCCGGCATCTCACCACTTATCTAAGCGGAGGGAGAGAATATTCCGCCGTGCTGGTGGGTCTGGGGAATCTGGGCCGGGCATTGACAGCCCATTCGGGACTGGCCGACTATGGCTTTGCCGTCAAGGCGGTGTTCGACAACAACCAAACTCTGGTGGGAAGCCGGTTTGCGGGGCATCAGGTACAGGAGATGCACAAGCTGGTCCCGGTCTGCCGGCAGCTGCAGGCAACGGTGGGCATCATCACCGTGCCCAAAGAGCAGGCACAGCCGGTCTGCGATCTGCTGGTTACAGGCGGCGTGCAGATTGTCTGGAACTTTTCCCCAGCCCACCTGACAGCTCCCCAAGGAGTCACCGTGCAGGATGAGGACATCGCCGCCTCCTTGGCTCTGATCACCCGACAGATTCTCGGCCGCCGGCAGGCAGACTCTGGCTCTACCACGATACAGGGAGGTGAAAGTGCGTGACCGAATACTTTAAGCTTAAGAAGGCCAACTGCAAAAACTGCCACAAGTGCATCCGCCACTGCCCGGTCAAGGCCATTCGGTTTTCCGAGAGTCAGGCTCAGATTGTGCAGAGCGACTGTATTTTGTGCGGGGAATGCTTTATCACCTGCCCCCAAAACGCCAAGAGCATCCGCTCCGATTTAAAGCGGGCCAAGGAGCTTCTGGCCGCCGGAGAGGTATGGGTCAGCCTTGCGCCTTCGGTTCTGGCCAACTACGAGGGAGCCAGTATTCGCTCCATCGACCAGACCCTGCAAAAGCTGGGATTTGCCGGGGCGGAAGAAACCGCTCTCGGCGCCACTATGGTCAAACGACGCTATGACGAAATGGTGGATCAGGGGGAACAGGACGTCATCATCTCCTCCTGCTGCCACAGCGTCAACACCTTGATTCAAAAACACTACCCCGCGGCTCTGCCCTATCTGGCCAAGGTGGCGTCCCCCATGATGGCCCACTGCTCCGACCTCAAGGAGCGGCATCCCGGGGCCAAAACCGTCTTTATCGGCCCCTGCGTCTCCAAAAAGGCGGAGGCGGAGCAGTATCCCGGCCCGGTGGACTGCGTCCTCACCTTTGAGGAGCTGAGCGGCTGGCTGGAAGAAGAAGGCCTTGCCATCCCTGCCGACCCGGAACAGGTCAGCGGCACCGCCCGTTTCTTCCCCATTTCCGGGGGGATTCTCCGCACCATGGAGTGCAACCGCAAGGATTACAGCTACATGGTGGTGGACGGCACTACCCAGTGTGTCGAGGCCCTGGAAGAAGTAATTCAGGGGCGGCTTTCCCACTGCTTTATCGAGATGTCCGCCTGCCGGGGAGGCTGTGTAGGAGGCCCTGCCATGCATACCCGCACCATCATGCACCATACCTCCCGCATCAGCGGGGTTGCCGGACCGCAGGATTTTACAGTCAGTGATCCCGGGGCAAACAAGCTCTATAAGGAGATGCCACCGCTGCCCTCCTTCCAGCCCAAGCCAGGTAGCAAAGCCATCGAAGAAGTGCTGCGCAAGATGGGCAAAACCCTGCCGGAGCACGAGCTCAACTGCGGCACCTGCGGCTACGATACCTGCCGGGATAAGGCGGTGGCCATCCTCACCGGCAAGGCGGAGATCGAGATGTGCCTGCCCTATCTGATGGAAAAGGCTCAATCTTTTTCCGACAGCATTATAGGCAACACTCCCAACGGCATCATCGTGGTCAACGAACTCACCGAAATTCAGCAGATCAATCCCGCTGCCTGCCGCCTGCTGAACATCAAGCACCCCCAGGATGTCCTCAACCGGCAGCTGGTCTGCGTCCTGGACCCTACCCCCTTCCTTGATGTCCAGTTCAGCAAGAAAACCCTGCTGGAAAAGCACCTGTATCTGGCGGAATACGACCGGTATATCACCATCACCATTGTGCGGGACTCCGCCTCCGGCCTACTGATCGGTATCCTGCGGGACATCACCGAAGAAGAAAAGGCCCGTAACAGTCAGGAAGAGCTGGGCCGCAAGACCATTGAAATTACCGATCAGGTCATCCAGAAGCAAATGCGCACCGTGCAGGAAATTGCCTCTCTTCTGGGGGAAACCACCGCCGAAACCAAGGTGGCTTTGACCAAGCTGAAGGAGACCCTGCGCAATGAATAGCCTTTGTTCCGAAGTCGGATATTTTAGCTTGAATAAATACGAAGAGGAGCTTTGCGGAGACCGGGTAGAAATTGTGGAATCTCCCGACGGCGACTCTCTGGTGGTGGTGCTGGCCGACGGTTTGGGCAGCGGAGTCAAGGCCAATATCCTCTCCTCTCTCACCGCCAAAATCATCTCCACCATGGTGGCTCAGCAAATGCCATTGGAAGAATGCGTCCGGGCCATTGCCGCCACTCTTCCCGTCTGCGGTCTGCGGGGCATCGCCTACTCCACCTTTACCATCCTACATATTACCGATAACCGCCAGGCGGAAATCATCCAGTACGATAACCCCCATGTGATTCTGCTCCGGGGGGGCAAAAGCGTCAACTACCCTCAGACCGCCGAGAACATCGACGGCAAGCTGATCTATAAATCCAAAATCACCCTGCAGGAAAACGATACCTTTATCATCATGAGTGACGGCGTGGTTCACGCAGGGGTGGGCACTACCCTTAACTTTGGAGGGCAGCGCAGCGACATCATCGACTTTCTTGAGCGTCTTTACAAAACCGAGTATTCCGCCAAGGCCCTTGCCACCATTCTGTTGGAGCAGTGCCAGGTGCTGTACGACGGAAAGCCGGGGGACGACACCACCGTCTGTGCCCTGCGCATCCGGCAGAGGAATCTGGTCAACCTGCTGCTGGGTCCCCCCCGCAACCCCGAGGACGTGAACCGGATGATGTCCCTGTTCTTTTCCAAGGAGGGCAAGCACATTGTCAGCGGCGGAACCACCTCCACACTGGCGGCCCAGTTTCTGGGCAAGGAGCTGGTGGCCGACCTGAGCTATCAGGACCCGGAAATCCCCCCCACCGCCACCATCGAAGGAGTGGATCTGGTCACCGAAGGAGTTATCACCATCAACCGGGTGCTGGCCTACTCCCGGGACTACCTGGCGGAAAACAGCTCCTACACCGATTGGAGCCGGAAAAGAGATGGCGCCTCCCTCATCGCCCGGATGCTGTTTGAGGAGGCCACCGACATCAACTTTTATGTGGGAAAAGCCATCAACCCCGCCCATCAAAACCCCAATTTGCCCATTGGTTTTTCCATCAAAATGCAGCTGGTGGAAGAACTGTGTCAGGCCCTTGCCCAGATGGGCAAGCAGGTTAAGGTTAGTTATTTCTAAGTGAGGAGGCACCACATATGAGCCAAAGTTATGACAGCCGTCTGGTGGACGACATCATCGACGGACATGGCGCAGCACCCACTGCCGTGATTGCCATTTTGCAGGAGGTGCAAGAGCATTACCGTTACCTGCCCCCAGAGGTTTTCCCTCAGCTTTCCCGACGGGTGGGGGTCAGCGAAGCAAGCGTCTATTCTGTCGCCACCTTTTACGAAAACTTTTCTTTGGAACCCAAGGGAAAGTACGTCATCAAAATTTGTGACGGCACCGCCTGCCATGTGCGCAAATCCATTCCCATTCTAGAGCGGCTGCGCAGCGACCTTGGCCTGAGCGAAAAAAAATCCACCACCAGCGACCTCCTCTTTACGGTGGAAACCGTCTCCTGTCTGGGGGCCTGCGGCCTTGCGCCGGTGGTTACCGTCAACGACAAGGTTTACCCGGCCATGACGCCGGACAAAACCAGCGCACTGCTAAGCCAGCTCAAGGAGGATGAGGCCAATGCTTAAAACCAGAGACGACCTGATCCAGCTGCGCAGTGCCTGTATGGAAGCTGCGGCAGCCGAAACTCAAAAAATCCTGATCTGCGCCGGAACCGGCTGCATCGCCGGCGGCTCTCTGGAGCTTTACGCCCGGCTGCAGGAGCTGATGGCGGAGCGGGGCATTGCCTGCAGCGTCAAGCTGGACAACACGCCCCACCAGCATGTGGGACTCAAAAAAAGCGGCTGCCACGGTTTTTGCGAGATGGGGGTTCTGGTGCGGATCGAACCTCAGGGCTGGCTTTACACCAAGGTAAAGCTGGAGGACTGCGAGGAAATCATCGATAAAACCATCCTCAAGGGGGAGCACATTCCCCGCTTGGCCTACACCAAGGATGACATCATCTTTCAAAAGCAGGATGAAATCCCCTTCTACAACCGCCAGACCCGTCTGGTGCTGGACCACTGCGGCCATATCGACGCCACCTCCATCCGGGAGTATCTGGCGGTAGGCGGGTACACCGCTCTGGAAAAGGCTCTCTTTGAGATGGACGGCGAAGAGGTGGTGCGGGAAATCAGCGACTCCAACCTCCGGGGACGTGGGGGCGGCGGCTTCCCTGCTGGACGGAAGTGGGGGCAGGTCCGCCGCCAGGCAGAAACCACCCGCTACGTGGTCTGCAACGGCGACGAGGGAGACCCAGGAGCCTTTATGGACCGCAGCATCATGGAGGGGGACCCTCACCGGATGCTGGAGGGAATGATGATTGCCGCCTACGCTTGCGACGCTCAGGAAGGCTATATCTACGTCCGAGCGGAATATCCCATGGCGGTGGAGCGGCTGCGCATGGCCATTGCTCAGGCCGAGGAGCTGGGACTGCTGGGAGAGAATATTCTGGGCAGCGGGTTTTCCTTTAAACTGCACATTAACCGGGGAGCAGGAGCCTTCGTCTGCGGAGAGGGCAGCGCCCTGACCGCCTCTATCGAGGGCAAGCGAGGAATGCCCCGGGTCAAACCTCCCCGCACTGTAGAACAGGGGCTCTTTGGCAAACCTACCATCCTCAACAACGTAGAGACCTTTGCCAACGTTCCCTTAATTGTCAACAAGGGCGCCGACTGGTTCAAATCCATCGGGCCGGACAATTCCCCCGGCACCAAGGCCTTTGCCCTGACCGGAAACATCGAAAACACCGGGCTCATCGAAGTCCCCATGGGAACCACCCTGCGGGAGATCATCTTTGGAGTGGGCGGTGGCATGCGGGGCGGCACAAACTTTAAAGCAGTGCAGATCGGTGGGCCTTCCGGCGGATGCCTCACTGCCGAGCATCTGGACCTACCCTTGGACTTTGATTCCCTGAAAAAGGCGGGAGCTATGATCGGCTCCGGCGGCCTTGTGGTGATGGACGATTCCACCTGCATGGTGGAGGTGGCCCGGTTCTTCATGAACTTTACCCAGAACGAAAGCTGCGGCAAATGCGTCCCCTGCCGGGAAGGCACCCGCCGAATGCTGGAAATTCTGGAGCGGATTGTGTCGGGAGAGGGCCAAGAAGGCGACATCGACCTGTTGCTGGAGCTGGCCGATACCATTTCCAACACTGCCCTTTGCGGCTTGGGCAAAACAGCGGCCTTCCCGGTGGTGAGCACCAGCAAAAGCGTCCGGGACGAGTACGAGGCCCATATCCGGGACAAGCGCTGCCCGGCGGGAAGCTGCCAAAAGCTCAAGCGCTATGTTATCGAAGCACCTTTGTGCAAGGGCTGTTCCAAGTGTGCCCGGTCCTGTCCTGTGGGGGCCATTACCGGAAAGATTAAGGAGCCCTTTGTCATCTCAGACGCTTGCATCAAATGCGGTGCTTGTGTCGAAACCTGCCCGTTCGGGGCCATCAAGGAGGCATAACCCATGAGTAGTCAAGGCATAGTCACCATTGACGGTATTCCCGTAGAAATCGGGGAGGAAAAAAACCTGCTGGAGCTGATTCGCAAGGCAGGCATCAAGCTACCCACCTTCTGCTACCACTCGGAGCTTTCCATCTACGGCGCCTGCCGGATGTGCATGGTGGAAAACGAGTGGGGCGGGCTGGACGCCGCCTGCTCGGCCCAGCCCCGAGACGGCATGACCATCCGCACCAACACCGAGCGGCTGCGCCGTTACCGCAAGAACATTCTGGAGCTGCTGCTGGCCAACCATTGCCGGGATTGCACCACCTGCCAGAACAACGGGGACTGCAAGCTGCAGGATCTGGCGCGTCGCTTTCATATAAGCGACGTCCGCTTTCCCAATACCGCTCAGGAACCCAACACCGACACTTCCTCCCTGTGCATCACCAAGGACCAGAGCAAGTGCATCCTCTGCGGTGACTGCGTACGGATGTGCAACGAAATCCAGCAGGTGGGAGCTATCGATTTTGCTCACCGGGGCTCTAAAATGACCATTTCCACCGCCTTTGGCAAGCCCCTTTCCGAAAGCTGCTGTGTGGGCTGCGGCCAGTGTGCCGCTGTCTGCCCCACCGGCGCTCTGGTGGTGAAGAACGACACCTCCCGCCTATGGAAGGATCTGGATGACGAGGGGGCCAAGGTCACCGTACAGATCGCCCCTGCCGTTCGGGTGGCTCTGGGCCGGGAGCTGGGCATCCCTGAAGGGAAAAACGCCATGGGCAAGGTGGTAGCAGCCCTGCGCCGCATGGGCTTTGACGAGGTGTTCGACACCTCCACCGGAGCCGACCTGACGGTGCTGGAAGAGTCCAACGAGCTGCTCAAGCGGTTGGAAGGAAATCCCGACATGCCCCTGTTCACCTCCTGCTGCCCTGCCTGGGTTCAGTACTGCGAAAAGCAATACCCCGAGCTGCTGCCCCACGTTTCCACCTGCCGTTCCCCCATGCAGATGTTTGCGGCGGTGATCAAGGAGCAGTATTCCACCTCCTCCCGCCGGGTGGTTCACGTGGCGGTGATGCCCTGTACCGCCAAGAAGTTCGAGGCCGCCCGCCCCGAATTTTCCACCGATGGCGTCCCCAATGTGGACTACGTCATCACCACCCAGGAGCTGATTCGGATGATTAAAGAATCCGGCATCGTCTTTTCGGAACTGGAAGCGGAGGCCGTCGACGCTCCCTTTGGCTCTATGACGGGAGCGGGGGTCATCTTTGGCGTCACCGGCGGCGTCACCGAGGCGGTGCTGCGCCGAATCTCCTCCGACAAGAGCCCCACTGCCTTGGGTAGCATCGCTCTCAAGGGTGTGCGGGGGATGCAGGGCGTCAAGGAGTGCACCGTTCCGATGGGCGACAGGGAGCTTCGCATCGCCATTGTCAGCGGGCTGGGCAACGCCGCCGCCCTGATTAAGCGGATCAAGGAAGGCGAGCACTTCGATTTTGTCGAGGTGATGGCCTGTCCCGGCGGCTGTGTCTCGGGAGCGGGTCAGCCCTATGTGCCCGATGCAGAAAAGCAGCACCGGGGCAAGGGGCTGTACAGCGCCGATAAGCTTTGCAGCATCAAGCGCAGCGAGGAAAATCCCCTGATGATGTCCCTGTACAGCGGCATCCTCAAGGGAAAGGTTCACGAGCTGTTGCACACATCCCATGTTAACAGGGAGGTTCACTGATATGGCCAGTCTACTGGTTTGCATTGGCAGCTCCTGTCACCTCAAGGGTTCCTATAACGTCATTCAGACCTTCCAGCAGATGGTGGAGGAATACGACCTTCACGATCAGGTGGAAATGAAGGCCCAGTTCTGCATGAAGCGCTGTCAGCAAGGGGTTTCCGTCTCCCTGGACGGGGTGGACTACGACGTCTCCCCCCAGACAGCCCGGGAGTTCTTCATCACCCACATCCTGCAGAACCGGCCCACCCCCTAAGCCCAACAGCCCACGATTCTATCTCTGCTCCGGTTGAACTGCAATACCCCGTTGACGTTTGGCCTCGTGAGCATCCCCCCATAATAGGCAGGCACTCTTCCGAGCGCCTGCTTTTTTTATGGGGAATCAGCCCAAAACAAAACCACCCGCCAGCAAAAATTGCTGTGGGTGGTTTGCTGTATCTTCTTAACGCTCTCTTCCTATATTCTGCCCCAAACGGGATGCCCGGTTCCTGCTACTCAACATAAATGGGGCTACTGCATGCCAGCATAACGTCGGTTTGTTCCCTGTAATCGCCATAGAGCTCCAATCGGGTCCAGCCGGGCGATAGCTCCACCAAGTCGGATAGAACAGCGGAGCCGTTACAGTCCTTGGTCAGAATTGCCTCGCCGTTATGAATCAAACGCACCTGCTTTGTCTGTATGCCAAAGTCCTGCCAGCATTGGCGGCGGCTGTCCTCGTTTACTTGGACCAGCAGCAAACAGCTTCCGGGTGAGATGGTTTCTCCCAGGCCGTAAGCCCTCTCTTCCTTCTGGAAGGTAAACTCAAACGTCGGCCCGGCAGTGACATAGCTGCGCCCAGCCCGCAGCGCCTCTTGGACGGTGCCGGTATGGATGGAGCCGGAAATGCCCAAATAGGTGACGCCAAGGTGGGGATGCTGCGGCTCCTTACCCAGCAGATGCCAATCCCGCCCGCTGGAAATGGCAATCCGGTAGCCTTGATTGAGCAGCTTGGTCCACCGCCGAAAGGCGCAGGAGTTTCTGGAACTTTCCAGTGGGAAGGGGCCGTTCCAGATTTCGATATAGTCCACCAAATCCCAGCGGCTTAACTGGAATCTCCAGTCGCAGCCGCTGCAAAAGGGCGCTCCTTCGGCGCAGGGATGGGCCACCCCCACCACACAGCCTTCTGCCTGAATCCGCTCCAAATACAGGTGAATGTCATCCTGCCCGATCCAGCGGCAGTCCACCCGGGTATCTCCAATCACCAAAAAATGCCCGTACAGTGTGGTCCACTCAATGCCGTGAGCAACGGGAAGAGTAGCGCTTTCCAGAGCGGGAGTCAGCTCCGCCACCCCCGACCATGTGTTGTGGTCGGTCAGGGCAATGCCGTCGTATTCCCAGTCCATCGCCTTGTGACAGAGCCGGGATACGCTGGCCCCTCCATCACTGTGGACGGTGTGGGTGTGCAGCTCCATACACCGGTACTCCACCGGGTCGGGGTCCGACTCCTCCACCCCCTGAATCACCAGCCGATAACAGACCAAATCGGACACCAGAGCATTGACACATACCACCGCCCGCCAGTGCCCCTGAGATACCTTGTGGCGCCCAAACCCCGGAGAGGACATCCCCTCGGAAATCACCAGTGCCTGTTTGGGGGGATGGCGGTGGGCTGCCCCCAGAAAAGCGCCCTCAAAATCCAGGGAAAGGGTAACTAGGTTCACCACAGGCAGAAACTGTTCCCACTGGGAGGGATCGGTACCCTTAAGATATTTGCGGATTCCCCGTTGGATCATCCGGCGGGCCTGCGTCATGTCGTCCAGCACTTTTGCATCGTGGTAGTCTGTTAGAATCCGAAGTGCTTTGTAGGGCTTTTCCGTCCTAAAATCAAGACAAATCAGGGTTTCGTGATCGGATGGAGTCAGATGCAGTTCCCGGCTGAGCAAAATATCCATAGCAACCTCCCAATCTCAAAGCATCACAGGCAGCCCGAACTATATCACCAGTATATCCCAACGGTTTGCATTGTCAATTGTATTTTTAAATTAACTTTAGCAATTGACGCTGACGAGACAAATTGTTAAGATAAGGGAAAGAAAGAGAAAGGCAGGGACGTAAACTTGAAGTTAGATCGGAAAGATATGAAGCGCATTAATCGCAACACCATTTTTCAGTATATCCGTTCCCGGGAGCATCAAGTGGTTTCCTGCGTGCAGATTAGCAGGGATACAAAAATATCCTTACCCACCGTGCTCAAGCATGTGGATTACTTCGAAAAGCTAAATATCCTCAAAGGAATCGGAACCCAGGAGGTAAGCGGGGCGGGGCGCAAGCCCACTCTTCTGGAATTTGTGCCAGAAGCCTTTTGTACACTGGGGGTAGCCTTTGACGGAAAGTATCTAGAGTGCGTTTGCGTCAACCTCAATTATGAGGTGCTGTATTCCCGGCGGGCAGCTCTGACCTGTACCATCCATCAGCTGCTGGCTCAGGAAATCCCCGTGCGGCTAGAAGAATTCATCGCCGATTGTGGCATTGCTCCGGACGCAATCATCAGCATTGGTCTTGCCCTGCCCGCCGCCGTGGATCCCAACCGGTACCAAACCACCACCCCATCTCCTCTGATCGGGTTGGGAGCCAACCACGATTTTAAAGAGCAGTTTGACGGGTTAACGGCACGCTTTGGGTGCCCGGTCTTGATCGAAAACGATGTGAACGCCGCCGCCATCGGAGAATTTAAAGAGCGTCTGCTCACTTCAAGGGACGATCTGGTCTACATCACTCTGGGCACCGGTATTGGAAGCGGCATTGTTCTCAACGGAAAAATACGCAGGGGCAAAAATTTTGCCGCAGGAGAAATCGCCAATTTTATTTTTGGAGATGCTCTGCACCACGAGGGAGCCACTGCCGAGGCTTTGCTGACGCCCGGGCGCATTTTATCGCAGTTTCATTATAACATTTACGAACCCCCTTGCCCGGAAGGTGAAGTGCTAAGGATACGGGTAGCCGATTATATCGCCCGGCATCTGGCCGGCATCATCATGAACATGGAGTCGGTGCTCAACGTCAACTACTTTGTATTGGGGGGCTTTGTAACAGAACATCTGGGGGATTCCCTGCTGGAGTTCCTGCATCAGTACCTGTCCACCTCCGGCTTTGGGCACCTGGATATTACGCCGGTGAGCTCCCTGTTTGCCACCTCCAAAGGGGCGGGCTCTCTGGCTAGCGACAAAGCTCTGGACTACATTTTAACCCGGGACGATGCCGAGTAGAGTTCTTATGCGCAACGGTTCATGCTGACCGAACTGCTGCAGCATCCCGCATCAAGAGTTTCAACAAGAATCCGTCGAGTAAATCGGCGGATTCTTGTTGCTTTTACGCAGCCAAAATAGGATGATTGCACCCGTCTTTTGGCGGCAAACATTGGCTGTTTGGGTCGATTTTTGCCTCAAGTCTGGTGGAACTGCCTAATAATTAAAGTTTCTATTTTAATTCTATTGACAACCGGGAGGTGATGGTATATATTGTAAACATAATATCTATAAATATAGTGGGTTTCAGTAGTTTTGTTATGCAATTATCGCTTCCTTGTATGGAGTTTAAAAGAATTTAGCGGATTTTGTTAAGTTAAGTAATCAATTTGAGGTATCATGAGGGATTCGCGTTGAAGAGAGCAATTATCCGTGCCATCAACAGCTTTCGTGGCGCCAAAACAGTATCGGTGGGCTTTGACGGCTATATTGACCGAATTTTTAAAGTCCGGCAGCACGCTGCAAGCAACCGCAACTATATCGAAACCATGAGCCAATTTGGTTCTTATATTGTGGGGAAGGCCGGCAAAAGCTGCTCGCTGGAGCTACAGCAAGTGGGAGAAAAGATCGGCGGCAACATGCCAAACTACGCAAGCGCCCTTTCTCATCTGGGGATTGCGGTCAACTGCATCGGCACGTTGGGCTGGCCCCATGTACACCCTTTGTTCCAAAATGGGCTCAGCCGCTGCAACCTTTTGAGCGTGGGGCAGCCGGGCAAATGTGACGCTCTCGAGTTTTGGGACGGCAAGGTCATGCTGACCCACAACCAAAATATTGATAGCCTGAACTTTGAGACTCTGGCCGCCCGCATAGATGTCCGGGAGGTATCCGCACTTTTTACCGGCGGAGATTTGATCGCCTTTTTCAATTGGAGCGAAATGAAAGGGGCTACCTCCATTTGGTCAGGCCTTTGGGGCAGCATTGGGGAGCAGCTGCCAAAGTCTCTGCCCATGCTGGTGGACTTTTCCGATTGTTCCGGCCGTAGCCCAAGGGAAATCCGGGAGATTTTGCAGGTGCTGGGCAGGTATCAAAAAGCCTGTTCTGTTTGCTACAGCATGAACCTCAACGAAGCAGAGCAATTCGCCCTCAAGCTGGGGCTCAGCACAGGAGACCCACAAGAGCTAGCCCGCACCCTTTACCGGCAGCTGCAGCCGGAGATGGTGGTCATCCACCTGTTAAACGGATGTGTATATGCCGCAAACGAAACCCAAGGCTACATCCCCAACAAACTGATTCCCAACCCCATGCTACTCACCGGTGCGGGGGACAACTTCAACGCGGGGCTCAGTTTTGGCATGATGCTGGGACTCCCCATTGAAAGCGCTCTGCTGCTGGGAAACGCAGTGTCCGGATATTACATCTTTCACGGGCAAAGCCCGGACAGAATCCAGCTGGCGGATTGGCTGGAGGAGTATTAGGAGGAAAAACAATGAGAACACCAAAAATTGTTTTTATCGGCGCAGGAAGCATGTCCTTTGGCATCCCCACCTTCCAGGATATTTTTACGGAGCCAAAGCTCCAAAACGCCACTCTTTCTCTGGTGGACATTAATCCTGTCAACCTGAACCGGATGTATGAGCTGGCTCTGACCCTCAACGAGCATAGCGGAATGAACCTTACAGTAGAACAATACTCCGACCGCCGAAAGGCTCTTCCCGGTGCGGACTTTGTCATCAACAGCATCGCGATCCAGCGCTGCGAGCTATGGAAGCAGGACTTCCTCGTGCCGCAGGAGTTTGGCGTCCGCCATCCATTGGGGGAAAATGGAGGACCGGGTGCCCTGTTCTTTACCATGCGCACCCTTCCCCTAATCATCGACATCGTCCGGGATATGGAAGAGCTCTGCCCCGACGCTTGGTTTCTCAACTTCTCCAATCCGGAAACCCGGGTGATTCTGGGTGTCTCCACCTACAGCAAAATCAAATGCGTCGGCCTTTGCCACGGCATCTTTGATGCCCGCAGGGACATCGCCCACATACTGGGCAGAGAGCCGGAAACCATCGAGCTGTATGCCGGCGGCATGAACCACTTTCAGTGGGTGTTTTCTATCACAGACGCCGAAACCAGAGAGAACCTCTATCAGGAGTTCCGGGAAAAGGAACAGACCTTTGACCCCGGCTTTCGCCCGTTTTCCCGCAAGATGTTTCATTATTTCGGACTATACCCCACCCCTTCCGACGATCATCTGGGCGAATATCAGGCCTATGGTCACGAAGCCGGGGTGGAGGGCTACGATTTTGACAAGGATGAGCGGGAACGGGCACAGATGGTCCGGGATATCGAGGCAGTGGTGTCTGGTGCCATAGACCTGAACCAGTGGCTTAAGCCCTCCGGGGAGCAGGCTATCAAAGTCATCACCTCCATCTTCTTTCATGAGCGGCGGTTGATCCCTTCGGCGGTGGTCTATAACAACGGCGCCATTCCCCAGCTCCCACCCGACATCGCTGTTGAAATCCCCGTTATGGTGGATGGGGACGGGGTCCATAAAATTCAGGTGGACCGGCTGACTCCCGGTATCATCGGGCTACTAAACATGCAGGTTTCCGCTCAGAGATTGTCCCTTCTGGCTGCGGCTCACGGCAGCAGAGAGCTTGCCTTACAGGCTTTGCTCTGTGACCCTGCTATTCCCAGCACCAGGGCCGCCGTGGGAATTGTGGAGCGCCTGTTTAAAGTCAACCAGCCTTATATTCGCCCCTTCCGGGGGATTGGGTGAGCGCCGATGAAACGAATATATTCATCTATTGAAGTGTTGTCCCCTCAGGAGCTGGAGCTGATTCACCAAACCGCCTGCGATATTTTGTCCCGCATGGGAATTCATGTCCCGGGGGATGAGCTGCTGGAGCAATGTGCCCAGCTGGGCTGTCCGGTGGAATGGGAAACCCAGCTGTTGCGGATTCCTCCCCAAATACTGGAGGACTTTATCCAAACGATGCGGGGGCAAAGCCCACCGCCGGAACTGGTGGCTCAGGCGCTTCACGGGCGGATTTCCACCCAGGTAATGCTGGTGGATTACAAAACCAAACAGCGGCGGTATGGCTTGCGGGACGACAACCTAAAGGGCATCCGGCTGGTGGAATCCCTCCCCAATATTCCCAAGGCCAATGCGGCTGTAGTTCCCTCCGACGTTCCCTACGAGCTTTCCGACCTGATCTGTGTCACCGATCTCTATAAGTACTCCCACAAACCCGGCTCCACC
>JAHDPQ010000087.1 GCA_018434245.1 Oscillospiraceae bacterium
GGTAATGTCCACCCCCTGCTGCAGGCGGACCATCCGCCCGTCGGTCCACTCAATCATGGATTCCCGATTGTGAATCCAGCAGCCTGTCCGTGGATTTTGCATCTCCCATTCCACAGGCTGGGCAGGATTGTCGTAGAGCTGCTGCAGCGGGCAAAAATCGCAGCGGCTGTCCAGCCCCCGGAACACCTTCCAGCAAGGCTGCCCCAAAGGGTCCCCGGCGATCTGCCAGCCCTTGTTTAGCTTGTCGTTGGACCATAAAATCTGCTCGGTGTCCGGTTCGGTCACCAGCAGCTGGACATCCATCCCCCCCAGCACCTTGAGGAAGTTGGCGGTAATATGCTCCATCTTTTGGGCGTGGCGCATACAGTTGCACTTGAGCTGCCCCACCAGCAAAACGGTGACGCTCACCGCCATTACAATCACGGAAATCTTTTGAGCGGCGGCACTGTCCCCGGTGACGGCTGCAAAATAATAAACGGCGTATGCTATGGACGGCAATCCACTGAAAACACCGCCAAGATACCCGCCAGAATAGGTAAAGTACACCACCGGAATCATTAGAACCATCATGGGGTTGGGTATGTTAAAATGGTAGAGCAAAAGGCAAGTCAGCAGGGTCACCGGCAAACCCAGCCAGTGAATCAAGCCCTTGCAGAGAGGGTGTTTTATCATAGATCGCTCCTGTTGAACAGCAAAGGGCCGGGCGGGGAAAAGCCTCTCCTCCGACTGTGGCGAAATACTGCGCCCAGACAGCAGCTGTCCCCCATGGTGAAAGGCCCGCCCTGTCAAGTTTTTTCGCTTGTTTTGCCGCGTCACTGCCCTTGCAAAATTCGGTGACCGATACCGGTATCCTTTTCCTGCCCGCCCAGTCGGTTTCTCCTTGTCCTCTGCTCTTTAAAAGATATTAACTCCGTTGCTATTGTGAAAAAAAACGGGACTTTAACATATGCCAGAAAGGAAAACCCCGGAGATTTTCCGAAGTTCGTCTATAAAAATGGTATAGTAATCACTACAGGCTATTATACCACAAGATGCCTATATGCGAAAGTTAAATTTTCTATTGATCGGGATCCCCGAATTTTTTGTATGCGGCAGCCCGGACGGCATCCTCTTTCCGTCCGGGCCTTTACGTGATTCACCACTATTTTGTTTGAGGAGCCGCCGCCTGTTCCATGGAAAATCCGTGCATAAAGCCGCCTTCCAGCATGGAGCAGACATCTCCGCCAATTACCTTGTTACCCCGCACCAGTAAATTAAACCGCACGTCCTGCCCCTGCCCGGGATAGTTGGTCACCGCATAGCTATAGCGTTTGCAGCGTTTTCCAGCGTGGTCGCTCAAATCGTAGCCCTGCCTTTTTTGCATGGAGTTGTAGGCCTCGTACACCGAGTCAAACTCCTTGGGCACAATGACCTCCAGTACCTCTACCGGTTCTTCCTCCACATCCCAGCCGAAGGAGCGAATAAATTCCAACCGATCCTCTTCCGATTTTACCTTGGTGCTTTTGGCTTTGACCGTTTCTCCCATTCGCTCGCTTCCGGTGCTTACGGCGTCGTCGCCGCGCACCGCCTTTACCCCCATCATTCCCAGAGTAACAATCAGCGCCACCGCCAACAGGCTGAGCAGTACCCTTCTGGTTCTGAACCGAAAGCTTATCATAAACATTTTTGCCCTCACCTCTTCCGCATTGTATATTAGAAGATATTCTCCTGCCGGACAGATTATGCCAAACCCGGGCGATTCCTGCAGTATTTCGGCGAGGCCTGTCCCAATATTAAAAAACCGTTACAGAATCCTTTTATTTGCCCTGTTCCTCTTTCTTTTCCCCGGTGTTTGTGTCATACTATAATGATGGAAATCCATCTGGGAGGAATGTCATTGTGAGTCCGACAAATCGGGACAGGATCTGGATCGAAGTGGATCTCGACGCCCTTGTGCGCAACTATGAGGTAGTCCGCCGCTGTACGGGAAAGAAAATCATGCCCATCATCAAGGCGGACGCCTACAGCCACGGAGCGGTGGCGGTAGCTCAGGCCCTTGCCCGGGCAGGAGCCGACGGCTTTGGGGTCGCCGACGGAAACGAAGCATTGCAGCTGCGCCGTCACGGCGTGGAAAATAATATTTTGGTGCTGGGAGCGGTTCCCCCGGAATTGGTTCCGGAGTTGGTAGCCGCCAATGTCACCCTCAGCCTGCCCGACCGGGAGACCGCCCTGTCTTACCGGCAGGCCCTCAACGGAGCCCGGGCCAAGGTCCACCTGAAGGTGGAAACCGGCATGAACCGCCTGGGGATGAGCGCCCGTCAGGCGGCGGAGGAAATTTTGGAGCTGGCATCCTGGCCCTGCTTTTCCGTTCAGGGGCTGTTCACCCACTTTGCAGCCTCGGGAGACCGGGATAAGGACGACTTTACCGCCGCTCAGTTTACTTTGTTTGAGCAGGTGCTGCAAACCCTTGCCCAAAAAGGCTTTACTCCTGCGGTGACTCACTGTGCCAACAGCGACGCCATCCTGCGCCACCCCTACTCCCATGCTCAAATGGTCCGGCCCGGCCTGATGCTGTACGGCTACGCCGCCGACTCTTCCTCCCTGTCCCCTGTTCTCTCTCTCAAGGCCCGGATCGCTCAGGTCAAGTGGGTGGAGGCGGGAGAAACCGTCAGCTATTCCTGTACCTGGACCGCCCCGGTCCGCTCTAAAATTGCCGTGGTATCGGCAGGTTACGGCGACGGCCTGCTCTGGAACGCCTCCAACCGGATTCAAATGCTGGTGAACAGCCAAAAGGTTCCTCAGGTGGGCCGCATCTGCATGGATATGTGTATGCTGGACGTCACCGAAGTGGAGCAGGTTCGGGCGGGGGATATTGTCACACTGGTGGGGGTGGATGGCAGCCAGCGCCTCACTGTAGAAGACTGGGCCGCCGCCGCCGAAACCATCCCCTATGAGGTTCTCACCTCTCTGGGGCTTCGGGTTCCCCGCTATTACCTGCAAGACGGCAAGCCCATGGAGCGGGCCGACTATCTTTCCCATCTATAACCATGGAATTTTCCCTTGGCATCCGCCGGGATTTTTGTTAGAATAGAGGGAGAAGGATGGTGAAGAACTTGGATTTTTCCAAATTGAGCTGTGATGCTTTTATAGAGGCGCTGGCCTCCAAGGCCCCTGTGCCGGGAGGAGGCGGAGCCTCTGCCTTGGTAGGCGCAATTGGAACCGCATTGGGCAACATGGTGGGTAGCCTGACTCTGGGCAAACAAAAATACGCCGACGTTCAGGAGGACATCATCGCCCTCAAGGAGAAGGCAGATGCCCTGCAAGCAGAGTTCCTCTCCCTGATGCAGCGGGATGCGCAGGTGTTTGAGCCTCTTTCCCGGGCCTACGGCATGCCGAGAGGGACCGAGGAAGAAAAAGCGCAGCGAGCCCGGGTGATGGCACAGGCTCTCAAAGATTGCTGCGAGGTTCCGCTGGAAATCATGCAGGCCTGTTGCCAAGCCATCGATCTCCACGAGGAGTTCGCCCAAAAGGGAACGGCTATCGCTATTTCTGACGTGGGCTGTGGCGTGATTTGCTGCAAGGCCGCCCTGCAGGCAGCCAGTCTCAACGTCTTTATCAACACCAAATCCATGACAGACCGGCAGATGGCCGAGGACTATAATCGGAAAGCCTTTGACATGCTGGAGGGATATACCATCAAAGCGGACAAGATTTTTGAAAGGGTAGCTGCCCGATTCCATGAATAGGAACGGGACTTCTGCAAATTCCTGCACATTTTTTCCGGTTTTTACCAAAGGCGTTTTACTAAACTCTGGAGGCACGGCATGAATCTTTTCTCCCCCCGCGAGGTCGTGAGCAATTACATAGATCTGGGAGTGAAAAAAACCCGGTTCCCCATTCTCAAGATGTATCTGCTGGGTGTTGTTGCAGGCATCTTTATCGCTTTTGGAGGTGTGGTCAGCAACACGGCGATTCACGCGCTGGAAAATCAAGGACTAGCCCGGGTTCTCAGCGGCTTTTTGTGGCCCATCGGCCTTTCCATTGTTACCGTGCTGGAAGGGGAACTGTTTTTGGGCAATACAATGATGGTAACCACGGTGCTGGCCCGCCGGGCCTCTTTGCCGGCAGTGCTGAAAAACTGGTTCTTTGTCTATCTGGGCAACATTACAGGCGGCCTGTTGATTTCCATCTTGGTGGTGTTCAGCGGGCAGCTTAACCTCAGCGACGGTAATCTGGCTCTTTATACCATTCAGCTGGCCCAATCCAAAACGGTCATGCCCTTTGGAGCCACGGTTATTTTGGGAATCCTTTGCAATATACTGGTTTGCGCGGCGGTGATTTGCAGCTCCTCCGCCAAAGATATTCCCGGGCGCATTCTGGGAGCCTCTATTCCCGTTGTGTTTTTCATCACCAGCGGCTTTGAAAACGCCGTGGCCAACATGTACCTGATTCCCGTGGGCATCCTGGCCTTGAACCGGCCAGCTTATGCCTCTTTGGCAGCCCAGGTGGGTATCTTTCCCACCCACCTTAACTGGAATATCTACCTGATGCGCAATCTGCTGCCGGTCACCATTGGCAATCTAATCGGCGGCATCGGCTTTGGCACCATCCTATGGCTCTGCCACGTCCGCCTCACCCTGAAAGAGCAGGAGCGGGAACCGGAACCCGAGCCGGAACCCGAGGCTGAACCTGAGCTGGTTTGCTAAAGCAGGCATCCTTTTTTGTGATGAGGTAGCAGGCCTTTTGCAGGCGAAACTCCCGATTTTACAATAGACCAAGCCATAAAACACCATCGACCATGAGTCGGTGGTGTTTTATGTTGTATCCTCACCGGCCGCAACGCAAACCCATGCCCGCCTGTGATTGTAAAACTTTTGTGAGCATCCCCGGGTTTAAGCTTGGTTTAAGTTTGATCTTCTACCATCAAGGCAGCAAAAAACCTCGTTTGCCTAAATCGCAAAACCAGAATGCTATCCAGGAGGCTGTTATATGGAGCAGACAACCCAACCCCACAAAAAGCGAGCCCTCGTTGGGATTTTGACCGGAGCCACAGCTCTTTTTCTTCTGCTGACGGCATTTACCGCAAAGAATGGCAGCGACAAAAGCTCTGTCGCCACCAATGGGGAAACCCTGCACCGGGAAAGTACCGTCACCCGGGGAGACTTGACAGTGGGAGTGACCGAAAGCATCACTGCGGCTCTAAAAGTTCACAATATCTCTTTTGATTTTACCCTGACCTCCTCTTCCGGAAGCGGCAATCAAAATGCAAGCACCGCCATAGGAATCGAAGAAGTTTATGTAAAGGCAGGGCAAAGGGTAAAGGCAGGGGACCCTCTGGTGCTACTTTCCTCGGGGGATATTCAGGAGGCCATCAATCAGCTCCAGTCCGACTATCAGGAGGCGGTGGTCTCCCTGACCAAGCACAGCTCCCTCTGCAAAAGGGGCGGCTGGATGCCAAATATACATCAGCGCCTGCTTTGCAATCTGGAGCAGGCCGACGACGAGCTCTACCACGCTCAGCTGGAGTACGAGGAAATCGGCAACACCAACCTGTACGAGGACGCCTATGAAACCCAGCTGACCGAAGAGGACGACATTGAAAAGCCCGGGAGGAAGCTCGGGAAAAGCTGGAGACCGCTCAGGCCAATCTCAGACAGGCCCAGTACAACCTGCAGCTGAAAAGCGCCGGCGCTCAATTGGATAAGGACAAGACAGCATCTCAGGCGAAAATTGCCGAGAGCACCTATCAGTTGCAGATAGCCCAGCTGGAAAATAAAGTGGCTGGAACAGACCACTCTGATCGCCCTCGGTGGCGGTCAATATCTTGCAATAGGGTGACAGTTATGAATCATTTAATTGAGATGAAGGGCATCTGTAAGGGCTACGAACTGGGAAGCCAGCAGCTTCAGGTGCTGAAAAGCGTCGGCTGTATGGACCGCCCCTCCTCCGGGGAATACCATCTGGCCGGTCAGGCCATCCACAACATGAACGATGATCAGCTCACTCAGGTGCGCAACCGGCAGATTGGGTTTGTCTTTCAAAGGTACCACCTAATCCCTCAATATCATGTTCTGCAGAATATCATCATGCCCTTGCTGATTCGGGGCATGAATACTACTCAGGCCAAACGGCAGACTCTTGGCACCATCGAGATGCTGGGCCTGGACAATCGCCTGCTCCACAAGCCCAGCGAGCTTTCCGGTGGGCAGCAGCAAAGGGTGGCCATTGCCCGGGCGCTGGTGGGCAGCCCCTCTATCCTGCTGGCCGATGAGCCCACCGGAGCCTTGGACAGCAAAACCGGGCAGGAGGTTCTGGCTCTATTCTCCAAGCTGCATCGGGAGGGGAACACCATTATCATGATCACCCACGACCTGAATGTGGCGGCCTGTGCCCAGCGGATTGTCCGCATTGTGGACGGGGAACTGTTTGCCCAGGCCGGGGACCAGTCCATGGGAGCGTAGGAGCATCGTCCAGATATCCGGTTAACCCACAGGGCGCCAAAATCCTAAGACAAGGATTTGGGTGCTCTGCTGTTATGTTTCGATGCTGTGCAAACGCTGTGGGAGGTTGACCCAACGGCTCAGCGATGCTTTGCCATCAGAGGTATGGAGACCAAAAAAGTGTTGCCCTCCGCCTCATGATTTTCGATCCAGATCTTTCCCCCATGTCCCGTCACAATACTCTGGGCAATGGAAAGCCCCAGACCAAAGCTATCCCCTCCGCTGCGCACCGGGTCCAGGCGATAAAATCGGTCAAATACCCCTCCCGCTCCTCTTTGGGGATGGGCTGTCCCTGACTAAACACCGAAAGCCGGGCGTTTTTACCCGCTTTCTCCAGCTCCACGCGGATCAATTTTCCCCTGGGGCAGTACTTGATGGCGTTGTCCAGCAGGGCATCGGCTACCTGCTGCAAGCGCTGGGCATCCCCCAGAACAGAAAGGCCTTGGGCGATGTGGTATTCCAGCAACAGCCCCTTGTCGTAGATGAGAGGTTCGTACAGCAGGATGCTGCCGGTGATGACATCCCCCAAATCCACCGGAGAAGCGGCTGGAGCTGGGCCGACGCTTTCTACACCGGCCAAAGTCAGCATATCCTCCACCAGCCGCTTCATGCGGCGGCCTTCTGCCTGAATATTCTCCAACCGGCGGGCTTCCTTTGGCTGGGCAAAACTCATGGCCTTCCACCAACATATCGGCGTTGGAAAGAATCACCGTCAGGGGGGGGGCTTTACTGGCCGCCCTTTACCGCTACGTCCGCGCCGCTCTATATACAAACCTGCTGGACCTTCCTCTAAATAGATGCGTTCCCATTTTATCACCATTTTATGGTCTGGTATTTCAAATTGTCGCGCAGTCTCACGGTAGC
>JAHDPQ010000162.1 GCA_018434245.1 Oscillospiraceae bacterium
CCTGTGGATCGCCGATATGGACCTGCCCACGGCACAGCCCATTATTGATGCCATTGAGCAGCGGAACAAGCAGGGTATCTATGGATACACCTCCCGGCCTGCCTCCTACTTTCGCGCGGTGTGCGACTGGCAGGAAAGGCGCAACGGCTGGAAAATCGACCCCAGCCTTGTCAGCTTTGCCCTGGGCGTAGTGCCTGCCCTCTGCACCATTGTGCGGGAGTTCAGCAGCCCCGGAGATAAAGTAGCATTCTTTACACCGGTTTACTCCGAGTTCTTTAACGTGGTGGAGGACTGGGACCGTCAGCCCATCACCTGCCAGCTCAACGAGAAGGACGGCTACTACACCATCGACTTTGATGCCCTTGAAAAGATTTTGGAACAAAAGCCCGCTCTCTTTATTCTCTGCAATCCCCACAATCCGGTGGGCCGGGTTTGGACTCTGGAGGAACTGCAAAAAATCGGGGAGCTGTGTATCCGATACGGTGTCAAGGTGATTTCCGATGAAATTCACTCCGACCTGATACTTTATGGCAACAAGCATATTCCCTTTGCCTCCATCAGCCAGGAGTTTGCGGCCAATACTATCAGCTGCATTTCCGCCACCAAAACCTTTAACCTTGCCGGACTGCAGGCATCCACCACCGTATTCCCCAATGCAGAGGTGAAGAAAAAGTACGATGACTTCTGGTCCCGGCTGGATGTCCATCGCAACAACTGCTTTAGTCTGGTAGCGGTGGAAGCCGCCTTCACCCACGGGGAGGAGTGGCTGGAGCAGGTGCTGCGGCACTTTGAGCGGAACATGGAGTATGTCCAGCAGTTTTTGAAGGAGCACGTTCCCGAAATTACAGTCCGGCTTCCCGAATGCACCTATTTGTTGTGGATCGACTGCAGGGGGCTGGGCTTGGATGATCAGGCACTGGCAAACTTTATGGTCAACGATGCAAAGCTTGCATTAAATCGCGGCATAAGCTTTGGCAAAGGTGGAGAGGGTTATATGCGGCTTAATGTTGCCTACCCCATCAGCACACTGGAACAGGCCATGCAACAGCTTAAAGCAGCAGTAGACACCCTGAAAAATAAATGAGTCAAGTTTGAGGAGGTATTTGTCATGTCAGCAAAGGTTAAACCAGACAAAAAGAAGGGGTTTGTAGCAAGGTCGCTGGACTCGGTGGAACGGGTGGGTAACGCTCTGCCCAATCCGGCCACACTGTTCTTTATTCTCACTCTCATTACCATGGTGATATCGGCCATCTGCAGTGCCGCCGGTGTTTCGGTCACATACGACAGCATTGATCTGGCCAGCGGACAAATGGCCGAAAAAACAGTTAGCGTTGTTAACCTGCTCAGTGCCGACAGCCTGCGCCATATGGTTACTACAGTGGTGACCAACTTTACTGGATTTTTTGCGTTGGGAACGGTATTCACTATCATTTTGGGTGTTGGCGTGGCGGACGGCTCCGGCTTTATGTCCGCACTCCTTCGCAAGGTGGCCACTTCCACCCCCAAAAGTCTGGTCACTGCCGTTGTGGTGTTCCTTGGAATTATGTCCAACATTGCATCCTCTACCGGTTACGTGGTGCTGGTTCCCCTGGGGGCTATCCTGTTCTTGGCTTTTGGACGCCACCCCATTGCGGGGTTAGCCGCTGCCTTTGCGGGCGTTTCCGGCGGATGGAGCGCGAACCTTCTCATTGGTACCAACGATCCCATGTTTGCGGGTATGTCTACCCAGGCGGCTCAGTCCATCGATCCCAGCTATACTGTTCTTCCGGTGGCAAACTGGTATTTCTGCGTTGTTTCTACCGTACTGCTTACCATTGTGGGCACACTGATCACCGATAAGTTGATCGAACCTCGCCTGCCTGCCTACAAAGCAGACGAAACCGAGGCTGTACAGGGCATCACCATGGACGAGAAGCGGGGCATGAAGTTTGCCGGCATTTCCGTCCTTGTGTATGTCGTGATCATGCTGATTCTGGTACTGCCTCAAAACGCTCTGCTGCGCCACCCCGAAACCAACGGAATCCTCCAGTCTCCCTTTATGAGCGGGATCATCTTCTTTATGATGCTGCTATTCCTGATTCCCGGTATCTTTTTTGGCATCGGCGCCGGCACCATCAAGAACGACAAAGATGTGATTGAGCTGATGAACAAAGCCATCAGCGGCCTTTCCAGCTTTATGGTTCTCATCTTCTTTGCCGCTCAGTTTACTGCCTGCTTTAACTACTCCAACTTTGGCACGGTGCTGTCTGTTTCCGGTGCCAGATTCCTGAAGGATATCGGCTTTGTCGGTCTGCCGTTGATCATTGCCTTTATTATCCTCACTGCCTTTATCAACATCTTTATCGCGGTGGACTCTGCCAAATGGGCCATGATGGCTCCGATTTTCGTTCCCATGTTTATGCAGCTGGGCCTTTCTCCCGAGCTGACCCAGATGGCCTACCGCATCGGGGATTCCTGCACCAACATCATTGCTCCCCTGATGCCCTTCTTTGTTCTGACGGTGGCCTTCTTCCAGAAGTACGACAAAAAGGCGGGGATCGGCACCGTGATTTCCACCATGGTACCCTACTCTATCGCGTTTTTGATCAGCTGGACCGTTTTGCTGGTGGTATGGTATTTGTTAGGGCTGCCTCTTGGCCCGGGAGCACCCATTCACTACAGCATCTAACCACGGAGGAACTCTAGTTATGCAGTCCAAGCAAAATAAGATCAAAGCAATGCTTCGGCAACAAGGTATAGACGGTGCCATTGTTTCGTCACCGGAAAACTTTCACTATGTGGCGGGCTTTGCCGGTCACCAGCACACCGTTTCAAGACAGCCGGGGTTTACCACGGCTGTCTTGAGCGCCCGGGAAGAGCGACAAACCCACGCCATCACCATGGACTTTGAAGCTCCCACTTTTGTGGAGCGAAACAGCCCCCTGATCATCAAGCCCTACGATACATGGGTGGGGGTGAAGGAATGGGATGAGCTGGTTACCGGTCAGTTGTGGGAGCCGGAACCCAAGGACTTTTTAACCCCTATGGATGTGTTACTCCAGTCCATGGAGGAGCTGGAGCTGACCCATCAAACCGTGGGACTAGAGCTGCAGTATCTCCCGGTTACCTACTACAAAACGCTGCAAGAAAAGTTGCCCCACGCAACCTTTGTGGACATATCCGATCTGTTTGTTCTGGCCCGGAGCGTCAAGGAGGAAGAGGAAATCCAGATGTTCCGCAAGCTATGCGCCATCGCGGACGAGGCATTCTTCAAAGTCAGTGAGATGGTAGCCGTCGGGGTTTCAGAAACCCAGCTCCGGGACTGTTTCCGCCAACATGTCATTGGGTCGGGGTTCTGCGTCCCAAGTTCTTGGTCCATGTTCTCCACCGGACCCAACGGGGCACGGCTGACCCTGCCGGGGGACCGGAAGATTGCCGACGGGGATGTGGTCAAATTTGATGCGGGTGTCAACGCAGAGTTCGACTTTTACACCACCGACACATCCCGGGGGTGGGTTGTGGGCAACGGCGATCCTCTGCTCTGCAAGCTGAAGGACCGCCTCTACTCTGCCCAGCGAAAGATGCTGGAGGCTGCAAGGCCCGGCCTGCCCATCAAGGAGCTGTTCCGAATCGGATACTCTCATGTGCAGGAGGCCTTTCCCGCATACCGGCGGGGGCATCTGGGGCACAGCATCAGCCTTGGGCCTGCCACGGCAGAAGCCCCCTACATCAACGCCACGGAAACACGGGTTCTGGAGCCGGGAATGGTTCTGGCTATCGAGGTTCCATGCTATATCCGGGGCGTAAACGGCTTCAATATCGAGGACATGGTTTTGATTACTCAGGACGGGTGCGAGGTGCTGACTCCTAAGACGCCCCATTACCTGTAAGATCCGGCAATTAAAGGAGACAGCTTATGAAAGTGATCATTGTTGGAGGGGTGGCCGGTGGGGCAAGCACGGCGGCTCGGCTTCGCCGAAACGACGAAAAAGCGGAAATCATCCTGCTGGAAAAGGGCGAGCATATTTCCTTTGCAAACTGCGGTCTTCCTTATTACATAGGGGGGACCATTACCGACAAAGAGGCCCTTCTGCTCCAAACCCCTGAGAGTTTTCATGCCCGCTTTCGAGTGGATGTCCGGGTGAGGCAGGAAGCCGTTGGGGTGGATGTAAAGGCCAAGACGGTGCAGGTGAAGAATTTGGAGACAGGGGAGACCTACCGGGAATCCTACGACAAGCTTGTGCTGTCCCCGGGAGCGTCGCCCATACGGCCCAACCTTCCCGGAGCAGAGAAAAACCATCTGTTCACCCTGCGCAATATCCCCGATACATATGCCATCCGGGAGCATATCGATAGCTATAAACCAAAGTCCTGCGCCGTCATTGGGGCCGGGTTTATCGGCATGGAAATGGCCGAAAATCTGGCGGAGTTGGGTATTGCAGTCAATATTATCGAAGCCGCCCCCCATGTCATGGCCCCTGTGGATCTGGACATGGCCCACGATATCCACAACTATATTCGCTCCAAAGGACTGGGCTTGTATCTGGGGCAAAAGTGCGTTGGCTTTACCTCCAACAGTGTCCTGCTGGACAGCGGAGCATCCGTCCCCGCAGATATGGTGATCCTGAGCATCGGCGTAATGCCGGAAACCGGATTCCTGCGGCACAGCGGCATCCGACTGGGAGAGCGGGGAGAGATTGTGGTGAACGACTGCCTGCAAACCTCCGCGGAGGATGTCTATGCCCTGGGGGATGCGGTGGCGGTAACCAACCTTGTCAGTGGCAAGCCCGCGCGCATTCCTCTGGCTTCCCCCGCCAACAAGCAGGGGAGACTGGTGGCGGATCACATCTGCGGGAAAAACTGCTGCTACAAGGGCAGTCAGGGCACCTCCATCCTAAAGTTTTTTGACCTAACCGTTGCGGTCACCGGGGAAAAGGAAGAAAACCTGAAGGCTGCCGGTGTTGCCTATCATAAATCCATAACCTACTCGGCCTCCCATGCGGGGTACTATCCCGGTGGAACCATGATGGCGATCAAGCTTTTGTTTGGCGGGGACGCAAAGATACTCGGGGCCCAGATTGTAGGATGCGACGGGGTGGACAAGCGGATCGACAGCCTTGCCAACGCCCTGCGCTTCGGCCTGAGCGTCTATGATTTGCAGGAAATGGAGCTGGCTTATGCGCCTCCCTTTTCGTCGGCAAAGGACCCGGTCAACATGGCGGGATATGTTGCCGGAAACCTTTTGGAAGGGAAGATGGTTCCTTTTTATCTGGAGGACCTACCCCACATCCCTGCGGACAGCCTTTGCATCGACGTGCGGACAGAGGAGGAGTATCAGGCCGGTCACATAGCGGGCTTTTGCAACATCCCCCTGGACTCTCTGCGCGATCGGCTTCCCCATCTGGATTTGACCAAGAACATCTATATCAGCTGTCAGATCGGCTTGCGTGGGTATCTGGCACAACGCATCCTCATGCAGCACGGTGCCAAGGTTTGGAATTTGGTGGGCGGGTATCGTCTTTACAAAGCAAGGCAGGATGACCAGCCCGGCACAACCCACTGATCGCCCGGCGGGAAAGGTGCATCTTTTTGGAACGGCAGGGTCCCTCTGTGTTTTTACGGACGGACCCGCCGTTTGCATCCCTTTTGATTGACTTTTCTCTGAATTTATGTTAGTGTTGACAGGTATTTAAATGTAGCATTGTCTCACATATTTTTGTAAGTCATTGATTCATTTGATGCTTTACGAGAATATGTGATTTTTTATGCTGTGAGGGGGACTTGGATGATGCGACCATCCCCGGCAGAAAGGGCACTATCCCCACGGGCGGCCCACATCCTATAGACGAAGAGGCGGCCACATTCTTGCTATGGCAGCGCCAAAACTGTTTAGGGTACAGCTTAACCACACAAACAGGAGTGAATCGGTATGATGGAGCAGTATCAAATCTTCACCGACAGCAGCAGCGATCTTCCCGAGGAGTATCTGCGCGCAGAAAACATTGTGTCGATGCCGCTTTCCTTTTCCATTGATCATGAGCAGTACTTTAGTGGAGAGATGGATGCTGCCACCTTTTACCGTAAAATGCGGGAAGGGGCCATGCCTGCCACTTCCTCGGTCAATGTCAGCGAAGCGTACCGAGCGATGGAAAACGTTCTGCAGGCAGGCAAGGATATTTTATATATAGGGTTTTCAGCTGGTATGAGCAGTACCCTGCAGAATGTACAGATCGCCAGTGAGGAATTAGCTCCCCGATACCCCGACCGCAAAATCGTGATTGTGGACAGCATGTCGGTCTCCTTGGGTCAGGGGATGCTGGTTTATCTGACCAACAAGATGAAGAAGGCCGGAGCCTCTCTGGAAAAAGCGGCCGAGTGGGCTACGGAGCATGCAAGCAACCTGCGTCACTACATCACAACCGGAAACATGACCCATCTTCACCGGGGCGGGCGGATTTCCAAAGCTACCGAGTTGGTGGGCACGCTGCTGGGGGTTCAGCCCATCCTTTCGATGGAAAACGGAAAGCCCAAGGTGGTGGGCAGCAAGCGGGGAAGCAGATCAGCCCTGCAAAACCTTGCCCAACGCATGAGCAATACGGTCAAAACCGTCGCCGACGGCCTGTGTTTTATCACCCATGCCGATTGCGAAAAGGACGCCGTGTATCTCAGCGAAGTTATGCAGGAATACTTTGATATCAAGCGGTTTTTGATTCATCAGGCGGGGCCTGTACTGGGAGCCCACACCGGACCCGGCTCGGTGGCGCTGTTTATGATGGATGGTGTCGGGGTAGGGGGCTGACTTGCCTCTCCCGGGAACCTGCGATCGATGCAAGATAAATCCCTCCGGTTCTGCCGGGGGGATTTTTGCGCCTGCCTTTCCGAAAAGATGGTGGATTCTTTTTGGGACGCTGGGTTGTGGGATCTGAAACCGCTTTTGCTTTGTATGTTTTAACCGGAGCATCCCAGAGAAAGCCCCGTGTATTTGGCTATATCACAGACATCGACTGGGAAATGGAAAAAAGAGTTGACACCATGGCTTCTTCCTGTCATAATAGCCCTAATTTACCATGACGGGAGCCGCTTATGCCTACGGTTACATTCGTAAAGCTTGACAGCCTTTTTATTAGCCTTATTCTTATCGTTGTATTTACAATGAATAAAATAGGGTTATATAAGGTTTTGCCGTAACTTAGATAAAGCGCCGTTTTTTGTTAGGAAGGGCCTTTACTGCAAAACAGTAAAGGTCCTTTTTGTATTTAAAAGGAGGATGACCTATGAAAAAACCAAACCGGGCCGCACCCATTGTCGCATCTATTGCAATCCAGCTTTGTCTGGGAATCGCGTACATTTGGAGCGTGTTTCAAACCGGAATTGCAAACAGCGTATTTGGCGGAGACAACGCCGCGGCCAGCCTCACCTTTTCCCTTTTGCTCTCCACTCTCACCGTAGGCAGCGTATTGGGCGGCAAGCTGGCCGCAAAAATGACCACAAGAAGGGTGGTCATCATTGGCGGAGTGATTTTAAGCGTCGGTTTTTTTCTGGCCTCCTTTGCATCCCAGGCCCATCCGTGGATTTTGTGGCTGGGCTACGGCGTCATGGGCGGTGTGGGGATGGGCTTTACCTATTCCACCACCATTGCCTGCTCCCAGAAATGGTTCCCGGAAAAGAAGGGGCTGGTCACCGGAGTGATTGTATCCGCCCTTGGGTTTGGAGGCGTGGTATTTACCCCCATTATTGAGCGGCTGATCATCCGCTTTGGCGGCCCGGAACAGGGAGAACTTAAGACCTTTGTTGTACTGTCCGCAGTCTTTCTGGTGGTGTGTACTGTGGGAGCGCTGTTCCTGAAGAACCCGCCGGAGGAAGAATCGGCAGGAGGAGCAGCCCCTGTAGCGGAGGGCCTCTCCCCGGGGCAGGTGCTGCGGGACCCGCGGTTCTATCTCATCACCGTATCCATGATGCTGGCCTGTATGGGGGGGCTGATGATGATCGGCTTTGCAAAGCCCATTGCCGTGGCAAAGGGCCTTGCGGAAACCGCCACCATAGGGGTACTGGTCATCTCTATGTGCAATTCTCTGGGACGGTTATTCTGGGGTATGGCCTCCGATAAAATCGGGCGCAAGGCCACCATTTTGGTGCTGCTTTGCGGATCGGCGGTGTTCTCGCTGCTGGTCAACCGGGCCAACGGCTACTGGATTTACATGCTCATCGGCTTGATCGGATTCTTCTACGGCGGCTTCCTGAGCTGCTTCCCCTCTCTCACGGCAGACCTGTTCGGTCCCCGGCATATGGCCACCAACTACGGAATGGTTTTGCTGGGCTTTGGAGTAGGAGCCGTGGTGTCCTCCTACATTGCGGGGCACTACAAGAATCTGGCGGCTGCGGACATTTCCCTCATGTTCCCCGCCTTTGTCATTGCGGCGTGCTGCGCCGGGGTAGCGGCGGTGCTGATGCTCTGCCTCAAGCCCCGCTCCGCCAGGCAATAAGATTCCCTGACTATACTTTTGGACGGTTGGCATGGCGAACATTCTTTTGGAATGCTCCCATGCCAACCGTTTGTCGTCAGGCAAAATACCAGATGGGCATGGTGCCCAGCTTTTGGGACAGCTTCTGGCGCAAGAAGACCTCCGCCTCTGTGCGCAGATCATTCCGATAGCTGTATTTACCCCGTCCCCGTCCGGTCATGGCTCCTCGATCCAACAACTGTACCGCATTGGGAAAGGCATCGGTGTTGATGGCGTTGTGCACAAAACTGTAGGTCATCAAAATGATCTCGATAAAGCCGGTGTGCAGCACCTTGTCGCTGAGAGTTTCTGCCAATGTATCGACCAGCTCTCCGTACAGCCGCTGCCAGCCTGGCAGCAGGATGACAGGGGCGATGAGCAGCCCCACCGGATACCCCGCCTCCGCCATAAGGTTGAGGGCACGGATACGGGTGTCCAAGGGGGAGGTTCCCAGCTCGATGCGGCGTATGATCTCCTGGGGATTTACGCTCATACGGAAAATGGTCTTGCCCCGGTGATCCAGACTGAGCAGGGGTTCCACCAGATCAAACTTGGTCGGAAAGGTCAAATGCCCGCGGCCTTCCCGAGCAAACCGCAGGATGGTATAGGGCAGGTTTCCGGTGACGGTGTTTTCCAGCAGAAGATCGCTGTTGCTGCCAATTTCAAAGGTTTGGGGGGCATCGGCGGTAGCATCCTTCTTCAAAAGGCCGTCCAGCATTTGCTCCCGGTTGACAAACAGGCGCAGATAGGAGCATTTGTTGTAGTTGCAAACCAGATAGCAATACAGGCACATGGCCCGGCATCCAGAGGAGGTATAGGGCACCAACCAGTCGGAAACCTTGTAGTTGGGTACATACCGGTGGGTTTTTCGCACGCCGATGATAAGATGCTGCTTGAGCTTTGGAAAGTCCCGGTTATGGGCTGCGGTCAGCTCCGGGATTCGGTTGTGGCTTTGGATGGGGATCCAGGGCAGGTGTGTAAATGTTTGCCGGAGCATCTTTCCCAGTTCATAATTAAGAGCGTTGGGCTCAAAATATACCGCATCAAAATCCATCTTCATATTAATTTCCTCCGTCCATGGTAGTGTGCCACAAAGAGCCGATACTATTTGAAGCTGGTAAGGAATATGAATAATATTCCACCCTATTTACCACTTTATGGTGGAAAATTAATTGCGCCGATTGCAGAAAAAACACGTAAACATCAAAGATTTCAGTGTTTTTGGCCAATAAAAACTTCCGTTGACAAATCTATATAGACAAGATATAATATAAATCGAATTGTTTTAGTAAATAACTCGATGAACATAAAGAAAGTAGATGATTCAAATGGTAAAGATAATTTCGCGCACGGTAACTATCCTGTTGGCCGCTGTCCTGCTGTTGGCAGGCTGCCAGGGAAACACAGCACCCAGCGAGTCGGCTCCTCAGAGCGAGCTTGCAACGCAGTCTCAGGAGCCTGATTCCCAGCCTGAGGCCGGTGAGGCCGCAGGGGAGGAAGTGACCATTCTGGTTGCTGCCGCCGCCAGTCTTGAGTATTCCTACCGGGATGAGCTGATCCCCATGTTCCAGAAAAAGCACCCCAACATCAAGGTGGAGGGTACCTATGATTCCTCCGGAAAGCTGCAGACCCAGATTGAAGAAGGGCTGGAGGCCGACGTGTTTATGTCCGCCGCCATAAAGCAAATGAACGCCCTGAAGGACGCAGGCCTTGTGGATGCCGGCACCATTGTGGAACTGCTGGAAAACCGCATTGTATTGATCGCTCCCGCCGGTTCGGAAAGCGGCGTAACCTCCTTTGAGGAGATCGGAAACGCCGAGACCATTGCCTTGGGCGACCCGGAAAGTGTTCCTGTGGGACAATATGCTCAGGAAGCCTTGACTACCCTTGGCATATACGATATGATTCAACCTAAGGTAAGCCTTGGCACCAATGTCACCGAAGTACTGAACTGGGTGGCCGAGGGCAGCGCCGACATGGGAATTGTCTACGCCACCGACGCCGCCACCACCAATCAGGTCAAGGTGATCGCCGAAGCTCCGGAAGGCAGCTTGGCCAAAAAGGTCATCTATCCGGTAGGAGTGGTAACCGCCTCGGAAAAGAAGGAAGCTGCTCAGCTGTTTGTGGATTTTCTTGCCACACCGGAAGCCCTTGCCGTATTCGAAGCCTACGGGTTTACTCCCAATGTATAAGGCGTAAGAAAACAATACAGTGCGCCGCCTTGCTTGGGCGGCGCATTTTGCCTATACACAGGCAGGAGGGCCCCAATGGATTATTCACCGATTCTCATCTCCATGAAGACCGCTTCTCTTTCCATTGCCATCACCTTTTTCCTCGGGATCCTTGCCGCTAAACTGGTGGCGGACATCTCCCGGGAAAAAGTTAAGATGATTCTGGATGGCATCTTGACCTTGCCGCTGGTCCTTCCCCCCACAGTTGCAGGCTTTTTTCTGCTCTATGCTTTTGGAGTCAAGCGTCCGATAGGCCGCTTCTTCCTCGAATACTTCAGCGTCAAGATCGCTTTTTCCTGGGGGGCAACGGTTTTGGCTGCCGTGGTCATCTCCTTCCCCCTCATGTACCGCTCTGCCCGGGGAGCCTTTGAACAGGTGGATCAAAACCTTGTATATGCCGCACGGACGCTGGGGATGTCCGAGTGGAGGATCTTCTGGCGGGTGGTGATGCCCCTTGCCTTGCCAGGTGTGGCTTCGGGCGGGGTTTTGGCCTTTGCTCGGGGACTGGGGGAGTTTGGCGCTACCGCTATGATTGCAGGCAACATCGCCGGTAAAACCCGAACCCTGCCCCTGGCCATTTATTCGGCGGTGGCGGCAGGGGATATGGAAAGCGCAACCGAATACGTTTGGATCATCCTGCTGATTTCTTTTCTGGTTGTGATCAGCATGAACTGGTTTACAGCCCGGGAGCGAGGCTATGCCCTGCGGGAGGCGAAGAAATGAGCCTGCATGTAGTGGCAAAGCGGAAGTGGAAAGGCTTTGCGCTGGACATGGAGTTTACCTCTCAGGGGGGGACTCGGGGGATTGTAGGCGCTTCCGGATGCGGCAAGAGCATGACTCTCAAGTGCATTGCCGGAATCGAAACCCCGGACAGCGGGAAGATTACCATAGGGGAGCAGGTGCTCTACGATTCCGCTCAAGGGGTGAATCTGAGGCCTCAGGATCGGAAAATTGGCTACCTGTTCCAAAACTACGCCCTGTTTCCCCATATGAAGGTGGAGGAGAACATCGCCTGTGCTCTGGGAAAGGTTCCCAAAGCCCAGCGGCAGCAAACGGTGGAGGAAATGCTGCGCCGTTTCCGACTGGAGGGCTTGGGTGGACGCTTTCCCGGGCAGCTTTCCGGGGGGCAGCAGCAGCGGGTGGCGCTGGCACGGATTCTGGCCTACGAGCCCAATGCTCTCTTGCTAGACGAGCCTTTTTCTGCGCTGGATTTTTATCTAAAGGAGCAGCTGCAGCTGGAGCTCAAAGATATGCTGGAGGAGTATTCCGGTGATGTGGTCATCGTTACCCACAGCCGGGACGAGGTGTATCAGCTCTGCGAGCAGCTGATGGTGATGGAGGACGGCCGCTGCATCGCCAGCGGAAAGACCAGGGAACTATTTCGCAATCCGGGGCTGCTTTCGGTAGCAAGGCTGACGGGATGCAAGAACTTTTCTGCTGCAAAGCCTCTGGGTAAATACCGCATTCTGGCCAAGGACTGGGGGATCGAACTGGCTACCTCCCGGCCGGTGGATCAAGACATTGACTGCATCGGTGTGCGGGCCCATGACTTTATGCCTGCCACAGAAGGGGACGGAGAAAACACCTTCTCCGTCCAGCTGCGGGAAAGGCTGGAAAGCCCCTTTGAATGGAACATGCTCTTTTCTCCGGGACCGGAAGCTGCTTCCGTTTGGTGGAAGATTTCCAAAGAAAGCTATGGCGGCAACCTGCCGGACTTTTTACGCGTGGACCCTGACAACATTCTGCTTCTCCGCTCCGGCGGACCAGCCATCAGAAAGGATGCCTGCCAATGAAACTGATCCGAACAGAGGATGCCGTCGGCCATATCCTGTGCCACGACATTACCCAAATTGTCAAAGACGTTACCAAGGATGCAGCCTTTCGCAAGGGGCACATCGTCAGGGAGGAAGACATCCCCCTGCTGCTCTCCCTGGGCAAGGAGCACCTTTATGTATGGGAATCCAAAGAGGGGATGCTCCACGAAAATGATGCTGCCTTAATCTTATATCAAATTTGTGCCGGACCCCATATGTCTCCTTCTGAAATTAAGGAGGGGAAAATAGAGGTCCTTGCCGACCGGGATGGCCTGCTGACGGTGGATACCCACCGTCTCAAGGAAATCAACGCTCTGGGGGAGATGATGATCGCCAC
>JAHDPQ010000057.1 GCA_018434245.1 Oscillospiraceae bacterium
AAAAAGAATCAAGCGCTATCACCTGGAAGAGGCAAAAAAGGTTGTCACAATTCTGACATCCTTATTGAAACCAAGAAAGAACTAGCCAAGCCTTGCTAGAATCGCCTATAACGAACGAAAGACGGCCGGAAGGTATAATCACCCTCCGACGAAAAAAGAAAGCGATATAGGGCAATCTGATGATGCTACGATACGATACTACTGATGCTACTTGCAGAGACTTACAGAGAGAATGAGTCATTATATCGAGTGTCAATTATACGCTTTTCGTGAGTGGCTTATAAAGCGACTTGCAGAAAGTATATATCAGATATGAGTCATAATGTCGATTATTACTCATAATTTGACTCACTTTTAAGCCAAAAACCCACTTTTCAAGGCCGAAAGGTATAAATTTGATGCAACGCTTTACCGTGGTATCGGTCAATAAAAGAGTGTTCTTAGATTGATAACTAACATTGAGACGGCCCAAAGCCGAGCCGTCTCTTTGGGATTCAAAAAAGAAGCTGGGGCCTTTGGAATGGCATATCGAGTATGCTAGAATTGAGAAGTGAAGTAATAGAAAAGCGACTGGCTGAGTTTTCGCAGGCCCACCAGTCGCTCAGGAATAATTAGCATCATCATCCCTCTCACATTTTAATAGTACCAGAGAATCGAGAGAGAATCAAAGAAAGAAAAGACTAACCAGCGTTATACAGAAACAATAGGGGCCTGCTAGCGGTGATTAAACCGAAATAAGCAGGCTTTTCTAATTGGTACGAATCTAAAGGAGATGGATATATGAGAATCATGGAGATTGCAAAGAGATATAAGATGCGCCCACTGGCGCTGTATAACTTGCTGTATGAATTGGAAGCAAAAGGAATCATCGACGTTGAACGACACGGCCGACACTTGAGATTAAGGCCGTTCGAGATTGCAGAGATTGAGAAAGAGATAGAGAGACGCGGCTATCACTCAGTATTGAAGGGAGACTAACCATGACAAAAAAGAAAAGCCCTGCGCTCACAGGGCCGACAACACAAAGACTAACAGACACTATGATTATAGCAGAAAAAAGTGAGCTATCAAAGTGCCTGATACCACTCTCCAAGAATGGCAAAGTACCGGCCGTCTCCGAAGGCGACACCTGGAAGCGAAGCTTCGCGCCCGAAGAATTCAACGGCGGCAACTACGGCTTGAGACTCGGCGAAGAATTCAACGGCGGCCATCTTCTCGCCATTGACTACGACGGCCCGGAGAATCTTCCAGACTTCCTGGAAGAGCTGGCAAGCATGGGCATTAACGGGCCGAGAATCGCCGTCAAGACAGGCGGCAAGCATAATGGCTATCATCTCTACTACGCGACACAAAAGCCTTTCTCGGGCAAGTATAAGGGCAATTACAGGGGAACCACCGTCGAACTCATGGGCAAAGGTTGCTATACCGTGATACCACCGTCGAAAGTCGAACGACATTATCAGATTGCAACCGAGCTCACGAATGGCCCCATCTGCTACAACGTCGGAAGCGTTGAGACTTTTCTCGAAGAACTCGAAAGCGTCGAAATTCTTAACTCTTTTCAGTTGAGAAAGATTCAAGAATTGATTGATGAGAATACAGAGAATCAAGAAAAGTTACCAAGTAACTTATATAGTAGTTACTTGGTAGCTTTTGATTCTATATCTCTAATATCTTCAGACTTGAAACTATGGGAAACGCTGTTATCAAAAGCTTTTGAGAATCTTTATCATGAGCAATTGAGTCTCAAAGATTCAAAGAACTTCAAGTGTGTCTTTCACAAAGAAAAGAATCCATCGGCTGGATTACATTACTCGAAAGATAAGTATATCTATCACGACTTTCATAATGGCAAAAGCTTTGATATTGTTGAAGTCTTTCACGCAATCAAGCATCAAAAAGAGCCGGCTTTTCTCGAAGCGAAGAACTCGAAGAATTGGACTAACGCGCTCATGGAACTCTTCGAATGGATAGATGAGAACGACATAACAACGGGCTTCGGTGAGAGATTCGACACCTGGCGGCGCGACTTCCGAGCAAAAGTTAACCTCTCCGGCGGCGGCGAATTCAAGAATTACATCATTGACACGTTCGACGCGATACTTGACATAGCTAGAACTCGCATCAACAAAGGCATTAACGAATTAGTTTTATCAAAGAGATTCGTTGCCGAGAAAGTGGCATGGTCCGGCTCGGATAAGTCAAAGGCGTTAATCATTAACCGAGCTATGAACTTCCTGGTATTCGCCGGCGTTCTTCGCAAAGGCCGGGACCTCTCATGTAAGGCCGGAAGAACTTACATCTTTTCAATTGATTTCAATTGCAGCCCTCTCCGGCTGGCCGAAGCATGGGCACAATTGCTTGAAGCCGGTATAGCAACCGTGAACGACTTCAAAAAGTCAACCGTGGCCGAGTACTTCGGCAATGACATTGCTAACAGAATCTTCCGGGCTTCGGCAATTGAAAAAGAGACAGGGGGGATAGACGATGGAGAGCACGGAGAGCTTCAAGACGGTGTTAACTGGCGACTCACAGACAGTCAAGATAACATCTGGGCTACGCAATATCGCCCGGAATCTTCGGGCCGAGCTACAATTAACGGATTCCATCACGATGGAAGCAGAATAACGGAAAAAAACAGGGCCCTGGCTGGCATTGAAAGTATATCAGGGCCCGGCACCCCTGGGGGGCATATATGGCGCGACATATGACTATTGATTCGATTATGAATAAGCTACAAAGTGAGATTACAAGAATATGGAAGATGAAGCCGGAAGAGACGGAAGCGCGGCTTTATAAAGCTTATCTCGATAAAGCGCGAACGCTAGCATACCTCGCGCAAGTTGCAGCTTCAATTATCGAGAAGCACGAACTAGAAAAGCGACTCGATGCAATAGAGAAGGAACTCGAAAAGCTGGAAGAAAGGAGAAGCGCGGCATGAAAGAGCCCGAGAATTACAAGTTAACTCAAAGCGTTCAAAGTCAATTGAAGAGACTCATCAAAGACATGGAGAATGAACGACGTGAGAAAAGGAGAGATAGAGAATATGCGAAGTCTCAAAAGGGCCGAAAGTCTCATAGAAAGAATTAAGCCGTTAGAACCACCGGAACGCTGGGAGAAGCGCGAGAATCGATTCTACGGCTTGCAGAATGGCGAATGGATAGAATGGCCCCTGGAAGCTATAACGTTGCTTAAAGACGCGATTAAACAACGATATGAAGCCGCTCTAAAGAGATTCGAGACGGCGGCCATCGACGTTAGAATTATCACCGAAGATTCACCGCCCGAGCCGGAACCACTTTATCGCTGGCCCGACGGCTGGGAACTCGAAGAGAACGGAATCATCAACAACATCACGATCGACATTGAGAAGGAGTGATAAGTATGAACCACAAAATCCCACAAATAATTAGGTCTCTTCAAGAGTGGTGATAATGAGTATAATGCGCTTCAATGGCGAGAAAACAGGCCTTGATAAATCGATTCTAAGCGACTTTCTCAATGGGTATAGTATGATTGCCTTGTTAGAATCAAGAAAATGCAATACAGGGCAAATAAACGAGAGCGGTTATAGGCTTCAATAGACAATTACAGAGAATCGAGCAGCAAAGGCGAAAGAGAATCAACAATTTCATAGAGGAACAGCGCCCGGCAGAAAAACACTTTCACAGAATTCTGCGGAAGTGTCTATTGATACCCAGAAAGAGTTATCAAAACTCTCCGGAGT
>JAHDPQ010000125.1 GCA_018434245.1 Oscillospiraceae bacterium
ACCTCCATGCGCATGCGGTAAGGCTCCATCAACTCCTTGAGTTTCTGTGCGCCGCTACCACTGAGCAGCATGGAAACTTTGTGCTGATCCTTGAGTAGGGCGCCCAGCATAGCGCCGTCAACAAAAGAGGCGCCCCTGGCCTCGACCAGCTCGGCAACCTTGATTTTTTCTGCTGGCCCCGCCGTAGTGACGTCCATAAAGAGCTGGCCCTTCTGCACACCATCCAGTGCGCTTTGTGCGGCACTGACGGCAAAGTTGGAGGGGACAGCTACTATTACAACGTCGGCGCCGCGGCAAGCATCAGCGGCGGAAATCGCTTTGGTCCCCTTGCAAGCCGCAAGAGCCGTGTCAAATCTTTCTTTGCTGCGGGGGTCATCCTGTAACGTATCGTAACACCGAAAGCTGTCGAGGCCCTCCCCGTACAGTCCAAGGGCGATGGAGGATGCCGCCTCGCCAAAACCAACAAATCCTATGGTCATTTGCTTTTTTCCTTTCTGCGTGATGGATCACTTGCAAAAGCACCTGTTTTTAGAGGAGTAGACTGTGTTCGCCTGGGATTAAGCAGTATTTATGTATCGGGTGAACACAGTTTATTCCGGAATCCCCGCTTTTGCAAGAGGCCTGGTATTTAATGATGCTCAACAGTCTTACAGCGTCACGCCAAGCTCTTTGAGCTGCTCATCAACCCAGGAGGGCGAAAGATTGAAGAGCTCGCCACCGTTGGCCTTGGCATCCATGTATTTCGCTATGGTGGTCACGCGGTCTTCCTCGTAGACATTTTTCTTTTCTGCTGCTTCAAGAGCCGCGCCGATTTTCTCGCGGGGAACGACGGTGACACCGTCGCAGTCGCCCACCACCAAATCGCCGGGGTTGACGGCGATACCGCCGCAGACGATAGGGCAATTGATAGCGCCGGGATCTTTCTTACCGGGACCGCGCTGCATGTAGCCTCGCGCGAAGACGGGATAACCCATCTCGGTCAAATCGAGGCGGTCGCGGACATAGCCATCGATGATCATGGCTTCAGCGCCCATCGCCTGTGCCTGTCGGGCAATCAAATCGCCAAAATAAGCTTTGTCTGCATAACCCTTTCCGTCGATAACGAGAACATAACCCTCCTTAAGAAGCTTCATGGCTAGATGGATGGGCAGATTGTCGCCGTTACCGCTTTCCAGCGTAAAGGCTGTGCCCACGGCTCTCATGCGGACGTCCACGGGATTGATGCCGCAGTCCATGCAACCATCACCTGGAACGTTCAGCCCCTTCATGCCGTCGGCCAGCAGTGCCGATCCCAGCTTTCTAGCGCGGTCAATGACTGTGGCGGACAGCAACTGGGCGGGTTTGAGGATCTTGTTTTCCACGTTTATAGCCTCCTTGATGATGTGAATTATCACTTTGCTTAAAAAAATTAGTCAAACCCTTGCTTTTTCATTGTACATGAGTTAATATCAAATGAAAATATTATAATTTTTGTAATGTTAACAACCTATATGTTGTAATTGAAGGAGACTTATGGATTATGAACATGACAGACGTAGGCTGTTTTATGAAAGTTGCTGAATTAATGAGCTTTTCAAAGGCGGCAGAGGCGCTGTACATTTCGCAGCAGGCGGTAAGCGCTCACATCAAGCGGCTGGAGGAAAGTTATTCCGTCAAGCTGTTCGAACGCCGCCCTGCTCTCAAGCTGACCGAATCGGGAAAAATTCTGCTAGATGCGGCCAGAGACATCATCCAACGGGAGGAAATACTGTTTGATCAGCTCACCACCTCCCAAAACGAGTTCTACGGGGAGATTGCCATTGGGCTACCTACCAATCGGGCCACCGCTTTTGCCAAGGAGTTCATCCCTGATTTCGCGAACAAGTATCCCAACGTCACGATTAGCCTAGTTGAAAAGCCCTCCTCCATTCTGCCCTCCACTGTGCGGCAGAATGAGATTGACATCGCGCTTCCCATCCTGTCGGCTGACGCAACCGTCGCCGATTCCCACTTCTTCATTGTGGAAGATCTGGAAGTGGAGGATTCCTACCTCGTAATTTCCGATCAGCTTCTCCAGCAGCACTTTGCCAAACAGTATCCCGCCTGCAAGACGCAGTTCCTGTCTGGGGTATCGCTCAAGGCCTTCGCCGGTGTTCCCATGTTTTTGCGCCCTTCATCCAGCCGCCTGCACGAAGAGATTATCGCTATCCTTACCCAAGACAAAGGCCGCCCGCCCTTTATTCGCGCCAAAACGACGATGACCAGCGCCCTGCTTACCCTTTGCGCCCAGGGTTATGGGATTTTCTTTTGCGCGCCTATGCTTCTTGCCCACATGTATCACGAGCAACCCCAGCATTTTCGCATGCTAAATGTCTTTCCCGTAACGGAACTACGAGCCAAGCGGAAGACCGTCATGCTCTACCACCGGCACAAACACCTTACCCGCCCGCTGCGGGACAGCATTGAGATCATCCGCAAGAACTACCGTCTCCACCGCACCGAAGGACTTCGGCCAATGCCTCAAAATGCGGGTGATATCTTATGAAATGCTTAGCATAGTCAAAGCCACCGGGCTTATGAATTGTGTCTCCGGCCAAGGGCAGCAAAAAGAGGCAGCATATCAAGAGATTACGCAAGCTATCGTTCGGGCTTGGGCTTCTGGCGATAGACTATCCAATAATATTTCATATTGTGTACCACCTTTTCCACCGACACCATTGACCTGGCGTACATCATATTTGTTGCTATCTATGCATTTCCGGATTGCCCTGGTAGTAATCTTCTCCAAATCTGCTACTGTTTGAACGGAGAGCCATGTCAACGGTATCACCTCTCTTTCATTCAAAACAGCCTGTCAAAAAAGCTCGCCGATGGCGAGCTTTTTTGACAGGCTGGGGAGGTGGATTCCTCCCCTCCCTATTTTTCTTTTATTGATTAAGTTAATAAGATAAAGCTATATGATCTTATATTATAACAAATAAGCTATTTATAGTCGATAACCTATTTGTTATTATGTAAATAACAGCTTGAAGGTGCGAAATGTACCAAGTCATTACCTATCAAGACAGAAGCGGAAAAGATCCAATAGCCGAGTACATTCGAGTATTAAATGAAAAGGCCAAAACGAGTAAGGACGCCCGGATCAAGCTTAAAAAAGTACTTGAGTATATTGGACAGTTAAAAGCATATGGCGTTGCTGTAGGGCCTCCAGCTATTAAACATATTACCGGGACTGACCTATGGGAGCTGCGGCCAACCGGTGATATAATCTTTTTTGCATACTGGAAAGACAACACCTTTGTTTTATTGAATCACTTTGTGAAGAAAACACAAAAGACACCGCCCCGAGAAATTGAGCAGGCGAAACGCAACATGGCAGACTTTTTACAAAGGAGTGAATAGCATGAGCATGAATATAAATGGTACCAACTATACGACCTTTGAGGACTTATGGGATCAGTCCGATAGCCTGACTGACGCTGAAAAAGAAGAAATCAAGCTGAAAATTGCCCTGATCGGGAAGCTAATCGAAGCCCGAGAGGAAAAAGGACTGTCTCAGGCGAAGTTGGCAGAACTGGCTGGAGTCAAACAACCGGCTATTGCCCGCTTGGAGGCTATGAAAACCATGCCTCAAATTAACACTCTGTTTAAATTGCTGAAACCTTTAGGCTATACCCTTGCGATTGTGCCGGTAGAAGATCAACCTGAATCTACCTTACATCAGTAATTTTTCTTTATTGTCAAAACCGGGCTTGCATTTGGAAAATTATTCTGATACACTATAGCCAGTCCAGAATTGACAAAAAAATAAAGCCCCCACAGTCTGGTAGCTGCTTCCAACAGCTACCGAGACATGCGCCTTAGAGATGCCAGAACATCTGCTAAGACTTGTGAGAGCGTTCACGACCGTGATTATATCATGGTTTGGAATACGATGCAAGAGCTTACAGATGTTATCGTACCGGCAAAGTCTGGTAACATCGTTGTAGGCTCTTGTTTTTTGATTTTGAGCGCATTCCAGCGCTTGAAATAAATCCAGCGTCCAGCATAGCATTCCAACATGTTCTGGATCGCTGTGCAGGACAGGCCCTGCGGCCTGCTCCGCAACCCGCATTATCAAACCCCGAACCTTGACAACTTAATATCGTTGGCGGGCTACGATACCAAGTGCGATAGATAGTATGCCATGACCTCATTCTCTATGCTAAAGTCTGAGCGAGCGTGCCTGAATTGCATAGCAATTCCCTTGTGACAACCTGCGTAAGACTTATTAGGCAGCAGAGGAACGGTAGTCATGAATTTATATATAATGGGTAGGGCGTATTCGCACTACGCTCTGCCCTTTATATACTTGTTACATTACAAGAAAGCCCATGAAACATAGACTTTCTAGTAATGTAATGATTATTTGGTGGGAGATGGTGGATTCGAACCACCGTAGACGTTGTCAACAGATTTACAGTCTGCCCTCTTTAGCCACTCGAGCAATCTCCCATAACTGGTACAAGTCCGCTTGTGCTTGACCCAGCGTTGGAGCTGGTGGACGGACTCGAACCCCCGACCTGCTGATTACAAATCAGCTGCTCTACCAACTGAGCTACACCAGCACGGCGAATCACATTATAGCATTAATCGCCTACCTTGTCAACACAGAAAGCAGATATATTTTCCAAAATATTTTTAATTGCAAATTACCGAGTCTTTGACGCAAAACGATTGCCTTCTCAAGCGGCAGTGTGATAAGATAACTAAAATGATAATCACACTGCGAAAGGCGGACGGGTCAATATGAAGAAAAAGCTGATCCGGGTAGCGGCAGGCCAAGAGCCTGCAGATTTGATATTGAAGAACTCCCGGGTGCTCAACGTATTTACCGGTGAGATGATAGAAACCGACGTGGCCATTGCTGGCGGGCGAATCGCCGCCCTTGGAGATTATTGCAATGCCACCAAGGTAGTGGACCTTTCCGGGCGCTATTTGGTGCCCGGCTTTCTCAACGCCCATTGTCATGTAGAATCCTCCATGGTCACTCCCCCCTGCTACTGCGCCGAAGAACTGCGCCACGGAGTGACCACCCTAATCACCGACCCTCACGAGATAGCTAATGTGGCAGGGGTTTCCGGCATCCGCTATATGCTGGAATCCACTCAGTTTCTTCCCATCAACTACTATGTCCAGCTTCCCTCCTGTGTTCCCGCCACCATCTTCGAACACGCAGGCGCTGTCCTGTCTGCCACCGATCTGGCTCCCCTTCTGGAAGAAAGTAGGGTGTTGGGGCTGGGGGAGATGATGGATTACCCCGGCGTGGTGAGCTGCAAGCCTGAAATTTTAGAAAAACTTTCTATGGCAGAGGGCAGGATTGTAGACGGACATGCTCCCGGCCTTACTGGTCGGGAGCTTTGCGCCTACATAGCCGCCGGTATCCGCAACGACCACGAGAGCACCACCTTTGCCGACGCATTGGAAAAGCTTCGGCTGGGGCAGGCCATTTTAGTGCGGGAGGGCAGCGCCTCCCGGAATCTGGAGGCCATTGTGTCGGGAATTATCGAGCAGGGCATCTCCACCCGCTTTACCGCCTTTTGCTCCGACGACAAGCACCTGGCCGACCTGCGTCGGGAGGGCACCGTCCGCCACTGTCTGCGCAAGGCCATTGCTCTGGGCCTCCCCTTAATCGATGCTTATCGGATGGCCACCATCAATGCGGCTCAAATGTTCCGCCTTTATGATTTGGGGGCTATCGCGCCCGGCTACCGGGCCGATCTGGTGGTGCTGGACGATCTGGAAGAGGTATCGGTTCAGGCTGTTTATAAGAACGGCGTTGCCGTGAACCCCGATCGGGTGGCAGCCGATGTCCGGCAAATATCCTTTGTAAATTCGGTGTGTCTGGCTCCAGTGGGACCGGAACACCTGACTCTGCCCGACCTGGACCCCTTCCCCGTGATCGAGGTGCTGGGAGGCGAGATCATCACCCGCAAGCTGCTGTTGCCCCAAACGGAGGCCTTGTCCCGCTTGGAGGGGGGCCATCTTTGCAAGCTAGCGGTTTTGGAGCGGCATCACGCCACCGGAAACGTGGGGGTGGGGTTGCTGTCCGGCTACGGTTTGCGGGATGGAGCGGTGGCCACCACCGTGGGCCATGACTCCCACAACTTGATTGTGGCGGGAACCAACGACAGGGATATGCTGCTAGCCATCGGTGAGCTAGAAAACATCCGGGGCGGCGTGGCTCTGGTGCAGGGAGGAAAGGTAACCGCCTCCCTTCCCCTGCCGGTCTACGGACTGATGAGCGACCGGCCGCCGGAAGAATTCCTCCCTCAGCTGGAACGTATGTTGGAGCAGCTCCATGAAGGGGGTGTCCCCCGGGAGATTGACCCGCTGGTGACTTTGAGCTTTTTGGCTCTGCCGGTGCTGCCGGAAATCCGGGTCACCGATATGGGAATTTTTGATGTGAACGCCTTTGCTTTTTTTGAATAGCCTATCGCCCTTGGATGCGATGAAGGATCGCCACGGGGGTCATATAACAAAGATACCGAACGCCTCCCGCTGCGGCCAATGCTGCTACGGGAGGCGTTGTTGCTCCAGAAATACACACTATACCAATTGTAACAGATGTATACCAATCAATTTTTTTGCCCTTTGGGATTACCGGAATCCTGTTCTTTTCGCACAGGAAATCATCTTGTCCTCCTGTGATTTTGCCGAATTTAACGTAGATATATTGACACTCCCCCTCTAAGAGAGTTATAATAGTTTTAGGCTGTAAGTGGTATAGTTCTTTCCGGATTGGTGAAGATGTGGGCATCGGCGAAGGAAATCAGCACGTCAATGCCTGCGGGAAAATAAGTCTTAGTGGTATAGTCCATTTCAAAAAACGATTGGATGCGATCCTCCCAAAACCCAAAGGAGAGGAGAATATCCTTCACTGCCGCTAAAAACACATTGGTGCGGCAAATGATGCCGATGCGGCTGTCCCGGGGCAGGGATGTAATCTGAATCAGAGTCTCGCGGCAGGGAGAAATGGCCGCCTCCATCACCCGGCCGGAAAGGTTGGGCAGCAGGCCCGAGATCGCCTCCAGATGCTTGGAAGGCGTGATAATCAGGTCAAAACTGCTCAACAAGCCCTCGGGGTTCTCGTTTTCGGTGATGCTTTCCAGAATAAAGATGGAGAGCGCTACCCCCGGCAGCCACGAAAGCTGCTTTTTGAAATCCAACAGCATTTCCGGGTTATCGTAAAGGATGGCCACCTGCAGTGTCTGCCCCGACTGCCGGGAAAGGCACAGGTCCATCAGCCGGCGGATTTCTTGGTGCTCCAGTCCAAGACCCCGCAGAGAACGGATGGTTTCATCCAGAAGAGCTACGGCTTTTTTCCTCTGAAGCTTGAGGGAAAGATCCTCGTCTCCCACCACAAAGATGCCGCTTCCCTGCCGGATCCGCACAAGGTTCATCTGCTCCAGCCGTTTGTAGGCGCTCTTCACGGTGCCCCGGGCCACACCTATGCGGGCGGCCAGCTCCCGTTCGGTGGGCAGCCGATCCCCCGGTCCAAGATTCTTTTCCTCAATATTTTTCAGAATCAGCTCCACAATCCGGTTGGTGACAGATACCCCGGGGGCTTTTTCTACTGTTACAAGGGTGTAGTCCATATGCTCCTCCAGCCGGGTCAAACGGCGGTTACCGCATTTTTCCCAAAGATTGAACAAGTCTATTATAGCACAAGCATAGTGGTACAACTAACCGCTTTTCCGCAAAACTGTGTCTGTTACATTCATTCCATACCAGATAAGGAGGCGCCAGTATGAAAAACAGTGAAGTATACGGTGCAATGCAGATCAGGCTGGAGGATACCCTGCCTGACTATCCCGCTTTTGAGCCCGGAATTCGCCGCGCACCCTCCCGGGGATTTCACCTCACCCAGGAGCAGGCTAAGGTGGCGCTAAAAAACGCCCTGCGCTATCTGCCGGAGAACCTCCATGCTCAACTCGCCGATGAGTTTATGGAGGAGCTGGTGACCTATGGGCGGATTTACGCCTACCGCTTTCGTCCGACAGGGCGTATTTTCGGCAAGCCCATTGATGAATACAAGGGCGCTTGCATCGAGGGCAAGGCCTTTCAGGTTATGATCGACAACAATTTGGATTTTGAAACCGCCCTCTACCCCTACGAGCTGGTCACCTATGGGGAAACCGGCAGCGTCTTTCAGAACTGGATGCAGTACCGGCTGGTAAAACAATATCTTGAGGTAATGACGCAGGATCAGACCCTTGTCATCGAGTCGGGGCATCCTCTGGGGCTTTTCCCCTCCCGACCGGAAGCACCCAGAGTCATTATCACCAACGCTCTTATGGTGGGCATGTTCGACAATCAGGAGGATTGGGAAATCGCTCAGGAGATGGGGGTAGCCAACTACGGTCAGATGACGGCAGGGGGCTGGATGTATATCGGACCTCAGGGCATTGTCCACGGAACCTACAACACTCTGCTCAACGCCGCCCGGCAGCAGTTGGGGATCAAACAGGATGAGGATCTTGCCGGCATTCTCTTTGTCACCAGCGGGTTGGGGGGCATGAGCGGCGCACAGCCCAAGGCCATTGAAATTGCCCGGGGGGTGGGCATCGTGGCGGAGGTGGACCGTTCCCGGATCGAAACCCGCCATAAGCAGGGCTGGGTCTCCGTAGTCTCCGACGATTTGGCGGAGGTGTTCCGCATCGCCGGGGAGCATCTAGAAAAGAAGGAGACTGTCTCCATCGCCTACCACGGCAACATTGTAGACCTGTTACAGTATGCGGTGGACCACAATATCCACATCCCCCTTCTCTCCGACCAGACCTCCTGCCACAACGCCTACAACGGCGGCTACTGCCCTCAGGGCATGACCTTTGAACAGCGCACCGACATGCTGGCTCACGATCCTAATGCCTTCCGGGCCGAGGTGGACAAAACCCTGCACAAGCATTTTGAACTGATTAAAATCCTTCATGACCGGGGCAGCTACTTCTTTGATTACGGCAACTCCTTCCTCAAAGCTATTTACGATGCCGGGGTAAAGGAAGTTTCCAAAAACGGCCGCGATGAAAAAGACGGCTTTATCTTCCCCAGCTATGTGGAGGATATTATGGGCCCTGAGCTCTTTGACTATGGCTACGGACCTTTTCGCTGGTGCTGCCTCAGCGGCGACCCAGAAGACCTGCGCAAAACCGACAAGGCCGCCATGGACTGCATTGATCCAGACCGCCGCAGTCAGGACCGGGACAACTGGATTTGGATTCGGGATGCCGAGCAGAACAAGCTGGTGGTGGGAACCCAGTGCCGCATCCTCTATCAGGATGCTGAGGGCCGCACCAAGATCGCCCTGAAGTTCAACGAGATGATTAGAAATGGGGAGATTGGACCCGTGATGCTGGGCCGGGATCACCACGATGTTTCCGGCACCGACTCCCCCTTCCGGGAAACCTCCAACATCAAGGATGGCAGCAATGTCATGGCGGATATGGCCACCCAGTGCTTTGCAGGCAACGCAGCCCGGGGCATGAGTTTGGTGGCGCTGCACAACGGCGGAGGGGTAGGCATCGGCAAAGCCATCAACGGCGGGTTCGGCATGGTGCTGGACGGCTCCGACCGAGCCGCTGAAATTATCCAATGCGCCATGATGTGGGACGTGATGGGGGGCGTGGCCCGCCGCAGCTGGGCCCGGAATCCCAACTCCATTTCCACCAGTGTGGAGTACAACACAAATTATGCCGGAAAAGGGCACATTACCTTGCCCATGATTCCCACAGAAGAGCTGGTGGATGCCGCCGTAACAAAAGCGTTCAAGAAATAAACGGAGCAAGACCCAAGGGGTGCAAAGAAAATCCTTTGCACCCCTTTTCTGACTCTTGCAGATTAGCTTGTAAAAGCCTCCCGTTCGGAAAGCAAGTTCCCAGTCAGCTTATAGGCCGACACCGTACCAATGCAGAATTTTGTTATTCGACTCTGCTTCCCCTCGATCAAAAAGACGTCGTGATGCTCGCGACGTCTTTTTTGCGGGGATTTCCTTTTGCTTTCCTTGAACAAGAGCATTGTGGATCAGTTTTGTTTACAGTATTTCAATGACTTCGCGATCAGCATCCACGCGGATGCGATCTCCATCTTTGACAATCTTATAAAATTCAGGGTCCACCCGATCCACCATTGGAATCTCCATAATGATGGCGCCAGCTACCAGCACAGTTTCGGGGTGCTGGATAATCATAGCAAGAGGTTGGTTTCCCTTCATTTTAAGCTGATACAACCCATCGCTCTGCACCACACTGCTTCCCTTTCCGCTGGGAAAGACCACGATTTTATTGGCAACACTTTTTCCTTCCAGGCTATGGGATTTTTCAAATACCATTCCCGTTTCCGGTCGCACCAAATAAAACATCATATCATCTTGGGATAGAATGACCTCTCCTTCGGCAACGCCCTCGGAAATTTTATGGCAGCGGAAAATTCGTTTTTCCATGTTATATCACCCAGCCTTTCAACGCTGCATCCACACAAGTAGGAATATCTCGAATCACAAACTCCAATCCCCGTTTTCTTGGATAGTAGGCGCATTTGGGTGAATCGGTAACACCTACCTTATTTTTGAGAAAGTGCCAACATGGTTGGTCTGAGCAGGTATCTTCCACCAAATCTGCACCGGCATCCTGCAATTGTTGCAAATACCCCATTTTTCTTGCCGTATCCTTTGTGTAAGCCGATGTCATCATCCACAGGGGAACCGCCAGCTTCTGCCCTTGAATTAGCTCTGCAATCTGAATAACTTCATCCAGTGAGCAGTGGGGGCATCCAAACAGTGCAAAATCAATGGCACGGTTGCCCGCATCAGAAATTTCCTCCTGAAGCACTCGGTCAAAATCCTCTTGTGTAATGGTAACTCTTCGCTTAGGTTCTTTACCGCCCAGAGCATCTTGGAGTGTTGGCGCTTCCGGAGTGACCCCCGGGATATGGTACATAGCATAAGAGCCGGAGGTGTTGAGTTCCGCACACAAATTGCGATGTTGCTCTGGTGTAATGTAATTGGGAAGCCCTACAAAAACCGGAATCCCATGGCCTATCTTTTTACCCATGTAACCCAACAGATTAAAAGCAAAGTCGCTGCTCATATCGGCCTGTACTTCCACAAGGATATCCCCCAAGCGATTTTCCGGTAGCAACAAACCATACTCCGGAACGCATCCGATAATGGCGGCACACATTGCGCTTTGAGCGGACTCCCGGTTGCTGCGGGCACCCCAAACCGCATTGACATACGGCGTGGCGCTAGACTCGGAAAATGCGACTATCTCGCCAAAGTAGGGAATGTTGGTTCCCATATAAGGCGTACAGTTATAGGAGAGTACTACTCCCAACTTTTGGTGAGCATCGTGAGTTCGCTGCATAAACGCCGCATCTTCATGGGAAACCAGATTTTTGTTCTGAAAGTAAGAAATGCAGAATCCTGGGTTAGTGGTGGCACGGATTTTACACTTTGCTCCTAATGCAACCATCTTTTCTGCAAACCAAAGATCGGATTCCTGATTGCTTAGGGCAATATGAGCTCTTGTAATGGGTATCATCCGCTTGGCGTTAAAACATTCTCCAATGGCATACTGGATCTTCATTGCCATGGCGGTGCCTTTTCCATAGAAACCGTTGAGCATATCCTGTTGTTCCCTTGTCAGTTCCATGATAAAGTCCTCCATCGGGTTATTTTAGCCGTACCGCCACCGATTTTTCATGTGCGAGCAGCCCCTCCAAACGGGCAATATGCATACAGGCGTCGGCCAGATTCTCACACCCCTCTTTTGTGATATGCTGGAAGAAAGATGTTTTAATAAAGGTGCCGACCCAGATACCGTTGGAGTACTTGGCTGTCTGCATTGTAGGCAGTGTATGGTTCGTGCCGGAAACGTAATCTCCAAAGGCGACAGGAGCATACGGCCCAATAAACAGTGATCCAAAGTTGATGAGGCGCTCACTAACCTCGAGGCAGTTTTTCGTATGTACCTCCAGATGTTCCGGAGCGGCATCGTTGGTAATCGCAATGGCTTCTTCCAAATTGTCTGCAACAATGATCTGTCCATTATCCTGCCAGGCACGATACGCCGTTGCACCAGTGCCTAACTCTTTTACAAACGCCTCTAAATATTCATTAATTTCCTCCACCATTTCCGGAGCGGTGGTAACCAAAATAGCCTTGGCGTTGGGATCGTGCTCACTTTGAGCCAGCAAATCAATGGCTATATATTCCGGATTGGCGCTCTCATCTGCTAAAATCAGCACTTCGCTGGGCCCGGCAAGGCTGTCGATTCCCACATCGCCCAACACCTGCCGCTTTGCCTCCGTAACAAACTTGTTGCCGGGGCCTGCAATCAGGTCTACTTTTTCTACGGTTTCCGTACCGTAAGCCATCGCCGCTACCGCCTGCGCTCCGCCCACACAGTAGATATGATCGGCACCGGCAATATCGGCCGCTACCAGCACAACAGGGTGAATCATACCATGTTGTTTGGAAGGAGGGCAGCAGGCGGAAATTACTTTTACACCCGCTACTTTGGCCGGGATAATATTCATCAGCGCAGAGCTGGGAAGGGGATAACGACCGGCAGGAATATAGGCACCACTTTTTTCTACCGGTATCAACCGATGCCCTAAAGTAACCCCATGAACCGCTGTTTGTACTTCCAGATTTTTGAGGCAACCCAGTTGCTTTTCCGCAAAAAAGCGAATCTGCTCTGCTGCAAATTTAAGATCAGCAACGGTTTTTTCATCTACCTGTTGATAAGCATTTTTAATATCTTCCTTGGTGACTTTGATATGATCCAATTGAATCCCATCAAATTTTTGAGATAATGCTTGGATAGCTGCGTCCCCATTGGCAATCACCTGCTGGATAATGTCCGACACGGATTGGATCAGTTCAGGGTTGCGCTGATACGTTTTTTGAGTGGCTTCTTTTATGACTTTCACCCATAACCATTCCTTTCTTTCCTTCCCTTACCCTTCGGGTGTGTTGGAAGCTTTGAAAAATCAATGAGCCTGAAGCAGAATTTTTAAGTCGTTTTTGTGGTCCCCTGCCAATGCTTTAAACGCTTCCGGCGCCTCATCCAACGAAATTATGCGGGAAATCACAAAATCAAGACTCAAGGTCCCTTTGCCAATTATCTCCGCTGCTTGTTGAAGATCTTCCCGTGTGTAGGTGTTACAGCCAATAATCCGCAGCTCCTTGCCGATGAGTGCATTGGGCTGTATGGAAACAGGGTTTTCGAAAATACCTACCATCGCCAAGGTTCCACCCGGGCGCAGATGGTCTAGGCCGGCCTGAAACGTAACACCAATCCCCGCCGCCTCCACGGCAATATCAAACTCAGACAAAGAAGATTGACTTATATCCTTGAGCTGGAAGTCGGCACCTGCCTGCGCTGCTCTTTGCAACCGGGAGTCGACAATATCCACAGCGGTAACTGTTTTTGCTTGAAACACTTGTTTGGCCACCGCTACCGTCAACAGCCCTATGGGACCACACCCCAATACCACCACATGGTCATTCTTACCCACGTGCGCCTCGACACAGATGTGCAGCGCCACTGCAAGGGGTTCTACCAATGCACCATGTGACAATTTTTCCGGACGGTTTATCGGAATCAGCTTTTCCCACGGCATCGCAATATACTGGGTAAAGCAGCCTTGACTAACCTCTCCAATAAACCCGAGCGATTCGCAACGCTGGTAACCTTGGGTGCGGCAGGCGCTGCATTTTAGGCAGGGAACCCGGGGATCTCCCACCACTAGCTGCCCAACGGTTAGAGAACCGCCGTTTGGGTCTGCAATTTCTCCAACAAATTCATGACCCATGGTTTCCGGTGTATAGGTGATAAACATACCCTTTTTATAAATATGTAAATCGGCACAGCAGATGCCGGAATACAAAATCCGAATAAGAGCTTCCCCTTGTTTTGGGATCGGCTTTGGGATATCTTCCACTCGTACGTCTTCAATGCCGTAATTTCGCACCGCTTTCATCATGTTCCTATTCTCCTAACTGGCCAGCCAGCCACCATCTACGATCAGCACGTGCCCGGTTATGTAATTGGATGCATTGCTTGCCAAGAAAATAACCGTTCCCGCAAGATCGTCGGTGGTTCCTACTTTGCCGAGAGGAATGCGATTCTCGATCCATTCCCGATGTGCATCATCTTCAAAAAAGGGCTTTGTCATGGTGGTGAGGAAGTACCCGGGTGCAATGGCGTTAACCTGAATATTGTAAGGAGCCAATTCAATAGCGGCCGTTTTGGTTAGCTGTACTACGGCACCTTTGGATGAGCAATAGACACTGGAGTCTGCCAAACCAATAAAGCTTCCCAAGGAGCCGATGTTTATAATTTTTCCGTTCCCTTGTTTTTTCATATACTTTGCAGCTTCTTGCATGACAAAAAAGGTGCCCTTATGATTTACTCCCATAATCGCATCGTAATGCTCCGGAGTCACCTGTAGGAATGGTTCGGCAATTTCGGTGCCTGCGTTGTTTACTACAATATCGATGCTGCCGTACTCCTCCATCACGGTGTTTAATGCAGATTGAATGGAGGAGCGCTCTGTTACGTTCATTTCTAACGCCAGTGCTTTTCCACCTTGTTCTTTTATGGCTGCAACGGTATCGCTTAAACGCTCTACACTTAAATCGGTGCAGACACAAGTGCATCCCGCTTTTGCCAGATTTATGGCATATCCTTGACCCAACCCTTGTCCCGCTCCTGTAATCATTGCAATTTTTCCCTGTAGGCCAAATAATTCGTTTATCATCTTGCAACCTCCCCCACTACTTTTACCAAATATTATGATTGGATTACAAGGTTATCCAAGTCACCGGTCAGAGAGTCGTATACTTTATATAAGGTTTGATCCAGCTTTTGATTGTAAAACTCCAAGAGATAAAGTGGTTTGTATAATTTAAGTGTTTTGGTCGAGGTCAACACCGGCACACAATGACTCATCCGGTTTTTTCTTGCAATCCACCGCTTGTTATAAGACCAAGCCAGATCTTTTGCCTGTTCTTCTTTTAGCTTATCAGGTAATAGCTGCATATCGTTGATACACATTTCCTCATAGTCCGGAATGCGACTTACTAGGCCCGGCATGGTAGACTGTTCGTCTACACCACCATAGCACCCTAAATGCCGCACTCGTTTTTTGGTCAGAGAAAAGTCAACGCTAAATGAAAAGATCCAACAAGGACTGTACAATACCTGTACCGGCTTACAGCGAATATGAGCCAATTTTTTATTGCGCGCCATTTGATGGAGCAATCCCTCCGGTTTGTATGGCGCACCACAAATCACCTGAATAATCGCCATGCAGAACCTCCTCCAACCTTGATGTTACATGGTACCAAGCAGTGCATGAAACTGGGAGTTGCTGATTTGTACGCCTGCCTGTGCAGTTTGGGACGAGGAGGGTGCTTCTTTTTCATCTTTGGCTGCCGCATGATCCACCAGCTTAATTACATCCTGAGGAGGCCTCTTGGTCAACAGGCTCACGACAACCATTGCCACGGAGGAAATGACAAGCGCTGCAAAAAATGTGTGAACGTTAGTTGCTTCCTGCAACAGATAGTACCATGCAAAGCCGGTCACACTTCCGCTTATCATAGAAGCATAGGCTCCCTCTTTTGTGGCTCTTCGCCAGAACAATCCGGCTAAAATAGGGGGAATAAATGCAGGAGAAAGTACGCTCCAAGCGATCCAGGTAACATGGTAAATACCCACTTGCAAAAATGGTACAAAGCACATAAAGATTCCCACTATTCCCAGCCCATAAGTGGCTAGGCGGGCAACGTTCATAATTTGTTTTTCGGTAGCATTTTTATTGATAACGCCATGATAAAGGTCATTGCCAATGGCGGAACCAATGACGAGAAGCAATGCACTGGCGGTAGACATAATTGCCGCAGAGGCACCCGCCAACAACAGCCCTGCAAAGAAAGGCGGCAAAAACTGCATAGTCAGCATAGGCATTATATATTCCGGGTTTTGGGCAGGCAGCATAGCAAGGTCGGGATAAACCACACGGCCCACACTTCCTAGGGAATAAACGCCAAATGCAAGTACGAATCCAAAAATAGAGCCGATTAGCGGTACCAGGCGTATTGATTTGGTATCTTTGACTGCAACTGTTTTTAAGATCAAGTGTGGCTGACCCATATACCCGATAAAATATACACAGGCAATCCCCAAAATCATCATAGGCGCACCATATAACTGAAACTCGGGGCCCCACAGCGTTGGAAGCCCGGGATCAATCTGGTGTAGGCCCCAGTTCATGCCGCGCAGACCTCCCACGCGATATAGACAGGTGGGAATAAGAATCAATAAACCCAACACCATTAAAATCGATTGAACAAAGTCGGTATAGGCCACCGCCAAAAAGCCGCCTGCTCCGGTATAAATCAATACCACAACACTGCCGATGATAAGGGAAATGGTAAAGGTCCATCCGGTGATGGCGGAGATAATAACACCCATCGCCAGATATTCTACCACCATGCTAATAATTAGCGATATGACCAGAATAATAACAGCCACCAGCCGAACGCCGTTGCTGTAATACCGATAAGAAAAAAACTCTGGTACTGTAAAAGACTTGGTTTTTTCGGTAAAGCGACGCATCCTGCGGGCGATAATCCCAAAGTTTAGGAGAGGGCCAAATACATCTCCCGGTGCAGCCCACAGTGCCGCAGCTCCCATTTCCCAGCCAAACTGAGGACCTGCGATGTACATCCCGCCTCCCAGTGAACTGGAACCATGGGCCAACGCAGTGATCCATGGCCCCATCCGGCGGCTGCCCACAAACCAGTCCTCTGAGCTTCTTACTCTCTTAGCTGCAATAAATCCAACGGCTAACATGACAATCATATACAAGATTAGCACCAATGGCACGATTAGGGGTACATCAACTCCCAGTGCTTCACTTAATTTTTCGATCTGCATCAATAGCCCTCCATCCTAATTGAATTCACACTCGTCTCACAGCTTTATAGAGTCCACTTTCCCAGATAAAACGTGATAGTTCCAATTGCCGACAATACAATGGTTCCAATAATTAAGAATGCCGTACTCATAGGATAATTAAAAAATAATGAGTTTGGTACGACTCCCATCTCTGCTCCTCCTTTCTAAATTTTTAAACGGTACCCCAAATGAAGGTATCTGGGCCGCCGTTCATATACAGGTTAACACTAGCTACATACGAACTGCATACAGGTATATTTACATGATGTTTCTTCAGTGTCAATATACTGCATGGTTAAATGGTTAAAATGTGGGAATTTTGTTCATTATTTTTATACTCAATGTCTATACAACATACTGTTTGCCCTGCACGATATAATCCATTGCATTCTGGATATGTTTTTTCATAGCGCTTAATGCAGCCTCTTGATTTTTGCATTTCATCAACTGAAGTATTTCCAAATGTTGGCGCACTGTTTCTTCAGCGTTGCCTAAAGATTCTGCAGACAGTTGTTGAAAGCGCCGAACCCGCTCTTTTGTCTCAATTAACAAGTCTGCAAGGTATTTATTCGAACATCTTTGAGCAATAAACAAATGCAAATCCGAGTCCATATTAGCAATTTCAATGCTGTTCACTTTTTCGCCGGCGAAAATTCGAGAAGACAGCTCAACCCATAGACTCTCTAGCTCTTCTAATTCTGCAAGTGCTATGTTTTCCCAGGCCAGCTTCAAAGCACTGCATTCCAAAATCATTCGCACCTGAAAAATATCTACAATTTCTTTTAATGTTACCATTTTTACAAAGATGCCTGCACCATTGTGTACTTCCACCAAATTCTCTTTGGATAGAATTTTGATTGCTTCTCGTACGGGAGTGCGACTCATATCAAACTCATCGGCAATTTGTGTCTCACTTAAGCGATCGCCCGGTCGGTACTGATTGGTTAAAATACGATCTTTTATTTGATCGTATACGTAATTAGAAAGTTTTTGTTTTGACATGGTTAATTCTCCTCTAAACTGTATGCAGATTGTTCTTAATTTGTATATAATAACACAAAACCTTAGGTTGTACAAGAAAGAGTTTTAATATCCTCTTACATGGATTAAGAAGATTTTGCTCCTTGGTTCGAGGCAGATGTTATGGCATACATTTTTTGGGACGGCCTCGCTTGTTGGGCTAAGGGTTTGTATAAGAGAAAACCTCCAATCGAAATATCGACCGGAGGTTTTCCATGTTCACATTGGTGGCGATTAGTCTCATGGGGGCTTTGCATTCCTAATTTTTTTGCCAAGGATTTTTTGTCTGTCTCAAAGCTTAAGGCTCTACCTTTTTGCCGGTAATCCTCTCCCGGTAGGCTTTGGCCGCCTGCTCGTTCTTATTCTGGCCGAACTCGTAGTAGACCCTGCCCACCAAAGGATCAGGCAGATACTGCTGCTCCACATAGTGGTTGGGATAGTCGTGGGAATTGAGATAGCCTCCCCTGCCCAGCTTTTTGGCTCCGCCGTAGTGGGTGTCCCGGATGGTGAGGGGAACCGAGCCGATCTCGGCGTTTTTCACATCATCCATGGCGGCCCAGATGGCCTTGGCGGAGGAGTTGGACTTGGGGGAGGTAGCCAACAGCACCACCGCCTGAGAGAGAGGAAGCTGAGCTTCCGGCAGCCCCAGCTGAAGGGCCGCATCCACACAGGCTTTGACAATGGTGATGGCCTGAGGATAGGCAAGGCCGATATCCTCGGCGGCAATGACCAACAGCCGCCGGCAGACCGATAGCAAATCCCCTGCCGAAAGCAGCCGGGCCAGATAGTGGACGGCGGCGTTTTCATCGGAGCCGCGGATGGATTTTTGAAAGGCTGACAGGATGTCGTAATGCTCGTCCCCATCCCGGTCGTAGCGCATGTTGCTGCGCTGGCTTACCTGCTGGGCATCCTCCATGCGGATGGTGCGCACCCCATCTTGAGAGGAAGCAGCCAGCCAACACAGTTCGGTGGCTCCCAAGGCTTTGCGCACATCTCCGCCGCAGGTCACCGCCAGATAACCGAGCACCTCGTCATCAATCTTTGGGGTCTCTCCCGACTCCTTGCCCAAAATCTCCAGCGCCCGGAGCACAGCCTTTTGGACCTCGGCAGGCTCCACCATCTTGAACTCAAAGACGGTGGACCGGCTGAGAATGGCGTTATAGATATAAAAGTAGGGGTTTTCCGTGGTGGAGGCGATGAGGGTGATCTCCCCCGTCTCGATGAATTCCAGCAGGGTTTGCTGCTGTTTTTTGTTCAGGTACTGGATTTCGTCCAGATAGAGAATGACTCCGTCCCTTCCCTCCAAGGTATCCAGCTCCTCCACCACCGCCCGGATGTCGGCGGTGGAAGCCGTGGTGCCGTTGAGCTTGTAAAGCTTCTTGCCCAAGGACCCGGCGATGATGCGGGCCACCGTTGTTTTTCCCACGCCGGATGGGCCGTAAAAAATTAAATTGGGCACCCGGCCGCTTTCCAGAATCTTGCGTAGCAAAGACCCGGGGCCTATCAGCTCCTTCTGGCCCACCACCTCATCCAGGGTCTGAGGCCGCAGCCGGTCCGCCAAGGGTTTGCTCATGTTTTACATCCTCCCAGGAATTGCCGATGTTCCGCCAGCATTCAGTTGGTTGCGCCCCAAAGCACCGGGACAGTCGCCCGGTGTCAGGTGATGCGGCGCATCATGTTTATAAGATCCCTGGCCACCACCTGAGGGGCCGGGGCATCGCTGCTCAAAGGCGCCAGGGTATTAAACACCCGGTTACGCACATTGGAAAATTCCACAATATAGCTGAGGTTGAAGGAGCCGATGTCGTCCAGCAGCTGCCGGTCCCGCTCCACCTGCCGATCATCAATGAGATTGATCATGTAGGCGCACAGCTCCTGCACGCCCCCTTGTTGGGCCGGGGTCAAGCTGTCGTAGAATTCTGCCCCCGCCACCAGCCACACAGGCACTGTGTTATGGCCCCCCAGTAACAGGTAAGAGGCCTGTGGCAGCTCCGGTTGAGCCGCCAGCTCCTCCAAACTAATCTCCACCCCCGCTACCTCGCCGCTCCAATAAAGCTCCAGCCTTTCCCCGGCGGTGGAAGCAGTTACGGTTTGGACTCCTAGCCTACCCAAAGCTTCCCGCAGCTCTGGATCCTCCTCCACCGCTATGGTGGAGCCTTCCAAATGCAGGTAGCCGGTGACCGGAAAATCTGTCAGGAAATGACGGGTCCCCTGATAGAAGGCTGCCAGCGGAACCATTTTGTTCTCCTCCCGCAAAACCCGCCCCAACAGGGACAGGGTTTCGGGGGCGTTGGCACGCATGGTAAAATTCCGGTAGCTGGTGTAGAGAAATGAGGTGGCCGTCGCCTGCAACGGCTGGGAAAATCCCATCTGCCATTTTTGGGTCAGGAAAGCCATCTGAGCTTGTCCTTCCGCAAGCTGGGTTTGAGGCGTCTTGCTCTGGGTCACCGTCATCTGGATGGAGCCCTGGCTGATCTCCCCCAGCTCCTTGCAAAAATAGGCCGCTGCCCCCCGCAGAACATCGGAAGCATCCTCGGGGATGACAAAGGTTGTCTCCCGCACCTCTCCCCGGGGCTGTAGTAAAACATCGGGAGATGAGGTGTCCTCCCCGATTGCCTGCATCTGCCAGATGGTTCCCTGATTGGTGCGAACGGGAGTACAGGCGCAGAGCAGAGCAAACAGGCAAAATACCGCAACGATCTTATACTTCATCATCTGCCTGCCTTTCTGCCGTATGCCTGTGATTTTTTTTGGGACGATAGTAGTATTATACACGATTCCCAAGCTGTTGAAAAGCTCTGCCCCTCAACTCTTGACGGTTTTATAGTGATCGTACTATAATAAGCAGTAGGCATTTTATTCCGGCGGCCAAACGCCTGTAGGCACCTTGCCAGGCAAGGGATGCCGTGAAAATAAGCAGCAGATGCAGCGGAATCAAACATGCTTGGAGCTTTTGGTACAAAGGCAACGTACTGCCGGGTTTGGGTAGTATATGTTTTGCGGGAGCAGCTGCAGGAAAGCTTCGTTGGAAGGAATTGCATATGGAAGGTAACGAAAATCGCTCTCCTTTTTTTATTGGGATGCGCAACCTCAAAACTGCTTTGGCCGTGCTTGTGGTACTGGTGCTCTACCGCCTGCTCCACCGGGACACTGCCATGTTGGCAGCTACCGCCGCCCTCATCTGTATGCAGGACAGCGTCCAAAAAACTCTGCGCAGCGGCCTGAACCGTCTGGTAGGGACCTGCGCCGGCGCACTCATCGGCATGTTGCTGCTCTACAGCAGACAAGCTCTGGGCGGAAGCTACCTTTCCCTGTTGTTTGCCCCTTTGGGCATTGTTTTAATCATATGGTTCTGCAACTTCATCCACAAGCCGGAAGCCACCGTAATCAGCTGCATTGTTCTGCTGATGATTGTGCTGGAGCAAAGTACCCAAGACCCTTTTTACTACAGTATCAACCGAATGCTGGACACCCTGTTCGGCATTGTTGTAGCTTATATCATCAACCGTTTTATTTGTAACCCATCTCAAATCGACCAGAAAGGTGAGGAACCATAATGTATGCAGATTTGTTAGACACCCTGGGCTTTCTGCAGACCCGGGACCCGGAAGTGAGCAACGCTATTGGACTGGAGCTAAACCGCCAGCGCCGCAATCTGGAGCTGATCGCCAGCGAGAACATTGTCTCCCCCGCTGTTTTGGCTGCGGCAGGCAGTATTTTAAACAACAAGTACGCCGAAGGATATCCCGGCAAGCGCTATTATGGCGGATGTCAGTGTGTGGATATTGTCGAGAACATCGCCATTGAGCGGGCCAAAAAGGTTTTTGGAGCTGCCTTTGCCAATGTGCAGCCCCATTCCGGCGCTCAGGCTAACGAGGCCGCCTATAGCGCCCTGCTCAGCCCCGGCGACACCGTTTTGGGCATGGATCTGGCTCAGGGTGGCCATTTAACTCACGGTTCTCCCGTCAACTTTTCCGGCAAGCTCTACCGCTTTGTGGCCTATGGAGTAGACAGCGAAACTCACCGCATCGATTACGATGTGGTTCGTGCTCTTGCCAAGGAGCATCGCCCCAAGATGATCGTCGCCGGTGCCAGCGCCTACCCCCGCATCATCGATTTTGCCAAGTTTGGCGAAATCGCCAAAGAGGTGGGAGCTTACCTCATGGTGGACATGGCCCACATCGCGGGACTGGTGGCGGCAGGGCTGCATCCCTCCCCCATTCCCCACGCCGACGTGGTCACCACCACCACCCACAAGACCCTGCGGGGGATTCGGGGCGGACTGATTCTCTGCAACGATCCGGACATCGCCAAACAGATCGACAAGGCCGTCTTCCCCGGTACTCAGGGAGGCCCTTTGATGCACATCATCGCCGCCAAGGCAGTGGGCTTTGGCGAAGTGCTGGGCAGCGACTTTAAAGCTTATCAGCAGGCGGTGGTGGATAACTGCCAGGCTCTGGCTCAGGCTCTCATGGACAAAGGCTTTGATCTGGTATCCGGCGGAACCGACAACCACCTGATGCTGGTGGACCTGACCCGGATGGACATCACCGGAAAAGACTTTGAACATCAGCTGGACGAAGTGTACATCACCCTGAACAAGAACTCCATCCCCAACGAGCAGCGCAGCCCCTTTGTCACCAGCGGCGTGCGGATCGGTACGGCAGCTGTGACCACCCGGGGACTGAGCACCGACGATATGAAGATTGTTGCTGACTGTATTCACAAGGTAGCGGTGGATTTTGCCGGAAATGCCGACAAGGTTCGGGCCATGGTCACCCAGCTCTGCAATCAGTATCCCCTCTACGAGTAACATGCCCCGAAAGGTTTGATAGCATTGGCATTTTTCTTAGGCAATCTCCGCTCGGAAACCCTGCGGATGGAAACACAAGTCGCCCTTTTGCTCCCTCAGGACCGGTATGATGGGGCGGCTCCCTGCAAGGTTTTGTATCTTCTTCACGGTCTTGGGCAAAATGCCAGTAGCTGGCAGCGCTACTCGGGCCTGGAGCTGATGCTGCAGCAGCAGAATGTGGTGGCGGTCATGCCGGAGGTGCAGCGCAGCTTCTACTGCGATATGACCTATGGCAGCGACTACTTCACTTATATTACTCACGAGCTTCCTCAGTTTGTTTCCCGCACCATCAAGGTGAGCCAAAAACGGGAGGACACCATCATCGCCGGGCTTTCCATGGGTGGGTTTGGAGCGCTGAAATGCGGGCTGTCCCATCCAGAACTCTTCGGAGCCTGCGCCAGCTTTTCCGGTTCCGTCAGCATGCCCTATGTACTGGACGCGGCTACGGGCAGGCCTCGGCTGGAAAATCAGCTGCGGGCGATTTTAGGCGAGGAAATGGCTCTGGCTCCGGAAAACGACCTGCTGGCTCTGGCACAAAAAGCATCGGAGCTACCGGAACCTCAGCGCCCCCGCATTTTTACGACCTGCGGAAGTTCCGACGACATGGTGTCCATCAACCGGGAGTTCGCTACCCGGATGAAATCTCTGCCTTTGGATTTTACCTATCTGGAGTGGGAGGGCGGACACAACTGGCCATTTTGGAGTCAGTCCTTTTCCAAGATGCTCTTTCACTTATTGGAAATTTCTACTGATTGTTCATAATTATGGCTAGACTGGATCTTACTAATATAGTATACTATTAGCAAAAGAATTTAAAAGAGAGGTGCCGTATGAATATTAAAGGAACAAAGACCGAAAAAAACCTGATGGATGCTTTTGCGGGTGAATCTCAGGCTCGCAATAAGTACACGTACTATGCCTCTAAGGCCAGAAAAGAAGGCTATGTCCAGATCGCCAACATTTTCGAAGAAACTGCCAACAACGAAAAAGAGCACGCCAAAATCTGGTTTAAGCTGCTCAATGGCGGCGATATCGGAACCACCACCGCCAACCTGCTGGACGCTGCCGGCGGCGAGCACTACGAGTGGGAAGAAATGTACGCCTACATGGCAAAAGACGCGGAAGAAGAAGGCTTTACCGATATTGCCCGGCTGTTCCGTTCAGTAGGCGCTATCGAAAAGCACCACGAGGAGCGCTATCTGGCTCTGCTGCACAACATCGAGCAGGGCAAGGTGTTCAAGCGGGATAACGTGCAGTTCTGGATCTGCTCCAACTGCGGCCATATCCACGAGGGAACCGAAGCTCCCCCCAAGTGCCCCGTTTGCGATCATCCTCAAGCCCACTTCGAAATCAACAAAGTAAACTATTAAGTCACATTTTCCCAGTTGCCCCAATGCAGCAAAAGGTACCGGTCCCGGCCACTGATTAGCTGGAACATCATTGGGGCAACCACCCTTTTTTGGAGGCTTTTATGGAAATCGTCAAGCTGTTGCTTCTCACCCTTCTTCCTGCTGTGGTTTTGGGTTGTCTGGTAGGAATTTTTGCCGGAAAGCACAAGGTCAAAAAAGAAGCAGGGCAGATTCGATCGATCCTTAACACCCGTCAGCGCATTCTGTATTCCGTCAGCATTTTGGTTGGCATTTCCTGCATTCTGTTTGGCATTCTTTACACGCCAGAGCAGGATATGGGGGATATGGGAATGGATTCCGGCTTCTATGACGATTCCGGTATGATGGAACCCGGCATGGAAGAGCCCGCCGATGAAGTGGGGCTTTTTGAGAATCCCAACGCAGAGGTGATGGCTGTGGAGGAAGACGCTCTGCCGGATGAACCCCTAGACTTTGAGGAAGATCAGACCGACAGTGAAGGCGAACCTGCCGACCAAGCCGCTCAAGAGGAAGAAGTTCCCCAGCCTGAAACCGAAACGCAGGCCACCGACAGCGGTGTAGCCGTTGCCCGTCCTGCACGGCAGGCCACTGCATCTGTCAACCGCGCCACCGTTTGGGCAGGATAAGGCTTCCTCTGTCAATAGGGTAACACTTTTTTAAAAAACGTCCCGGATAATTCCGGGACGTTTTTATAATTCACCAACAATTGCATGTTTTTCTCCTGAGCTTTTTCATATAACTAAACTTTAGAATGAAAAAGCCTTGGAGGAATTTTATGCCTGTCCGATTGATCTCTCTCATCCTTTGTTTTCTACTTCTCTTCTCGGTGGGGGTCTACGGCTCCCAGCCCGAGGAGCACACCGTCAACATCAAATGGGTGGACTTCACCATCCCCGCCTCCGCCATGGGCAAGGCCATGGATTTGGATTTGGAAAGCTATGGGGAACTCATACATCTGGACTGGATTTCCATTCTGGCCATACTAGGGACCCGCTACGGCGGCGACTGGTCCCATTACAAAGCCAAAGAAATGGACAAGGTAGTCCAACGCCTGCGAGAAGGAGATAATCCTCAGGATATTCTTTCAGGCTATCAGAACTACGACTATTATTACACTGCTTACAACGCCATTCTGGGCAACTTCTTGGGAATCCACCAGCGAGAGGTTCCCAATCGAGAAAGTCCCGGCGAGGTTTTGTTGCGGGAACAGTACGGCCTCAAGGCCTACTCCCCCATTGCAGAAAACTACGGCTTTAGTCACTTTAAGGATTTTGGAACCTCCCGCAGCTACGGATACCGGCGTCAGCACTTTGGCAACGACCTCTGCGGCACGGTGGGCACTCCCATTGTGGCGGTGGAGGGCGGTGTAATCGAGGAACTGGGCTGGAATCAATACGGGGGCTGGCGGGTGGGAATCCGCAGCTTTGACCGGCTGCGCTATTACTACTACGCCCACCTGCGCAAGGATCATCCCTGGCCGGAGCATCTGGAAAAGGGAATGCCGGTACAGGGAGGGGATGTCATTGGCTATCTGGGGATGACCGGCTACTCTACCAAGGAAAACGTCAACGGCATGAAGATTCCCCACCTCCATTTTGGAATGCAATTGGTGTTTGACGAAAGCCAAAAGGATGCTCCCACTCAGCTTTGGATCGACGTCTATGAAATCGTCGAGTTGCTCAACCGCAACCGGGCCACCGTCATCAAAAGTGAGGAAAGCAAAGATTACACCAGAAAGTACCGCCTCTTTGATATGCATCTTCCCTATTGCGACGACTAGGGGCAGCATCTGATCTGCTTTCAAAAGGCCCATGGGTATCGAAAATACCCGCACCGTTAGGATGCGGGTATTTTCGCGCAGGTATGATTGGAACCCCAAATGAGGGACTGGCCTTGTAATAAGAGCAAATCAGTCCGTTGATCCAGGGGGCAACTCTCCTATGTTGCGGTAGTAGTTGTTGGCCTGAGCGGTGAGGGCGGTCCAGGTGGCGCATCCCACAATGCCGTCGGGAGATAGCCCGTTCTCACGCTGGAATGCCTGAACTGCGTTACGGGTTTTGGGGCCAAAGACGCCGTCGATTCCTACGTTATAGCTTCCCACCGTCTCCAAAGCATCCTGCAGGGTGGCGACATACACGCCCCGCATCCCCTCCCGCAGCAGCGGATACCCAGCCGAGCAGGCAGGGGGCCCCAGCCGCCGGTCGAAGTGAACCCAGGTGGGAGTTAGATAGGCAGGCTCCACATAGCCCCAAACGCCCAAGCTCTCGGCCAAATTCCGCAGTTGATCCCGTTGGGTATTGTCCAAATTTTGCGCCACGTCAAAGGAAACCCCGGCGTAGTGCTGGGATTGGTTGGCGTGACCCCCTTCTCCAATGCGGCGGAAGGCATACCCTACATAAATAGGTCTACCCCAGGCAGAGCGGGTCTTATTCCAGGCATGCATGGCTCTGCGGTCGGTCCAGACAATGCCTGATTTTGATTTGCCACGGAATTCTCCTACCGTCAGCGTATTGCCCTGCACATAGGGCATGGCCTGATAAAGCTCCCGGTTATAGCGCTCCATCCGGCCGGTCTGATTGTTGTAAACCAGTACCGTAATCATATGTAAATCCTCTTTCCCCATACAATTTTTGCGTAATGTAATATAATACAATATATGCGCACCGAATAAATGGGTGAAAGACACCGGGAAGCTTCCCAATCGGAAAAATCTAAGGCCAATCGGCTTATTAATGGGAATCCGCCCGGGAAATAAAGGCTAAAACAAGCCTTGGCAGGGCTGATTCTCGAGGAGTTGGAACGGGTTGCGTTACCCCTTCCTTTCACCGCAACAAAGGCAGCCAAAAATCCATTGCCGGAGAAGTTGGACATCAGCCAGCGAGGCCTTTGGAACAAGCTGCAGGAATACGGGCTGAGCCAGGAGCCTGCCGTTTCCTCTCATTCCCCCCGCCACAACCTCTGGATTGTTCTAAAATAAGTGGGTTAGTACAATCAATGTCTTTGTAAACTCTGTAAAATGAAGATAGATTATTTTAATTTTAGGCACTGTAAAGTTAAAATGAAAAATTAGCCCACTCAATCATAGAATATCATCAAGCTACGAGCAAATACTCCCGTTTTTGTTTTTTGGTAAGCTTAAGCCCAGCCACCTGTGCCGGAGTTAGCCCACCCAGTGCCGAG
>JAHDPQ010000004.1 GCA_018434245.1 Oscillospiraceae bacterium
CCTTTAGACCGCCTTTCGACCATATACCTTTTCAAAAATCGGGGCAAGATGGGTCATGGCTCCCTGGGCAGCGGTTTCCTGGTCCGGAAGCTGAAAAATCTCGGTGCAGAAAACGCCATCGTACCCAACGGCGTGGAAGGTACCGATCACCTTTTCAAAGTCCATGCCACAATGGCCGGGATACCGCCGGTTATTATCGGCAAGATGCACATGAATGTTGTAGTGTGCATACCGGCGAATAGTCTCAAATAGGTCCTTTTCTTCGATGTTAAGATGGAATATATCCATCATCAGTTTAAAGTTGTCCTCCATCACATCGTCTACCATTTTAGCCGCTTCGGCAACGGTGTTGATAAAGTTGGTTTGCATAATGGTAACACATTCCAATGCGATCTCAACATTTTTGGGGCGGGCATAGGTGCTAATCTGCCGAAAGGCTTCTACCGCCCACTGGTAGGTTTCTTCTGGGGGGACATTGTCCCGGTACTGTCCACGCACACGCCCAATATTGATATTCGCCCCCAGATGAGATGCAAAATCAATAATCTCTTTTACTCTTTCCAAGGCCTCGCTGCGCACAGCCTGGTCTGGATCTGAAAAAGAAAGCCCCAACTGCCCGAACACCTCTCCGGTGCAGACAAGGGGAATGCTTAAGCCATAAGTTTGGGCTGTTTGCTTCACCTCGTCCCAATCGAGCCGACCAGGGTTAAGTGTCATGAGCTCCACCCCATCGTAACCGATTTCGGACAACCTGGAGAACGTATGCTCCAGGCTGCCTTGAAATGCGGTAACAGAGGGGGCGACAGCTACATCAGGCGTTGCTACTTGATAGCAAAGCTTCATTCTATCTGCCTCCAATTCGTTCCTTGTTCAATTTCTGTCTACTTGATATCAAGCGCCAAAGTGGTTATATGCTGGGGCATCAACATTTCCCAGATGCAGCCAGGTTCTCCTTGCCAATTTCTAGAGTCCTCTCAGCGTTTCTTCAGGATGGACCCACTTTTTGTACACTCTTATGGTTATTTATCCTGCTAGAATAAGGGGATCGTTAAATTACCACTTCTGCATTCGCCTGTACAGGCACCGATTTCTCAAGCGGTACCTAGGGAGACTAAATACTAAGATTCAGCGCTTTTTCTACTTGATAGCCTATCCGGTACGCCCTGCTTTCACCAAAAGCCTTGGTAAGAATCTGAAGACTACTGAAAAGATTTTCAGAATTAAATCCACAGGGAATACTAAGCGCCGGGAATCCGGTAAAGCTTGGAATCAGAGTAAATAGATTGTATCTTGTGAAGATGGAATGCTTGATACCCCTAATAAATACTTCACGCTGATAAATATTGGAGGGAAGAAGCGGCATGGTTGGCATAAGCATAGCGTCTACGCCATCCATCATATTGGTAAATTTATTTTTAAATTCACCTCGGAGCCTCATTGCTTCAATATATTCGTAGGCATGATATCCCCTGCCAACCTGCATAGCATTGAAAATTTCGGGGGAATAAAGCTCGCCCTTTTCCTCCAAATTATTTCTGTGAAGATCGTAAGCTTCACAAATGCGCACTATCTTGCAGGCCTCGCCGTATTCTTTTGTGGGGTCAGGGTCCTCCATAGGTTTAATAACAGCCCCCATATCGCGTAAAATTGCAATAGACTTCATCACATCATCGTATACGCAGTATTCGGTCGTGTCTTCAAATATGCCATAGGGCACACCAATGACTAGATTTTTAACGTTTTCGCCAATTTCCTGCGTAAAATCAGCTGCTGGTACATTGAGCGACATCGGGTCCAGAGGGTCATAGCCAGCCATCGCACCAAGCAAAATCGCACTATCTTCTACCGATCGAGTCAGAGGCCCTGTATGATCCAAGGAGTTGCTTAAAGGATATACACCATACTTACTAACGCGGCCCTGCGTTGGCTTCATTCCCACTACCCCACAGCAGGATGCAGGCAAACGTAGCGAACCGGTGGTATCTGTTCCGATAGCGGCCGGCACCATATGCGCTGCTAAAGCAGCCGCAGAACCTCCGCTGGAGCCGCCGGGCACCTTGCTAAGATTGCGGGGGTTCTTGCATGGTCCGCAAAAGTTAACATCATTGGTGGCACCCGAGGCAAACTCGTGAGTGTTGTTCTTGCCTACAAGCACCGCTCCCGCCCCATCAAGTCGGTTAATCACACTGGCATTATATTCCGGGTAAAAATCTTTGTAAATAGCACTTCCTATGGTGGTGAGAATTCCTTTAGTAAAATAATTGTCCTTTGCAGAATATGGAATACCATCCATAGGGCTAAGGGGCCCTTCTTTTAAAAAGCGTTGCTCCGACTTCTGGGCATCACGGAGGGCCTTTTCATCAGTCACGGTAATAAAGGCGTTAATTTCCTTGTCGCTATGTATCAATTCCAGCAGGTTTTTTGTAACTTCTACAGGAGAAAGCTCGCGCTTTCTATAAAGTTCTCCTAATTCTTTTATTCCAAGGTTTCTAATAGTCTCATTCATATTTTTCACCTTTCACTCGTTAAACCAGACAGGATATAATTTGCGGGAAAAACCAAAGCAATATGACAAGACTTAATCCGCATAAAAAGAACGGTACGGCTTCTTTTATGGTCTTGGTTATATTTGCTTGTGCAATATTGTTGCTTAGCAGCAAAGACGCTCCCACAGGCGGTGTGATGTGACCGAGGGTGAGAAGGGTAATCACAATTACGCCAAATTCCACTCCCGTATAGCCAATAAGGGAGGCCATGGGATAAAGCACCGGGGTAGAAATTAGAATAGCCGCCACCACGTCCATGATACAGCCCAAAACCAGGCCAAAAACCATAATAAAGAAAATAATGGATAGCTTGCCGCTGCCGGAAGCAATCAGCGAGTTGGCAAGGGTAGAAGATACGTTAGAGATGGCAACAATCCAGCCTGTAGCACCAGACATACCAATGACAATAAACATAATGGCTGTTGCCATGGCAGAATCCAGGAAGATTTCCTTGAGGTGCTTAAGTTTTAGATCTTTATGAACAAACAATCCGATCACCAGACCATACGCAACCGAAATAACAGACGCTTCGGTAGGTGTGCACATACCGGTAAAAATGGATCCTAGCACAATAATCGGCATCAAAATTGCCCAAATGCCATTTTTTAAAGTTGTGGAAATTTCTTTGAACGTTGCTCGCGGATGCTTTTGATATTTGCGCTTATTTGCAATAATAAATGCAGTAATGCACAAAAGAATACCATATAGAACACCAGGCAGCAGGGTGCCCTTAAACAGATCGCCCACCACCACATTAGTGCTGGATGCATAGACAATCAGTCCTATGCTGGGTGGAATCAGAGGTCCACAAATAGCAGCTCCAGTGGTAACAGCCGCCGCATAGGAGCTGTCGTAACCTTCTTTTTTCATTTCGGGAATGCACATACCGCCAATTGAAGAGGCTGTGGCCACAGCGCTGCCTGTAATGGCACCAAAAAACATGGAGGCAACAATGCAAACAATAGATACACTTCCACGAATCCAACCTACCAGCTTTCGGGCTATATCAAGCAGTCGTTTTGTCAATCCTCCGCCGCTCATCAGATTCCCGGAAAGGATAAAAAACGGTATAGCCATAAGAGAAAACGAGTCCATACCGGATATCAGTTTCTGGGCCAATATGCTAAAATCCGCTACGCCGCCGATTTTTATGGCGGCAGCCGCAGAAATGCCCAGCGCCCAGGCAATTGGTACTCCTAAGAATGCTAGAATGACCAGACCTACTGTAGCAATTATAACCACTTGCTTCAACTCCTCTTTTCAGCTGATGCTACGCCAAGGGTTTCTTTAAGCTCACGGATGCCGGCCCATATTTTTTCTGCTGTATAAAGCAACATCAAGGTCATACCGACGGGTACTGCCGAATATACCCAAGCTTTGCTGATTCCAAGGCCAGCTGTAATAGCCGTTTTGGTCGAAACAACGTAGCTGTAACCATATTTGATAAATACTCCAAAGAAAACAAGCTGTACCAGATCGTAACTGAAGTTTAGAATCAGCTTTGCCGTGGGGCGGTTTTTCAAGCTGTTTTCCAGCAAATCGATTCTCATATGGGATACTTTACGTATGCCGAGTGCGGAGCAGAACATGGTCATCCATATGATAAGATAGCGGCACAGTTCTTCCATCCATGGCTTGCCCGTTGAGAAAAAGTATCGGGCAATAACTTGAGCAAAGATAACAATAAAGGCCACTGCCAAAAAAAGAATAGCCAAGTGTGAAAGTATAGTTTCCAGTCTGTCCAGTAACTTTTTGTATATACGGTACAAGTGCTCTTCCCCCTTAAAATCCAGGAAACTGCAGAATAGCATTGTGGTATGCTCCGTTAACAATGTACCCTGCAACTTCCTGTTTTTTTACTGTTAAGAGTTTACCGGGCAGTTATTCCTACATACTTGCACAGAATTCTTTGATGCGGGAAACCCAGGGCTGGAGATGGGGGAACTCTTTTTCCAGCGCCGGAGCAAGAGTGGTTTTCCACTCATCCAAGTCTTCCACTTCGATATACGTACAGCCTGCATCAATAAACAACTGCACGTACTCCGCCTCATTGGCAATCTGAACCTCATTACGCCATTTGGCAGAAGCGTCGGCCGCTTCCCGAATAATAGTCTGATATTCGGCGGGCAGAGAATCGAACACCTTTTTGCTAAAGAAGTAGCCGACAATACCATAAACATGCTGGGTGTTCATAACATACTTTTCAACCTCGGAAAGCCCGGAAACATAAGAGGTTTGGAGCGGATTTTCCTGGCCTTCTACCGTACCCTGCTGCAATCCCGCATATACCTCGTTAAAGCTCATGGTGGTGGTAGCGCAGCCAAGATACTCCCAGGGGAAATTCAAAATCGGCATGCTGGCTGTGCGAAGCTTCAGGCCCTTAAGGTCGGCCAATTTGTAAACAGGCTTGGTCGTCTGAAGCATACGTGCCCCGCGATATTGGGCTCCCAGAATAACAAAGTTATCTCCACCAATTTCAGCCAATAGCTCATCGCACAGATCGCTGTCTAAAAGCGCGAGGGCTTGCTCTTCGGATTCAAAAAGCCAGGGGTACGATTCGATATCAGCAAGAGGTTCGTAGCTATCTAGCGTGTTAATGGCGTCGCCGGCAATGTCTTGATAACCGTTTACAACAGCTTCAATTTGCTCAGTGGTGGAGCCGAGTTGGGATGCGGGATAAATATCGATTTTGACAGCGCCATTGGTTTTTTCATACACTTCATCGGCCATTTTGGTTGCTGCAATGTGAAAATTGTCTTCTACAGCCCAGCAATGTCCCAGCTTGAGAATATACTGAGAAGCATCGACCGATTCGGCCGAACTGGTTGAGCTGGCTGAACCAGCGGAGTTGGTTAAGCCGGCGGAGTTGGTTAGGCTAGTCCCACACGCAGCTAGGGATACTGTAAGGATCATTGTTAGTAAAAGGGATATCCATTTTTTATTGCTGTTCATACTCGTCTTCCGTCCTCCATTATTTTATTTTTAAATGCAATGTAATTACAATTGCATTTATTACCGTTAATTATCCGTTGTTTTTCACCGGCGGTATTCCATTGTTGGGTTTAATATTTGCTTATTGGAACCGAAAAACTGTATACCGTTAATTGTTCCTTCCGGTAAAGACTTTCGTACCCATATATCGGGTAAGCTGTGATCTAAATTTTATAGGTAGGTGGCTTTTTCCCTTCGCTTGACCAGTGCCATCCGCACAGTAATGATAACAGCGTTTTTAAAGGAAGAAGTGGATGCAATCCCCTTTCCCGCAATATCATAAGCAGTGCCATGAGCACAGGTGGCAATGGGGAAAGGCTGCCCGCCTGCCACTGTAACCCCTTGGTCAAATCCCCTCAGTTTCAGGGCAATTTGCCCCTGGTCGTGGTACATGGTAACTACACTGTCAAAGTCCCCCTGAAACGCCTTGATAAAGAGAATATCCGCAGGATAGGGGCCCTCGGCGCCCATTCCCATTTCATTGGCCTTCCGAATCGCCGGTTCGATAACATCCAGTTCTTCGCGCCCGCAGCGCCCGCCTTCCCCTGCATGAGGGTTCAGGGCAGCAATGCCAAGGCGCGGCTTTTCTACGCCGGCGCTTTTAACCGTATTGTAAGAAAGGGTAATTGCTCGCAGAATCGCTTCTGTCGTCAGGTGTTGGCTGACTGCAGAAATAGGAATATGGCTGGTGGTGCGGGTGGTCATCAGGTTGTTCAGCACATTGATCTCTCCAAAGGGGCCGGTTACCCCAAAGATATGTGCAAACAGATGATGTTCGCTTTCAAAGGTGCACCCAGCTTCTATCATGACGGATTTGTTAAACGGGCCAAAGCAAAAACCTTCGATCTCTCCGGACAGGCAAAGCTCACAGGCCAGCTCGATCATATGATTGATAGCCCGCCCACACTCAATACTTGCTTGCCCCATTGGAATGGCGGCAGGGTTCTGATCCCTCTGGTCCAAAATCGGAATGCCCTTGGCCCAATCGGCTTGGTTTACTTTAGTGATGCAGTAGTGGGGCATATCCATTCCCACAGTATTAAGTCCACGCTCAAAGATCCGTTTATCTCCAATGATAATCGGCCGACAGTGCTCGGATAAAAATCCACTGGCGGCGGTTTTAGCAACAATTTCGGGCCCTACGCCGACAGAATCGCCTAACAGAATACCGAGAATCGGTTTGGTATGCATAAGCATGATCCCCTCTACATTGAAATTCAGCTTGCAATTGCGTTGTGTGCTTTTATATCAGCAACTTGCGTGCCAACTTGAGGGAGCAAGAACATATTATAGCAAAACCATATTGGTCTATCGTGTTTTTTATAGTATTTGCCCTTTATTTTTTCTTCTAAGACATGAAATAATGCGAAACAACCGAAACTAAATGTTTCAATTGTTTCGCAATGTATGAAACGCGAAACGTATTATTGTTACTTTCGGCTCCAGCGCCAAAGGGTGGTCCGGCTGATGCCCAACGATTTGGCCAGTTGCTCGTTGGTCATCTTCCTCTCTTGCATTATGCGGACGATTTCCTCTCTGGAGGGTCTGTCCTCCGTATTATTATGGGGTACTGTTTTAGCCTGCAGCCCCATTCTGGTAAGTTGTGTCGTATCTAGGCGGCCCGACTCATTGAGCACCGTTGCCTTTTCGCAAAAGTTCCTCACCTCTCTTGCATTGCCAGGCCAGTGGTAGGCCTCTAGGGCGATCAAGGCACCTTCCGACAGGGCTGGCTTTGGTTTTTTATATTGTTGTGCGAATCGCTGCAAAAAATAATCAATCATGGCAGGAATATCCTCTTTGCGCTCCCGCAGAGGGGGTAGAAGAAGGTTAAGTAAATTTAGGCGGTAATATAAATCCGAGCGGAACTGCTTTGCTGCAATCTGCTCTTGGATATTGATGTTGGTAGCTGAAACCACCCGCACGTCCACCGGATAAACGCGGTCATCGCCAATGCGGCGGATTTCCTTTTCCTGGAGCACCCGAAGCAGCTTAGCTTGAATAGAAATCGGCATTTCACCAATTTCATCCAAAAAAATAGTGCCCTTATGAGCCAGCTCAAACAGGCCGATTTTCCCACCCTTGATTGCACCGGAAAACGCGCCCTCCACATAGCCGAATAGCTCACTTTCCAGCAGTGCTTCAGGTAGTGCAGCACAGTTGACCGCTACAAAGGGCTCATCCTTGCGATTGCTTGCTACGTGGATGCTGTGGGCAAAAAGCTCTTTGCCGGTACCAGTCTCTCCTACTAAAAGAACATTAGCGTCGACTTGGGCATATTTCACCGCAATTGAGATGCAGTCCTTCATAGCGGCACTGACGCCGACGATATCGTCAAAGCGATATTTGGCAGTCAAGCCCTTGGCGCTGAGCTCCTTGCGAATCTTGGATTCCGCTTTTTGAATGGAATGCGCAGCCTGAATGGTAATCAGCGTTCCTACAACACTTCCGTCAGCAATCATAGGGCTACAGCGGGCAAAATACAGCGACCCAAATGCTTCCAGTAGGGTTTCACGGGAGTCCCTCCAGTTAATTCCCTTCCAATAGCTGCTTAGGTTCTTGCCGATCAAGGGCTTGGAGGCGGGAAGCCTGCGCAGCTTGTAAGCGTTGGAGTTGAGCGCTGTAATCCGCCCCTGGTTATCCACCGAAAGGATGGCGTCCGGCGAGTTGTTGAGCAGGGATTGAAACAGCACCGTTTTACCCCGCTCTTGGTTGAGGGTCACCGCAGTGGTCACTGCTTCGGTAATGGCTGTTTTCAGCGCATGGCGGCTGGTTTTTATATGAATGTTGGGTATGTTCTGTTTGCGACACTCCTGGCAGACGGTGAGCCCGCCAATAAAAACTTCTACCCCCTGCCGAAGCCCCTTGGTAATGGCACTATCTACTTCCGCCTCATCGCTGACGCTAAAAAAATCAATTTCGATGCCGGTAAGAGTAGCAACATTTTCAATATCCCCTGATTGAAGCCCCGCAATGCAAAGCGCTACCCGCTTAGGGGCAAAGCGACGCTTTGCCTCCGCCAGTGCGGCCAAAATATCATAGCTGGTCATGGAGATTTCCACCATGTGCTTGTTGGGATACTGCAAAGCTAGGGCGGCGCAGGTCATGCCGCGCGCCACAATAATATCGGGATCGCGTTCTTTAATGGCGGAATGGTTTGTTCCGAAAATATGGGTGGTTTCAATGACGATATCCTTACGGTCTACTTCGCGGAGTTGTTGGTAGACTTGATCCTCCACATCTTTATAGGGAATAATCAGCAATATTTTTACCACGTTGAAGCCCCCCATTATGGATTTTTCTATGTACAACTCGGTTTTTTCGATAATTTTCGGATATGGTGTGGAACATAATAAGATAAATAGTAATAGTAGCGTTTCTTATATTATAGCTGATTTTCCATAAATGCCAACTCTGCGCCCAGGTCTTGAGATAAACAAAAAAGAGCCATGTAAATCTTCTCTTATACACTGTTTTTAAAATTGCGAAAATCATATGTTCTTTCGTATTTTTACCAAAAAAAATCTAGAGATCCCTCTTGAATTCCTCTCCATATCATGCTAAAATAAGACAATTTGTGTGTATGCATCTGGAGGAGGACTATGTATGAGTAACAGAAAGATTGTACAGGTTGAAGAACGCCTACCATTCCTGACCATGTTGCCCTTGAGCATTCAGCACGTGTTTGCAATGTTTGGAGCAACGGTATTGGTTCCCCTGATCTTCGGAATTGATCCCGGAGTGGTCTTGTTTATGAACGGTGTAGGAACCCTGCTATTCATTGCAATCACCAAAGGCAGGGCCCCCGCTTACTTAGGTTCCAGTTTTGCTTTTATCGCCCCCGTCAGCACCGTAATGGCCGCAAGCGGTGTGCAGAACGCTCAGGGGGGAGTCGTGTTTGTAGGCGTTATCGGTATGATTGTAGCTTTTATTATTTATAAGTTCGGCACAGACTGGATCGATATTCTTCTTCCTCCCGCCGCTATGGGACCTATTGTTGCTTTGATAGGTTTCGAGCTGGCGGGAGTTTCTGTGGGTGGGGGGGCTATCGGAGCCACTTTGACCGGAGAAGGCGCCACCACCGGCGGAATCGTGGTGTTTTCCGTCACCCTGCTGGTGGCGGTGCTGGGCTCGGTGCTGTTCCGGGGATTCTTGGGGGTGATTCCTCTGCTGGTGGCTCTGATCAGCGGCTACATCACCGCGATCTGCTTTGACATGGTGGACTTTACCCCCATACTGACCACCAACTTCTTTACCCTTCCCCACTTTGTGATGGCAAAGTTTGATCTGACCTCTATGCTGACCATTGCCCCCGTGGCTCTGGTGCTGGCCGCCGAACACATCGGCCACCAGATTGTCACCGGAAAAATCGTGGACAGAGACCTGCTGAAGGATCCTGGACTGCACCGCACTTACTTTGCGGACAACCTTTCCACCGCCATTTCCGGCCTGTTTGGCGCAGTGGGAACCACTACCTACGGCGAAAACATCGGTGTAATGGCGGTCACCGGAGTGTACAGCGTTCAGGTCATTGCGGGTGCGGCCTGCATCTCCATTCTAATGGCCTTTATCGGACCCCTTTCCGCCCTGATCTCCACCATTCCCGGCAACGTCATCGGCGGCATCACCTTTTTGCTCTACGGCATGATCGGAACCTCCGGCCTACGCATTCTGGTGGACCGCAAGGTGGATTACGGCAAATCCCGAAATCTGGTGATGACCTCTGTAGTCTTTGTAGCCGGCCTTTCCGGCCTGACCGTCCACATCGGACAGGTGGGGATTTCCGGCATGGCACTCAGCGCTATAGTGGGCATCCTCTTTGGCATCGTCTTCTATGTGTTTGACAAACTGGGAGTCAACACCGACTGATTCCCCGACAGGGATGAGGCATTGCCGCCCCTCTCGCCGGTCTGGCGCGAGGGGATTTTTTATGGAAAAAATAAAAACCAAGTAAGAAAACATTTATTACGGGGAATTTATGGGAAGATTTGTTTCTTTTACAATACTGTAACAACTTTATAAACCTTGAGGAAGTGGCAGGGAAACTCATTTGTTTGCCTTGCGCATCCTTATCCATGAAGAGATTTAAAACCCCGTATCTATCGCTATTTCAGGGGAATAAGACCTGGAACCTTCTCCAGCGAAGCCCTCTAATATTTTTCGTTTTTCCTTCTTTTTCCCCTCCTCTTGAAAAAAAGAATTAAACGCAGTATAATGTGTTAATACAGCGGTGGAGTTGTGGGAAATGACGTTGTCATTGAACAGCTCCTTTTTTTTACAACCAGCATTTTACTGCTTTAAATCAGTTTCGATGCAAAATCGATTTTGCGTATTCCTGGCGGGAGGGCAGGTCTTTTGGATAATTTGTTAGAAGTGCATGGCTTAAATGTAGATTTTGTAAATGGCGAAGGCACGGTGAGCGTGATCTCCAATCTTTCGTTCCACGTAGCCCGGGGCGAGGTTTTGGGAATTGTAGGCGAATCGGGCAGCGGAAAAAGCGTCACCTCTTTAGCGGTGATGAGGCTACTTCCGGCGGCGTCGGCTCAAGTGCAGGGCAGCATCCTGTTCGATGGCAGAGATCTGTTATCCCTCAGCGAGCAGGAGATGCAGCAGGTGCGGGGCAACCGCATCGCCATGATTTTTCAGGAGCCCATGACCTCCCTCAACCCCATACATACCTGTGGTCGGCAGATTATGGAGTCGATTCTTCTCCACAGCAAGCTTTCCAAAAAAGAGGCCCAGGCCAAAGCCCTTGAGCTACTGGAGCTTTGCGGTATCCCCGATGCGGCCCAGCGGCTGCGGGAATACCCCCACCAACTGTCCGGCGGAATGCGTCAGCGGATTATGATCGCCATCGCTCTGGCCTGTGACCCGGATTTGCTCATCGCCGACGAGCCCACCACTGCGCTGGACGTCACCATTCAGGCCCAGATTCTTAAACTCCTCAAGGATATTCGGGGGCAGCGGGATATGGGGATCATCATGATCACCCACGACCTTGGTATTGTCTCCGATTCCTGCGACCGGGTGGCGGTGATGTACTGCGGGGAGATGGTAGAGACCTCCCCGGTGAGGCTGTTGTTCCGGGACCCTCTTCATCCCTACACCGCCGGTTTGATTCAGGCTCTGCCCCGGCTAACGGGACCCACCCAGCGGCTGGAGGCCATTGAGGGCATGGTGCCCGACGCCGGCCAGATGCCGGAAGGCTGCCGCTTTCATCCCCGCTGCAAGCACGCTCAGGCGCGTTGCCGTAAGGAGCATCCCGAGCTTCGGGCTCTGCCCGACGGCCGGTGGGTACGGTGCGTTTTGTTTGAAGACAAGGAGCGAGAGGTAACACAACATGAACAATGAGGTTTTGCTGCAGGCACAGGATGTCAAGCAGCATTTTACAGTAAAAAAGGAGCGGGGCCAAAAGGCCACCCTGTATGCGGTAGACGGTGTCACCCTTTCCATTTATAAAGGAGAGACCTTTGGGCTGGTGGGAGAATCGGGATGTGGAAAATCCACGCTGGGCAAAACCTTTCTGCGGCTCTACCCCCTTACCGGCGGCAAGATCATTTTTGACGGCAAGGATATTTCCCGCCTGCGGGGCCGGGGGCTCAAGGAGTTCCGGTGCAAATCCCAGATGATTTTTCAGGACCCTTCCTCCTGCCTCAACCCCAGACGGAAGATTTCAGAGATTCTCAGCGAGCCTTTTGTCATTCACGGTATGCTTACTGGGGAGGAGCGCAGGCGCAGGATTCTGGAGCTCTGCGATATGGTGGGGCTTTCCAGCCAATATCTGGAGCGCTACCCCCACGAGATGTCCGGCGGCCAAAAGCAGAGGGTGGGCATCGCCCGGGCCCTTGCCCTCAATCCCCAGATGATCATCTGCGATGAGCCGGTTTCGGCACTGGACGTTTCCATTCAGGCCCAGGTGATCAACCTGCTGGAGGACCTGCAGAAGCAGCTGAGCCTCACCTACCTGTTTATTTCCCACAACCTCAGTGTGGTCAAACACTGCTGCCAGCGCATCGGCGTCATGTATCTGGGCAAGATCGTCGAGCTTGCACCGGCGGACCGCATCTATCAGGACGCAAGGCATCCCTACACACAGGCCCTGATTTCCGCCATCCCCATCATCGATGACGGCAGCTCAGAGCCTGTCCCCCCGCAGATTGTGCTCTCGGGAGACCTGCCCAGCCCCACCGATCCCCCAGTGGGCTGTGCCTTTCACACCCGCTGCCCCCATGTCATGGAGCGTTGCCGCAGAGAGCGGCCCTCACTGCAAGAGGTGGAGCCGGAACACTTTGTCTCCTGTTTTCTCTACGAACAACATCCATAAAGGAGCTCATCCTTTATTATATTAGGAGGTACACGATGAAAAAGATATTGGCGATTCTTTTAACCTGCAGTCTTTTGGTATCGCTGTTGGCCGCCTGCGCCGGCGGAAGCAGCGGACGGGTTTCTACTCCCCAAGGCAGCGATGCTTCCGGTTCCGGGGCAGTGCCCGCACAGCCCAACACTGTGGTGATCGGTGCTCAGTCTGACCTAATCACTCTGGATCCGGGCAACATGTATGAGCCTTATGCCAACATGATTTCCTATGCGGCCTACGACATGCTGTACCGCGTGGAATCCGGCACCATGGGAACCCCCGTTCCCTCTGTGGCCACCGGGGTGGAGATTGACGACACCCATACGGTTTACACCTTCCCCCTGCGGGACGATGTGGCCTTTGCCAGCGGCAACAAGCTCACTGCCAAGGATGTGGTCTGGAGCATCAACCGGGTGCTGAATATGAAGGACAGCAACGCCTACTCCAATGTCAAAATCGTGGAGAAGGTGGAGGCGCCCGATGATTACACCGTGGTGTTTACCCTGACCGAGCCCGATGCTTCCTTTTTGGTAAAGCTGACCTCCAACGCCTACTGCATTCTGGACAGTGAGGTGGTCAAGGAACACGGCGGTTCCGATACCGGCGGCGACACCGCCAAGGCATGGCTGGACACCACCTCCGCGGGTTCCGGCCCCTACATCATCAAGAGCTGGACTCCCAAGGAGCAGCTGGTTCTGGAAAAGAACCCCAACTACTGGGGCAAGGCCAGCAACATCGACACCATCATCCTCAAGGAGATGCCCAGTGTAGATGCCCAGATCACCGCCCTGCAAAACGGCGAGATCGACATTTCCCTCGGGCTAAATACCGAAACCGCCAAGCAGCTGGAGGGCAAGGAAGGCATTGCCATCTCTAACGGCGCCACCGCCCTCATCACCTTTTTGGTGATGAACCGGGATGAAGCTCTTTCTCCCGAGATGGCCAATCCCAAGGTGCAGGAGGCCGTTCGCTACGCTCTGGATTACCCCGGCTACCTCACTCTGGGGGGCGAGGGCTGCACCATCCCCCTCAACTTTGTGCAGAATGGCTTTTCCGGTGCTCTGACTCGGGACGAAAACAGCCGGGATCTGGAAAAAGCCAAGGCTCTTATGGCAGAGGCCGGCTATCCCGATGGCTTTGACATCACCCTCACCTGCGCCAACAACAACTCCGAGGGTCTGGAGTGGACCACCATCGCCCAGAAGGTAAAGCAGGATCTTTCCGAAATCGGCATCAACGTCAACATTGAGACGCTGGAAGCCACTCTGGTTTACGAAAAGATGCGGGATGCTTCCATGCCCTTCTACGTCATGTTCTGGTCCCCCGACTACTACGACATCAACAACCAGTTTGCCTTCCTGCCGGGAACCGGCGAGCACGGTACCGCTTACGGCAACCGCACCAAGTGGGAGCTGACGGCGGAAAACCAGCCTCTGTGGGATTTGGCAGGCAAAATTCAGGTGGAAACCGATCCCGTCCAGCGGGCCCAGTACGCCGAGGAGCTGCAACAGCTGTTTGATCAGGATAACCCCTTTGCCTTCCTGCTGCAGCATCCCAAAACTTTTGCCTACCGCTCCGACCGGCTGGAAAATGTTGCCTACAATGATCTGTGCAAAATCCAGCTCTGTGATCTGGTAGCCAAATAATTAAGGAAACGGAATCTGTTTGGATGCCATGCCGGAATTTGCCAAGGCGGCGTTCCGGCATGGCATCAGGGTTTGTTGAAGCAAATGAGCGGAAAGTCCTTGTTTTGTTCCTGCCAGCGCCCTATCAATAAACCTATCTCATCGTTTGAAGAAAGGAGTGCCTTTTTGTTCCGGTATTTGATCAGACGTCTGCTACTAATGGTGGTTTTGCTGCTGGGAGTTTCGGTCATGGTGTTTTTGATCTCCCACATGGTGCCCAGCAACCCGGTTGCGGCCAACCTGAGCCAAACCGCCATGAACGACCCGGAAATCGTCGCCGCTTACGAGGCTAAGTGGGGGCTGGACAAGCCTTTGCACGAGCAGTACATCGTCTATATGTCCAACATGCTGCGCGGCGATTTCGGCACTTCCATCCGGACAGGAAGACCGGTGCTGCAGGATCTTGCCCAGTACTTTCCCGCAACGTTGGAGCTTTCTATCTTTGCCATGATCATCGCCATTGTGCTGGGGGTAGGGTTTGGAATCCTTTCCGCCATCTTTCAGAACAAGCCGGCGGACCAGATTCTGCGGGCCATTTCGGTCAGCGGGGTCTCGTTGCCCAGCTTTTGGTTTGCCCTGCTGGTGATGTCGGTGTTCTGCGGCAAGCTTAAGTGGTTTCCCAGCGGCGGGCGGATCGACCCCCGCATCTTTAACCCCACCGGCGGAACCGGCCTGTATGTGCTGGACGCCATCTCCTGGGGGGACTGGGAAATGCTTGCCAATTCCCTCTCCCACCTGATTCTTCCCGCCATGGTGCTTGGCTTTTTCACCATGGGACTCATCACTCGCCAGACTCGCTCCAACCTGCTGGAGGCCATGTCCATGGACTACATCCGCACCGCCCGCTCCAAAGGAATGAAGGAGAGCCGGGTGGTGGTGGGCCACGCCCTTAACAACGCTCTGATCCCGGTGATCACCGTGAGCGGCATGGGCTTTTGCAACCTGCTGGGGGGCATGGTGTTTGTGGAAAAAATCTTCTCGTGGCCGGGGATTGGACAGTATGCCTACCTTTCCGCCACCACCCTTGACTTTCCCGCTATTTGCGGGGTTTCTCTGCTGATTGCGGTCACCTATGTTGTGGTCAATCTGCTGATCGATATTCTTTACGGTGTGATCGACCCCAGAATTCGGTATCAGTAGGAGGAGATAGCATGAATACCGCAAGACAATTATTAAAACAAAAAAACTTTATGTTTAAGCTGGGGCTTATCATCTGCGTCGCCTGGATTCTGGCGGCGATTCTAGCTCCGGTGCTGGTTCCCTATCACCCCATCACCCATCAAGATATGGCGGGGCGCTTTCAGCCCCCCAGTACCCAGCACTGGTTTGGGACCGACAGCCTTGGGCGGGATGTGTTCAGCCGGGTGCTGTACGGCAGCCGGATTTCCATCACCGCCGGGGTGATCACTGTCTTGATCTCGTTTGCGGTGGGCATCCTGTTTGGAGGTATTTCCGGCTATGTGGGCGGTGTGGTGGACGACATTATGATGCGCTTTAGCGAAATGGTGCAGTCCTTCCCTCCCCTGATTCTCGCCATGGTGATCGCGGCGGCTCTGGGGCCCAACATCAGCAACTCCATCTTTGCCATGGCCATCATCTGGTGGCCCAACTACGCCCGCCTGACCCGAAGCATCGTCATTTCCGTCAAGGAAAACGACTATGTCACCGCCAGCCGCATTCTGGGGGCATCCCATCTGCGGATTCTGTACCGGGAAATTCTGCCCAACAGTGTGGGCTCCATGGCTGTCATGGCCACTTTGGATTTGGGCAATGCCATCCTGATGTTCTCGGGGCTTTCCTTTTTGGGGCTGGGGGTACAGCCTCCCATGGCGGAGTGGGGCGCCATGGTCAGCGACGGCGTTCTCACCTTCAACTACTGGTGGATTTCCACCTTTCCCGGGCTGGCGATCTTTAGCGTGGCCATTGGGGCCAACTTTATCGGCGACGGCCTGCGGGATTATCTGGACCCCAGAATGCGGGGACGAGCCTAATAGGGCAGGAGGTATCATCTTATGGAAAAAGTAACGTTGGATCAGGTTCCGGTGACAGGGCTGCCTCTGTACGAAATGCAGCAGCTGTTCCATCTTACGGGAACATACAGCGACATCAAAGTCAGCTATATCACCCTGTTGCCGGGCAAGCGGGTTCCCGAGCACGGCACAGGTGCCCATGAACAGGACGAGTACTCCTTCTTTGTGGAAGGGGAAGTATATACCGAAAGCGGCGACTTTAAAGGAATCTGCCGTCAGGGGGAGGCCACTCTGATTCCCAGAGGGGAGCATCACTGGTGCGAAAACCGCACCCAAAAGCCCTGTCGGCTGGTCTGCGTGCTGGCAAAATAACAAGGTGACCGGGATAAAGGAGATGAATGTATGAATCGGCAGCGGCTGGAGCGTGTGGTGGAGTACATGAAGCTGGAGGAGTTGGAGCAGATCGTCATCTCCTCTCCGGCTTCGGTCTATTACCTCACCGGCTATTGGGTGGAGCCTCACGAGCGGATGCTGGCACTCTATTTGGACTGTCGGGGCAAGGCGGTTCTCTTTGCCAACGCCATCTTTGGGCTGGCCGATACGCCGGACCTACCTCTGGTCTGCCACGGGGATGGAGATAACCCTGTTACCGGTCTTGCGCAGGTGGCAAAACCTGGAAGACTGGGTATTGATAAATTTTGGTACAGCAAGTTTCTTATGGGACTGATGGAACTGCGCCGGGACATTGTCCCCGTTCCCGGCTCCGACCCGGTGGATCTGGCCCGCAAGCAAAAGGACGACGTGGAGCAGGAAAAGCTGCGGACAAACTCCCGCATCAACGACAAGGTCATGGAATCGGTGATGGGGATGCTTGGGGAGGGGGTAGCGGAAAATGAGCTGGCCGCTCAGGTGAATCGCTTGTTCCTGCAAAACGGTGCCGACTGCGAGGGAACTCAGCTGGTCTGCTTTGGGGCCAACGGTTCTGATCCTCATCACAGTCCTGACAGCACCCTGCTCAAGCCGGGGGACAGCGTCACCATCGACATCTTCACCCCCATCGGGCGGTACTGGTGCGATATGACCCGCACGGTATTTTTTAGGACCGTTTCCGAAAGACAGCGGCAGGTGTATGAGCTGGTGCGGCGGGCCAACGAGGCAGCCATCGCCAAAATTCAGCCGGGGGTGCTGCTTTCCGATCTGGACAAAGCCGCCCGGGATGTGATTGCACAGGGAGGCTACGGCCCTTACTTTACCCACCGTCTGGGCCACGGTATCGGGCTGGACTGCCATGAGCCCCCAGACGTCAGCGGGAGCTCCCACACGCCGGTGGAGGCGGGGATGGTCTTTTCGGTGGAGCCGGGCATCTATCTACCAGGGGAATTCGGTGTGCGGATCGAGGATTTGGTGTTGGTCACCCAAGACGGCTGCGAGGTCCTCAACGCTTATCCTAAGGAGCTACAGGTCATTGACTGACCGGCTCCAATCATTAAAAAGCCAAGCGGGAGACGACGCGAACATGCGTTGCCTCCCGTTTTTTTATAGGACAATATGGATGCTTCACAGGGATGAAGAAAGGGGCCTATAAAATTCACCCCGCACCGGAAAGGAGGGGGTCCCATGACACAGAACAGCCGGGCAGTCTCCCTGATCCCTGCCGGGCATAGATTCCGGTGTAAGCCGCATCCTACTTTTCAAAATATAGCGAACAGTGGCCTCTTTTCAGGAGCTGCCCTTTATTGAAAAACCTTGTTGCTCCACCTGAGATTTTAGGTGGCAAAATAAAAGGCTTTGTGATATGATATTGTAAAATCTCCCAGAAAGGTTGTGATGGGATGCAAGCTTTGTTAAATCTGCACCCGGTAGCTCTGGCCGGCCTGGCCGGACTGTTTACCTGGGGCATGACCGCTGCCGGTGCGTCGCTAGTGTTCTTCTTTAAAACTTTGGGAAAACGAGTGACCAACCTGATGCTTGGATTTGCCGCCGGCGTAATGATTGCTGCCAGCTTTTGGTCTCTGTTGGCCCCTGCCATCGAGCTTTCGGAGCACATGGGCTTTTTCTCCTTTGTGCCGGCGCTGGTGGGTTTTCTGTTAGGCGGCATCTTTTTATGGGGGCTGGATAAGGTAATTCCTCATCTGCATCTGGGCTTCCCCGACGAAAAATCCGAGGGTGGTGCTTCTGCCGGACATGCCCGCACCCTTTTGCTGGTGCTGGCCATCACCCTCCACAATATTCCCGAGGGATTGGCGGTGGGCGTGGCCTTTGGCGCCATCAACGGAAGCAAATCCATGCTGTTTTCCGCCATGGTTTTGGCGCTGGGCATCGGCATTCAGAACTTCCCCGAAGGCGCTGCAGTTTCCATCCCCATGCGGGGGATGGGGGTTTCCCGGGCAAAGAGCTTCTACTACGGGCAGCTTTCTGCCGTGGTGGAGCCCATCTCCGCTATTGTGGGAGCTTGGCTGGTCACCGCCATCACCCCCGTTTTGCCCTATGCTCTTTCCTTTGCCGCCGGGGCTATGATCTTTGTGGTGGTGGAGGAACTGATCCCCGAGGCTCAGGTAGGGGACGGCTCCGACCTTTCAGCTCTGGGCACCATGGCAGGCTTTGCCGTGATGATGATGCTGGATGTGGCCCTTGGCTGAGCAGCCTCCGAACAACATATAATTATAGATGAATACACAAAAGCTCCTGCCGCAGCGCAAACTGCAGCAGGAGCTTTTTCTTCTGCTTTTAAAAAACTGTGGGAGTACCGGCATCCTCGTGCTCCATCGCTGGAACCCCGCCTTACACCTTGCGGATGAAGGCAGCGCGGCAGCTGCGGCAAGTGATTTCGATCTTCCCCTTGCCTTTTGGTACCCGCAGATGCTGGCCGCAAGCGGGGCATTTTAGGTAGTGGAAATCCTTCCGGTCCCGAAAGCGGTTGCGCAGCATTCTGCCCTGCATCCTCGCCTTGTAGACCAGAGAGAGCATCCACTGATTTTCCCGGCTGCGGGCCGCAAAGTTGCGGGAAAACATCCGCCAGAATCCAAAGAGCATCCCAGCATAGTATAGCAGCATCAGCCAGGGCAGACGGGAAAACCGCGCCACTAACGAACAGAGTACGGATACAACAAATAAAACCACGGTGAGCTGGTCTGTGCCGTAGCGCCCCTGAAATAGTCTATATAGTGCGGTCGTCACTCTCTGTTTCCAAATCTGCCAACGCACAAGCAGCCCCCCCTATCCTTTCCATTATCTTACCCCTTTTTTGGGGGAAAGACAAGGGGCATTGGGCGGTGCTTGCGTTACCAATAGCTTGGGTTTTGGTCCTGCTTTAATAATCCTTCATGGTATCCACTGTGGAATATTCCTTTTCGTACAAGGTTTCCCGCAGTCGCTCACAAATAGAAGAAATCAGCTTTCCGTTGCTGGGCGGCTTTTCGTCGTCGCCAAAGCCCAAATACTTTTGGATGGCCTGCCGATCCCCTTTGGACCATGCGTGGCGAATCGCATCACGGATATTTTTTTCCACCCGGATGGGAGTTGTTGACTGCTTTCTGGCAATATGGGGATACACTTTTTTGGTGAGAGACTGATAATACTCCACCTCTTTTAAGAGCATCTGCACACTGTCCACAATGCAGGCATAACCCCGATGCTGGGGAGAAAACCCACAATCCCGCAGCAGGCGCACCAGCTCCGGGAATAGTTTTTCCTCCCGTTCCACAGAATAATAAAGGGAATATAGGTGAATCACGCAACTCACAATATTTCTTTCACTCATGGTCTTGTCGAAGACGTACATTGCTCCCTTGCGCAGAATCAGCTGCTCCCAGCTGGAGGTGCGATTCTCCAGGCAGACAAAGATAGCCGGGCGGCGGGCGAGCTGCATTTCGGAAAAATTGCTCAGCAGTTGAGCAACCTTATCACCAAAAGAAGTTTCTATCAACAAAATATCCGGTTGCGTGGCAACCAGCTTATGGGCCACTTCCTGCAAATGAAAAAACGAATGCTTGGCATAGATATCTCCGGTACGAAAAGCGCTTTCGTAATACCGGAAAAGTTCTTGCTTGTCTGTAATAATCAAAGATGTCAAAGCCACAAAAATCCCCCTGATACGACCGTTAATCACATTATATGTGACGGAAATCAGACAGAATGCGTGCTTATCGATTGATTGCGACGTTGTTCGACAGAATTCGGCGTTTTTCCACTAATTTGGGAGATGCATTTTAGCAAAGTGCTATAGTTTTTAATTCCGTTTTTTGGTAGGTATTTTATCATTTTGGGGTTGACAAGTTTTTGCCTTGTCTGTGTTTTCCCTCAGGAACTCTTGTGTTCCGCCCGGCATAAGATAGAGCGTTGGAATCGAATAGTTTTAGGGCCCCAATCCACCATACATATTCCTTTGGAAAGGGGGCCCTTTTTTATGTTGGAATATGATAAGCGCGACATCGAAAAGCACCCTGTTCTGCTTTTTCAGGTGCGGGATGGACCCCAGGGCTTGGAGCTTTGCGTACAGGAAGCAGATTCTTCTATTCTACAGATGCTGGCAAAAAGCAAAGCCCCCCATACCGCTCAGCAGGGGCAGGACTACCGCCAATCCTCGGGCCGATCGGCCTATCAAGACTGGTTGGAGCTGATTGCCGGGACAGAGCAGCCGGCTGCCGAAGGCTCCTGCTCCCCGGGGGAAAATGACCGGACCGCAGAGGAGAAAAAGGGTTGTTCCACGCTCTTTCACAGCGGCCTGTACGGGAAGGAATACTGCTGGCATCTTTTTAATATTTTTACTCTGCGGGATTTGCAGGGACACATTGTAAAAACCATCGGGCTGGCCCGGGACATTAATGGGAACAGCTGGGTACAGGGGCAGTCGAAGCACCAGTTGGACTACGATGATTTAACCAAGACCTATAACCGCCGCAGATTTTGGCAGATTCTGCAAAAATGCCGCGAAAATGATAAGATCAACTTTAGCCTGATCCTTTTTGATGTCAACGGACTCAAGCTGGTCAACCATGTATTTGGGCACTCCAAGGGAGATTATGTCCTGACTCAGGTGGCTCTGGGGATCAAATCTGCTTTTTACGAAAATCGGCATATTGCACGAATCGACGGGGATCAGTTTGCCGTGATCGCCTACTCCATGGATGCCAGGGAAATTGAAGCCTGCTGCCTAAGGGTGGCCCGATTCTGCCGGGAAACCGATACCCAACTGCTGCCGGTGAGTGTTTCCTGGGGAATTGCTCATCACCTGGAGGCCCCAAACATCGAGGATTTGTTCCGCATTGCGGAAAACAGAATGTTGGACAACAAGGCAATTCAGCGGAGTAGCGCCTACAGTCAGGCGGTCTACTCCCTCAAGGAGGCCCTGCGGGTGCGCAATGCCGAAACCAGCGAGCATCTGCTGCGCCTGGAAAAGATGGTGGAGGTGATTGGCAAAAAGCTCTCTCTTTCCTCCCACGATTTGGCACGGCTCAAGCTTCTGGCTTCTATGCATGATGTGGGAAAGCTGGGGATTCCCGACCACGTCCTTGGCAAGGCGGGGCCTCTTTCCCCGGAAGAGTGGAAGATTATGCAAACCCACTGCGAAATCGGCCAGAACATCATGGGGGCTTCCATCGAACTGTCGGGCATCGCTCAGGAGGTGCTAAGCCATCACGAGCGCTGGGATGGAACCGGTTACCCTTTGGGCAAAAAGGGAGATCAAATTCCTCTATTGGCCCAAATCATCTCGGTGGTAGATGCTTATGATGTTATGACCCATCAAAGGGTCTACAAGGCGGCTATAAGCCACCAGGATGCCATTTCGGAGCTGATTCGTTGCCGAGGCACTCAGTTCTCTCCCGCAGCCACAGACCTCTTTTTGGAGGCCTTTGGCACCTTGGCTCCGGATGAGATCAATCGCTTGTTTCAGGAAGAGGCTTAAAGGACAGGACGAAGACCCACCTCCTTGGCCGAAAGTCCGTTGCCTACCGCTACCCAGTGACAGGAAAGGCGCTGCCGCGGAAAAGAACTGTACCCCCGTTAAGCTTTCCCTTTTGCAGCGTAACAAGGCCGCCATTCCTCTGCAATCTCTGTCTCATACAGCGACAGATGTGATAAAAGTCCCCTGTTCCGGAGAACAGGGGACTTTTCATGGGCCTTGCAGTGGCTGCAAGCTATTTCATCATGCCGGCAACTTCATCGGCGAAGTTGTCTTCTCTTTTTTCCAGACCCTCGCCCTTTTCAAAGCGGGTAAAGCGCAGAATCTTAATGCTGCCGCCTAGTTCTTTGGCAGTAGCTTCGGTGTACTCGGCAACGCTCTGGTCACCATTCTTAACGAAGGGCTGGTCCACAAGGCAAATTTCCTTGTAGAACTTGCTGATCCGGCCGGCCACCATCTTTTCGGCGATGTTTTGGGGTTTGCCCTCGTTCATGGCCTGAACGGTGAGAATTTCCTTCTCCTTGTCCACCACTTCGGCGGGGACATCTTCCCGACTGACATACTGGGGGCCAACCGCCGCAATCTGCATAGCAATATCCTTGCCATACGCTTCGAACTCGGCTTTGTCGCCCAGATCGGTCTCAAACTGAACCAGAACACCGATGCGGCCGCCACCGTGGACATAGCTGGCGCAGACGCCTTCGTACCGCTCAAAGCGGCGAATCTTCAGGTTCTCGCCGATGACCAGAATTTTATCCTGCAGGGCTGCCTGTACCGTCTCGCCGGAGCCGGCCAGCTTTGCGTTCATCAGAGCATCCATGTCGGCAGGATTCTCCGCAATCACAGTGTTGGCCACCGCTTCGACAAAATTCACAAAATCTTCGTTTTTGGCTACAAAGTCGGTTTCGGAGTTAACCTCCACCACTGCGCCTACGTTGCCTTGTACAGTGGAGCAGACAACGCCTTCGGCAGCGATGCGGCCGGCTTTTTTAGCGGCGGCGGCAAGCCCTTTTTCCCGCAGCAGCTCAACAGCCTTTTCCATGTCACCGTTTGCCTCGGTCAGGGCTTTTTTGCAGTCCATCATTCCCACGCCGGTCTTCTCCCGCAGGCTCTGAACATCCTTAGCGGTAAATGCCATTGATATGCACTCTCCTTATTTCAAGTAGTCGTATGCAGCTTTTTAGTACTGCCGGGCGGCCTCGGCTTCTTCCTCGGCCACAGCCGCATCCTCCTGCTCGGACGCGGCAGCGGCATCCCGGCCCTGCTGGCCTTCGATCAAGGCGTTGGCCATGATCTGGCTGATCAGCTTGACTGCACGGATGGCGTCGTCGTTGCCGGGAATGATATAGTCAATCTCGTCGGGGTCGCAGTTGGTGTCTACGATGGCCACAACGGGAATATCCAGCTTTCTGGCCTCGGCCACGGCGATTCTTTCTTTGCGGGGATCCACGACAAAGAGAGCGCCGGGCAGTTTTTCCATGGTTTTGATACCGCCAAGGAACTTCTCCAGCTTCTCAATTTCCAGAGTCAGCTTGGCGACTTCTTTCTTAGTCAGCTTGTCAAAGGTGCCATCCTCTTCCATGGTACGCAGTCTGGCAAGACGTTCGATACGGGTGCGGATGGTGCCGAAGTTGGTGAGCATGCCGCCCAGCCAACGGGCGTTGACATAGTGGGCGCCAGCACGGGTGGCCTCGTCGCGGATAGAGTCGGCGGCCTGCTTTTTGGTGCCGACAAAGAGAATGGTCTCGCCCTGCTCGGCAAGGCTTCTGACAAACAGGTAGGCCTCTTCCAGCTTCTTCACCGTTTTTTGCAGGTCGATGATATAGATGCCGTTGCGCTCGGTAAAGATGTAGGGGGCCATTTTGGGGTTCCAGCGACGGGTCTGGTGTCCAAAATGGACGCCCGCCTCCAGAAGCTGCTTCATGGATACAATGCTCATGTTTAGTTTCCTCCTTTTGGTTGTTCCGCCGCCATCCCGCTCAGGCAGTCCGCCCCGCCGGAAAAACCGGCCACCGCGCGGATGCCTCGTTATGGCGTGTGGATTCATTTATGCCGAATAAGTGTACCACAAATCCCTGCCGGATGCAACTGCTTTCGCTATTTTTATCAGCTTTGCGGCCTTTTATCCCTATCTGGTGGACAAAAGTATTCTTCCCCGGATACTCAAGACTCCGGCAAGTCCATTGGGCTGCCGGGGCAATCTGTGCAAAAAATCTTTGCAAACGCCGAAAGGGCCCTCATCCCGAAGGCCCTTTGGTTCTTGTTTTAACCCCGAAACAACCGAAACAACACGGCAGCTTTGGGGACTTGAGCTTCTATCACCAGCTTGGGGGCTTCCTGAGATTCCACCAGAAAAAAATCCCCTTGGGAGAGAGTCTCCTCACAGCTTTCACCGTTTTCCTCACAGCGAACCTTTACGTGATCGGCCAGAGCGTACAGGGCGATAAAGCCGGGTTTGCCATTATACGTTCCCTTTCCCACCGCCTTCATCTGCCCTTGCCAGCCTTCTGCCAGCATGACGCCGATGTCGGTGCACTTCCCGTAGGAGGTGGTGTGCCACTCGCCCTCAAACTCCTCCACCTGAAAGGGCTCCATGGTCACCTCTCCCCTGCCCTCGTAAACCAGATGCATAGAGTGGTTAAGGGGCATAAGAAGCCGATGGTAACCGGGCAGGTCGGTAAAGACGGAGCCGTTGTCATCCACGGTGGCGGAGGAGATGCGAATCTCAAAATCCCGGGCGGCATAGCTGGAACCGGGGGGATAGAGAAACAGCTGGGTGGTCTTTCCACCGCTCCACAGGCTGGTGTTTAAATCCTTTTGGCGGGTGACGGCGCAATTCATGAGACGCACTCCAGCACATGGGCGTAGATTTTGTCGGCCAAGGGCAGGGCTTTGTGGAGGATGGCCTCTCCCTCGGAGCGGTACTTGGCCACAAAAGCTTCGTCCTTGATGCCACCGATGTTGATAAGGATGTTGAGCCACGCCCCCTGCACGGCAGCCTTGAGGCTGAGGGCTCCCACCCCCAGATCACTGGCAGCGTTTACGTTGAACTTGCCGGGCATCTTTTCGGCAAGTTCCAGAGCCTTGAGGGAGCACTCCATCATCTCAAAGGGAGTCAGGGTACAGGCTTTGAGGGCTTCCTGCATAGCGGCGGTGCGGGCGGCCTTTTCCTCGTCGGTTTCCTTAGGCATGGCAAAGACTGCCGAAACGCCGTTGAAGGCTTGGGTGTCCCGGTCGATGACGTCGATGAGCTGGGCCCGAAGCTGCTGCGCATCCGCTACGATTTCCTTCATCAGCTCCTCGTGCTCGGCATACTTTTTCCGCCCGATGGTAAAGGTGGCTACCATCCCCACCAGAGCGGCTCCCAACGCCCCTTCCAGAGCCGCGGTGGAGCCGCCGCCGGGGGCGGGCTCGCTGGAAGCCAGAAGGTCGGCAAAGGCTGTCACGGTCATATCCGCAAGTTTCATAGGGTGATTCCTCCATATTGATTTGATCGGTTTTGGATTGCTTTAATCCGGAAACAGGGCGGCCCAACCGGACCGCCCCGCACCGCTTTGTCTTTACAGCAGGTGATTTTCCAGTACCTGCTTGCCATAATCAAAGTTTTCGATCTTGAGGTAGTACTCGGCGGCATCGATGAGGGCCTTGGCGGGAGTGAGCCCGATGATCTCGCTGCCGATGATCTCTACACCCCAGCGGGCGGCTTCGAAGCGGATGGCTTCATAAGCGCGGTAGAGGGGGGTTCCCTCGTAGTTTACCATGTTCATGGAAACCTGAGCAATGTTCCGGTCCTCCAGCATGACGCCGATGGCCTTGCAGTGCTGGTATCCGCCGGAAGAACCCCGGATGGTCTTGGCGATCTTGTTGGCGATGTCCAGATCGGAGGTGTTGAGGTTGACGTTAAAGGCAACCAGAGGGGGCCGTGCGCCGATGGCGGTGATGCCTGCGGTGGGATGGATTTTCCGCTCACCGTAGTCAGGGGCCCAATCTTCCTCCAGCAGTTTTTCAGGCATGCCTTCGAACTGGCCCTTACGAACCTTGGCCAGATTCTTTCGCTCAGGGCGGCTGGCAGAATACTCGTACAAAAAGCTGGGGATTTTTAGCTCATCCCAAATTCGCTGGGCCACCTGCTTAGAAAGCCCTACGCACTCCTCTACAGTGACATCCTGAATGGGAACAAAGGGAATGACGTCGGTGGCACCCATCCGGGGATGCTCGCCGCTGTGCTTGGTCATATCGATCTTCTCACTGGCCAGCTTGCACAGGCGGAAGGCGGCTTCTGCCACGCCTTCAGGGGAGCCCACCAGAGTAAAGACGCTCCGGTTGTGGCTGGCGTCGGAGGAATGGTCCAGCAGGGTGACGCCGGGAACGCTTCCGGCGGTCTCCACCAAAGCGCCGATGACGGTTTGGTCTTTGCCTTCGCTAAAGTTGGGGATGCATTGAACAATTTTTGCCATTGATAAGTCCTCCTATTTTAATGCTCTGGGTTAAAATGCGTTATGCGTTGAGGTTGGGAACGAACATCTTGATAAACCATACGGTGGCGGGCTGATAAATGATATCCACCAGGAAGGCGCCTACGATGGGTACAATCATCATGGCCCGGCGGGACATGCCGTACCGCTCGTTCACAGCGGTGAGGTTGACGATGGCGGTGGGGGTGGCGCCCAGTCCGTGGCCCAAAAGGCCTGCGCACATGACAGCGGCGTCGTAGTTTTTGCCCAGAATGCGGAATACCACAAAGTAGGCAAAGAGCACCAGGAAGAGCACCTGGCAGGCCAGGACGATGAACATTGGGCCGGCAAGTCCGGCAAGGTCCCACAGCTTTAGGGTCATCAGAGCCATGGAAAGGTACAGGCCAAGGGTGACGTCGCCAATTCCCTCCACCAGAGGATAGTCAAATTTGTACCAGCGGGTTTTTTCGTTGACGTTGCGGACAATCATGGCCACAAACATAGCGCCTACATAAGTGGGGAAATCCATGCCGATCAGCTTGCCGATCCAGCCAGAAACCAGAGTGCCCAGAGCCATGCTCACCAGAATAGCGGTGACGTTCTTCATCACATCCAAACCGGTGAGGGCTTCGCCGGTGGCGGCATTGATCTCGGTGACGCTGGTGTCAAAGTTTTCGCTGTCGTCGGGTCTGAGATCGTGTTTCTCGATGAGGCGGCGGGCAACGGGTCCGCCCACCATCACGGAAGAAATCAGGCCAAAGGTAGCGGCGGCGGCTCCCACCAGGGTTCCGGCCGGATAGCCCATTCCCTCAAAGGTGCTGCCGTAGGCCGCGCCGGCTCCGTGGCCGCCAATCATGGTGATGGCGCTGGAAAGCAGGGCGTAGGCAGGCTCCAATCCGGTCACGGCGGAAAGTGCAACACCGATGGTGTTCTGAATAATCGAAACCACTCCCGCTACCAACCAGTATACCACAAGCAGGATTCCGCCCTTTTTCAGCAGGGAAAGGCTGGCGCCCAGACCCACCGTGGTGAAGAAGGCCAGCATAAAGAAGGACTGCAGGGTGGTGGTGAAGCTAAAGGCAAAGGCACCGGTGGAATGTCCGGCCCAAGTGATAAACATAAAGAGGAAGCCGCCGACTACCGGGGCGGGAATGCAGTATTTTTCCAAAAAGTGAACCTTGCTCTTGACAAAGTAACCGATTAGCAGCAACACCGCCGCCATGGCTACCGTCATCACCATATCCGCATTGATGGTAAAGACATTTTCAATGACTTCAAAAGACATACTATTTTACCTCCCAAAATCGTTTTCGTAAACCGATTATGCCGATCTTTGCCGCAAAACGTACTCTGTCCTCCTTTTTTAGTAGTATGCCTTCCGGCAGATGGTTTCATTAATTTACAATCAGCAAAGTTTGTGCCATATGTTAAATCAACAAAAAATGTGATTCCTCCGTTGTTGCTCTAAGCATTTCGCAACAAATGCGCAAATATTGCACTGCAAATTTTGCAGAAACTCTATTGTCCTGCCGCCCCCCGCTGTGGTACAATGAGCCTTAAGAAAAGGGGGATTATCATGAAGCGGTTGCTGGTGGCGGCAGTGTTTTTGGTGTCCGTTCTGGTTTACGCTAGGCCCGCCTTCGCCCAGTCCCTGCGGGTGGCAGGAGACGAGAACTTTCCGCCCTACGAGTTTGTGGATGTGGATGGTGCCTTTAAAGGCTTCAATGTGGATCTGATGAAGGCCATCGCCCTGTTTACCGATGGGGAACTGGAATTTATTCCTCTGCCTTGGGAGAAGGCCTACCGGGCCATTCATACCGGACAGGTGGATATTATTCAGGGGATGAAGGTGACCGATGCCCGCAAACAGCATTTTTCCTTTTCCAACACGCTGGTGCAGAACACCGACTCCATCTACATACGGGTGGAAACCACCGACATTCGCTCCCTGAACGATCTGGCGGGGCGGCGGGTAGGGGTAGATGTTGGCGATGCCCGCAATACCAATTTAGAACAGCAGGGAGCAGTTGTGGTATCCTATCAAAACCCGGAGCTAGCACTAATGGCGTTGTACCGGGGAGAGGTGGAGGCTTTGGTCTGCAATACGCTGGTCATCAACTACTTTAGCACCCGGCACAATATTTCCAGCGAGATTGCCGTGGTGGGCAACGCCTTTAATCGGCGGGACTACGCCATTGCCGTGGCCAAGGACAACACCCAGCTGCTGGAACAGCTCAACGCAGGCATCAAGGCGGTGCAGGACAGCGGCATCTACGACCAGCTTTACCGCAAGTGGTTCGGTGTGCCTATTGCCAACAAGGCAGAAAACTTGCGGCTGACTTTGACCATTATGATCGGTTCCCTGCTGCTCATCGTCTTTATCACCTACGCTTTCGAGCGGGTGAACCGCAAGCTCAAGCAGGTGATTGCCGAGGAAACCGCCAAGCAGAAGGCTGCCATGGACAAGCTGCGGGAATACGATAAGCTCCAGTTCATGGATAAGATCATCTCCTCCATCGCCCACGAAATCCGCAATCCATTGGCCTCCATCCGGTTTTATGCTGAGCAGATTCCCCACAAGATCGACAACCCTAAGTTCATGGCGGCGGTGGCGGAGGATATCCCCCCGGAAATCGAGCGGATCGATGCCCTCATCAAGGAGTTTATCGAATACACCGCTCCCCGGCAGCCCGACCAGGAGCCGGTTCCCCTGCGGGAGTCTTTGGAAAATGTCCTCTCCTTCCTCCATGTGCAGCTGCGGGAGATTGAGGTGGTTCTTTATGTGGCCGACGACATCTGTATCTTCTTTGACCGCAACCACCTGCGGCAGATTCTCATCAACATCTTTATCAACAGCATCGATGCCCTTAGCCAGACTCCCGACCCCTGCATCACCGTGGAGGCCGTTGTTACCGCTGACCGGGTTGTGCTGGAAATTGCCGACAACGGACAGGGTGTGGACGCTCAGGCACTGCTGTACATCTTCGACCCCTTTTTTACAACCAAAAGCAGCGGAAACGGGCTGGGACTATTTATTTCCCGGCAGATGGCGGAGGAAAACGGCGGCTCTCTCACCGCCCAAAGCAGCGAGACCGGCATGACCATCTGCCTGACCGCTGTCAGGAGGTAGCTATGTTTAAGATTCTTTTGGTGGATGACGAAAAAGCCATATTAAAATCCCTCACCTTTGCTTTAGAGCAGGACTACCAAGTGTTTACCTGCGACAACGGCAAGGATGCTCTGGAGCTGATGCGCACCCACGACATCTCTCTGGTGCTGCTGGACCTGCGGCTGGGCAAGGAAAACGGCATTGACCTGATGAAGAAGATGCTAGGCCACAACCCCGGGGCGGCCATCATCATCATGACCGCCTATTCCTCCATTGAAAGCTCGGTGGAGGCCATTCAGGCGGGGGCCTTCTACTTCATCACAAAGCCGGTGCAGACCAGCCAACTTCTGCTGCTGCTGGAAAAGGCCGCCGGGCAGCTGGATATGCGCAGGACCATCAACAGCCTGGAGGATGTGATCCGCAACGAAATCATCGGAGACTCCCCCCAGATGCAGCAGGTTCTGCGGCTGATCGATCAGGTGAAAGACACCAAGGCCGGGGTTTTGATCACCGGGGAAAGCGGCACCGGAAAGGAACTGATTGCCAACAAGCTCCACTTTACCAGCAACCGGCGGGATCAGCCCTTTATCGCCGTCAACTGCGCCGCCCTGCCGGAATCCTTATTGGAAGGAGAACTGTTCGGCTATAAAAAGGGAGCCTTTACCGGAGCGGTGCGGGACGAGCCGGGGATCATCCGCAAGGCAGGCAAGGGCACTCTGTTCCTCGATGAAATTGGGGAGATGGATTTGCGGCTTCAGTCCAAGCTGCTGCGGTTTTTGCAGGATGGGGAGGTGCGGCAGATCGGCGGGGACGCAGTTCGGGTGGATGTACGGGTGGTCTGCGCCACCAACCGGAATCTGGAGCAAGAAATTGCCGCCGGGCGCTTTCGCAGCGACCTGTATTACCGCATCAACGTCATCACCATTGTAGCACCGCCCCTGCGAGAGCGGACCGGGGACTTGGGGCATCTGGTGCCTTACTTTATCAAAAAGTATTCCACCGCCTACGGCAAGGCGATCCAGGGAATCGACCCCGAGGCCTTTGAGCTCCTTTCCCGCTACGACTTCCCCGGCAATGTGAGGGAGTGCGAGAACATTATCCAGCGGGCGGTGTTGCTCTGCTCCGGGGACACCATTGCCGCCGATGACCTCAACCTAAAATACCGGGCTGACCGGACTCAGGAGGACCAGCAGGACCGGTGCGTCAAGGTCTACGCCCACGAGAAGATGAAGGACATCGAGCGCAAGGTTCTGGATCTGGCCCTGCGGTCCCACGGGGGAAACCGGAGGCGAACCGCCGAGAGCTTGGGGATTAGCGAGCGCTCTCTCCAATACAAAATCAAGGAGTACAGCCTGTAATTTTGGGGTGGGGCCCCCTTGTGTTTTTCAGTAGAACTTGCAGCGGAAATATGGTAAACTATGGGTGTATATGCTTTAAAGGAGGTGCCGCCGTGTCCATCACCGCAGGTTTTCTTTTGCCCCACCCGCCTCTGATCATCCCTCAGGTGGGACAGGGCCGGGAAAAAGAGCTTTCCGCCACTCTGAGCAGCTATCGGGATGTGGCCCGGCAGATTGAAGCGCTGGCCCCCGAAACCATTATCATTCTGTCCCCACATTCCACCGTCTACTCTGACTACATCCACATCTCTCCGGGCAGTGGCGCCGTGGGCAGTTTGGCCCGGTACGGCCCGGTTCCTCCTATGCAGGTTCGGTATGACGAAGCTCTGGTGCGGCGGCTGGAACAACTATGCGCCGACCAGCGGCTGCCGGCAGGGACGCTGGGAGAGCGGGAGCCCCAATTGGATCACGGGACCATGGTCCCCCTGCATTTTATCCGGGAGCATGGGGAAGATTTTGCTGTGGTGCGGGTTTCGTCCTCGGGGCTTTCCCGGGAGGAGCACTACCGCTTCGGGATGCTGCTGGCTCAGGCGGTACAGGAGCTGGGCCGTAGCGCCGTGGTGATTGCCAGCGGCGATCTTTCCCACAAGCTGACCCAGGACGGACCCTATGGCTTTGCCCCGGAAGGCCCCGCTCTGGACAAGGCTTTGACCGACATTCTGGATCGCGGGGAGTTTGGCGCTTTCTTTGAGTTGGACGAAAGCCTTTGCGATCAGGGAGCCGAATGTGGCCTGCGCCCTCTTCTGATGCTAGCCGGAGCACTGGATAGCCGGCAGGTAAGTTCCAAGCTTCTCTCCTACGAGGGGCCCTTTGGGGTAGGCTATGCCGTGGCGTCCTTCGCCATGGGAGTCGAGGACCCCCAACGCAACTTTTTAAGCCGCCGGCAGGAGGTCCTCCACCGGGAGATGGAGCAGCTGCGGGCCGGAGAAAGCATCTATGTCCAGTTGGCCCGTCAGGCTCTGGAAGGCTTTGTGAAGCAGGGCGCGCTCCCCTCTTTGCCCGGCCATCTGCCGGAGGAGTTGCTCCAAACCCGGGCGGGAGCTTTTGTCACCATCAAAAAGCAGGGGCAGCTGCGGGGCTGTATCGGCACCACCGGCCCCACCCAAAACAGCCTTGCCGAGGAAATCCGCCACAACGCCGTTTCCGCCGGAACCCGAGACTCCCGCTTTTCCCCGGTTGAGCCTTGGGAACTGGCGGAGCTGGTGTACAGCGTAGATGTGCTGGCCCCTCCTCAGCCGGCCGACGAGAGCATGCTGGACCCTTTGCGCTACGGCGTAATTGTGGAAAGGGGACACAAGCGGGGGCTGCTTCTTCCCAATCTGGAAGGGGTGGACACGGTACAGGAGCAAATTTCCATTGCCCGCCAAAAGGCCGGGATTCCCGACGGCAAGGCGGTTAAGCTGCTGCGCTTTGAGGTAACCCGCCACACCTGATTGAAAGGTGTGTAGGAGCAGGCTTTTGGGGTAAAATATGGACGCTCACGCAGTTCGCCGTTTCCGCCCATTGCAAGGATAAAGGGGCAAACCGACGTCTTTGGACAACAGGCCCCGGACAATACCGCTGCCCGGCTTTTGGGAGCCGGGCAGGATGTGGAAAGGAAGGATTCCTATGAACGCCGACCAAAAATTCGCACGGCAGATGGCTGTAATTGCTTTTACGTTTGCCACCGTCATGACTCTGGGCGGACTGGCCATCAGCCTGCTGCTGGAGCAGAAAAGCCAGTGATTGCCGCCCGCTTTCAGGCCCGGGAAGGGGAAAAGCTTCGCTGTCTGCTCTGCCCTCACCGCTGTCTCCTGCTCCACGGGGCTTTGGGCCGCTGTCTGGCCCGGCGCAATCACAGGGGAACCTTGATGGCGGAAAGTTACGGGCAGCTCACCGCTCTGGCTTTGGACCCCGTAGAAAAAAAGCCCCTCTTTCACTTTCATCCTGGCAGCTTGGTTCTTTCGGCAGGCAGCTACGGATGCAATCTTTCTTGCGCCTTTTGCCAGAATCACAACATCTCCCGGGAGCGGGCGGACACCCGTTTTGTTTCGCCTCAGGAGCTGGCGGCTTTGAGTGGAAAGGCGGGGAACAACATCGGGGTGGCCTTTACCTATAACGAGCCCTTAATCGCCCCGGAATATCTGTTGGATTGCGCCGACTTACTCCATGAGCAGAACCAGAAGGTAGTGCTGGTGACCAACGGGATGATCAGACCTGCCCCTTTGGAGGAGGTGCTCCCGGCGGTGGATGCCCTCAACGTCGATCTCAAGTGCTTTTCCCAAGAGGGCTACCGCAAGCTAGGAGGAGAGTTGGAGACGGTGAAGCACACTATCCGCCGCAGTGTGGAGGTGGGTTGTCATCTAGAGGTCACCTGCCTCATTGTTCCCGGGCTGAGCGACGACCCCGCCCAGCTGGAGGAAATGGCCGCTTGGCTGGCGGGGATCAGCCCCGCCATTCCCTTTCACGTCAGCCGGTTTTTCCCCCGCTACCAGATGGCCGACTCTCCGCCCACTCCGGTAGAGACCGTTTACGCTCTGGCCGATGTGGCAAGGGCTTATCTGCGCAATGTCCATACCGGGAACTGCTAGGCTTCCCATATCTACGGTATCGGTATCAGGTTGTCTTCTTTTTCTGCAAAAATTTTAGCTTTTGTAAAAATAACTCTTGACAGCCGGAAGGTAACGTGCTATGATCACTTTCAAGCAAAGGCTTTGACGGAGAGAAAGACATACAAAGGTGCGGCATCGGCCAATTAGGCCGAGGTAGAGAGTTCGCGGATGGTGCAAGCGGACGCCGGTATGTATGTGTAAATACACTCCTGAGCTCGTCGATTGAACCAAGTAGGTCGATGCGTTTGCCCGCGTTACTGGGCTTGGGTTGTCGGACCCGAAACGAGGGGCGGCTGTTTTTTTAGCCGCAAACAGGGTGGTACCGCGGAAGTTTAGTCTTTCGTCCCTGGGCATGGTGTATGCCCGGCGGAACGAAAGGCTTTTTTGTTTTGTCAGAGCATTCCAGGCCGAAATCCTTCCGACGCATAAAGAAAATGGAGGAGATCACTATGGCCAACGTAAAATTCTTTAGCGGAAACCCCCTGCCCCTGGAAATGCACAAGACCCGGACCGTTCAAAAGCTGACCCTGCTGCCGGTAGAGCAGCGCAGAGACGCCATGCTGGATGCAGGCTGCAACACCTTCCTGCTGCAAAACCGGGATGTCTTTCTGGATATGCTCACCGATTCGGGAACCAATGCCATGAGCGACAAGCAGGTGGCCGCCATGATGCAGGCCGACGATTCCTACGCCGGCAGCGAGACCTTTGTCCGGCTTCAGGATGCCTGCACCCACATGTTCGGCACCAAGTTTTTGCTCCCCGCCCATCAGGGCAGAGCCTGCGAGAACATCCTGGCCGAGGCCTTTGTCTCCGAAGGCAGCGTTGTGCCCATGAACTTCCACTTTACCACCACCAAAGCCCACATCACCCGAAAGGGCGGCTCGGTGGAGGAAATCCTCATCGATGAAGGGCTGAACATCAACTCCACCCATCCCTTCAAAGGGGATATCGACATGGCCAAGCTGGAGGAGCTGGTAGCAAAAGTAGGGGCGGAGAACATCCCCTTTGTGCGGATCGAAGCCGGCACCAACCTCATCGGCGGACAGCCGGTTTCCATGGAAAACTTCCGGGCGGTTTCCGCCTTCTGCCGCAGCAAGGGCATCCGCTTTGTCATCGATGCTTCCCTGCTTTGCGACAACCTCTACTTCATCAAAACCCGGGAAGAAGCCTGCAAGGATATGGATCTGGTAGAAATCACCCGGGAGCTGGGCTGCCTTGCCGACATCATCTACTTTTCCGCCCGCAAGCTGGGCTGCGCCAGAGGCGGTGCCATTGTCACCAACAACCGCACCATGTTTGAAGCAATGCGGGAGTTTGTTCCCCTGTTCGAGGGCTTCCTCACCTATGGTGGCATGAGCGTGCGGGAAATGGAGGCCATGGCGGTGGGCCTGTACGAGTCGCTGGATATGGACTTTATCATGCAGGCGCCCCAGTTTATCCAAGCCTTCTCCGACGAGCTGCAGGCCAAGGGGGTTCCTGTGGTCACCCCCGCCGGCGGGCTGGGATGCCATGTCAACGCCTCCGCCTTCCTGCCCCATCTGGATCAGAGCCAGTACATCGCCGGTGCTCTGGCTGCCGCAGTCTTTGTGGCCTCCGGTGTGCGGGGAATGGAGCGGGGAACTATGAGCGAGCAGCGGGAGCCTGACGGCACCGAGCGCTTTGCCGAAATGGAACTGCTGCGTCTGGCTCTGCCCAAGCGGGTGTTCTCCCTTTCCCAGATCAAGTACGCCGCCGACCGCCTGGCATGGCTTTTTGAAAACCGCTCTCTCATCGGTGGGCTGCGGTATGTGGAGGAGCCCCAGATCATGCGGTTCTTCTTTGGACGGCTGGAGCCAGTGGGAGACTGGATGGATAAGCTGGTGGCAGCTTTCCGCCGAGATTTTGGCGACAGCCTGTAGAGCACAGCACCCCTAAATTTTCGGCAGCGACTGCCGGAGGATTCAAGGCAACCAGTTTCCCCACCAAAGGAGCCCTGCTCCTGCCAGCCTTGTCCAACCATATTGGATGCTTTTTGGGGAGAGGAAGAACCTCTCCCCTTTTTTCTTCCAATTTGCCGAGACTAAAACCGGGCAGTGCTTTCGTCAAGAGCACTGCCCGGTTTTGGGCGGAACTTATTTTTTGATGCTTTCTTTGCACTGCCCACATACAAATCCGTTTGCCACTGGCAGAAGTTCTTCCGGCTCCTTCCAGCACAGGGAGCATCTGGGGTGAGCTTCCCGTATGGTGATGAACTGGCTGTCTGTGTCCCCCACAGACAATTCCAGCCGAACTCCTGATTTCCAACCCAGAAGCTCCCGCATATCCCCGGGGATGACAATTCGTCCCAGATCGTCCAGTGGCCGGATTTGCATGTTTGGCTTGCTCATTTTGGTTTCCGCCTTTCTTTCCTTTAATCGGTGCTCCGACTGCTTTTGAGGACTCCCGGAGCCGCTGCAAACGGCCCCGGTAGTCTTTCAAAAGCTCCAAAAAAAGCGCGCATAAGGGTGGCAAAACCCCTACACGCGCCTCAAATGCCGGTTTGTTTCCACGCTTGCAAGAAGAATATGAATAAGGTATAATGTTTTTTGCCGCGTGGAAGTGCAAGGGTGCTTTGTGTTTAAGCTGGTCCACCTTTGCCCGTTGCAGGTGTGTGCAGCACCTGCAACGGCCATGCGGCTCCCTTTTTCTTTTGGAGCCTTTCCATCAAGAATACCATTATTTGTAACGATTGTCAATATATTCCTTTTTCTGTTTCGATTCGATAAAAGCCGGCTTTTTCAGCCCTAAGGTTCTTCGGATTTTACTCCATGAAGACAGTAGCGGAACAAGGACAGAGGCGCTCTTTGCGGTGGAGGTATTTCTTCTAAGTTTCCTCCAGTTTTAGATGCTCCCATGGGTTCCGGCTCTTTAAACAGGTGCCCTTTTAGAAATTAGGCTCTTTGGCGGTTGACAAATCCATGATTATCTCATATAATAACAGGGTCGGCACCATAGCCAAGGGGTAAGGCAGAGGTCTGCAAAACCTTTATCCCCAGTTCAAATCTGGGTGGTGCCTCCAAATAAAAAGCCTTCAGAGTCCGCATAGCGGTATATCTGAAGGCTTTTTGCATATCTTTAACAAAAACTTCATTCATTTGGATACAACAAGCACCTTGACATCCCCTGTCTCATATGATAGATTATACGGAAACTCTTTGCACTGTATCACGCTTTCCAAGGGAAGCGACATCACCAGTACAAACTGAGCAGGCCGAAGCCAACCGCGGTTTTGGAGCCGGGCCGCAACGCGGCAGCAGACTTTGCCAAAGCTGGGCATATCTGTGGGACAGTCGTATTGTCCCGCGGGTATGCTTTTTTGTATGGCGGGATACGGTCTACAGGCGCCGAAGAGCTATCGACATAAAAATGGAGGTAACTTTTATGGAACAAAACAATCAGCGGCTGGCCATACGGATCTCGGTCAACACCATTGTATTAAACGTACTGCTTTCGGCCTTTAAGCTGGTGGCGGGCATCGTGGGCCATTCGGCCGCCATGGTCTCGGATGCGATCCACTCCCTTTCCGATGTGGTGAGCACCTTAATTGTCATTTTCGGTCTCAAGGCGGCCAGCAAAAAAGCCGACAAAGAGCACCCTTACGGCCACGAGCGGTTTGAGTGTGTGGCTTCCATCATTCTGGCGATTATTTTAGGGGTGACCGGGGCCGGGATCGGGCTCAGCGGCATTCAGACCATTTTGTCCGGGCACTACGAAGCCTTGGCCATACCCAGCTTGATGGCCCTAATTGCGGCTATCACCTCCATTGTGGTGAAGGAGGGAATGTACTGGTACACCAGAGCCTATGCCGTCAAAATAAATTCTACCTCTTTGATGGCCGATGCTTGGCATCACCGCTCCGATGCTTTTTCCTCGGTGGGTAGCTTGGCCGGAATCGCAGGCGCCCGCATGGGCTATCCGGTGGTGGATTCGGTGGCTTGCTTGATCATCTGCTTCTTCATTGTAAAGGCCGCTTACGATATCTTCATGGACGCTATCAACAAGATGACCGACCGGTCCAGTGACGACGAAACCGTAAAGGAAATCCGCACTTTGATTCTGGCACAGGATCAGGTTTTGGGGATCGATCTGCTCCGCACCCGGCTGTTCGGCGATAAAATCTACGTGGATGTGGAAATCAGCGTGGACGGCAACGTCTCCTTATATGACAGCCACGACATCGCCCATACCGTTCACGATGTGTTAGAGAATCACTTCCCCACCATCAAACACTGTATGGTACACGTCAATCCCGGGAAGCATACAGAGGATTTAAAGGAATAGTCCGGCGGATTTACCCTTTGTGAAATAGGAACGGAGTTAGAGAGAGATTGAGTGAGATTAAGTGAGAAAAACGAAGGAACCAAAACGTAGATTAAAAAACTTCTTGACAGCTCGACCCTCCTTAGGTATACTAGGGAATGTTGAATCCTTGGATGAATACGGAACGCGGCGCATACCGCCGCCATAAATCAGGAGGGAATCGAAACATGTCCACCTATATGCCCAAGGCCGGCGAGATTACCCGCAAGTGGTATCTCCTTGACGCCGCCGGCAAGCCCCTTGGCAGAACCGCCACTCTTGCGGCTCACATTCTGCGGGGCAAGCACAAGCCCACCTTTGCTCCCCACGCCGACTGCGGCGACCATGTTGTGATTGTCAATGCGGAAAAAGCTGTGCTTACCGGCAACAAGCTGGAGCAAAAGTACTATCGTCGCCATTCCGGATGGGTTGGCGGCCTGAAAGAAATCCGCTACGATGCTCTGATGGAAAAGAACCCAGAGCAGGCTATGATGCTGGCCATCAAAGGCATGCTGCCTGCCAACACCGTCGGCCGCAAAAGTCTGACTCGTTGCCGTATCTATCGCGGTGCCGAGCATCAAAACCAGGCTCAGAATCCCGAAGCCTGGACGCTGTAGGAAAGGGGGATATTTAGATTATGGGAATTTATGATACCAAAGCTTATTTTTACGGTACCGGCCGCAGAAAGCTGTCGGTGGCCAGAGTTCGGATGTATCCCGGCTCCGGCAAGATCACCATCAACGACCGGGATATTGACGATTACTTCGGTCTGGATACCCTTAAGCTGATTGTCCGTCAGCCTCTGGAGCTGACTCAGACCACCCCCAAGTTTGACATCTTCATTCGGGTATCCGGCGGCGGCGTAACCGGACAGGCCGGCGCAATCCGCCACGGCATTTCCCGCGCCCTGCTCACCTACGACGAGGAGCTGCGCCCCCAGCTGAAGAAGGCCGGCTTCCTCACCCGTGACCCCCGCATGAAGGAACGTAAAAAGTACGGTCTCAAGGGTGCTCGTCGCGCACCTCAGTTCTCAAAGAGATAGTTTTTGTCCTATCAAACCCGCATGGATACTGCATCCATGCGGGTTTTTCTTTTTGAGGGCATTGCCCAACAGCATATCCTGTCGAGTATGAACTAGTTTTGTCGATTTCCATTTTTTCCCTTGACAGAGGCAATTGGCTCCGTTAACATGTTAATGGATGACTTGCATTTTTTACTCCGAGGCTTTTCTGACTGGAGTCAAAAGACGCTTTTTCTCCGGGGCATGTTCTGGGAAGCATATGGCAGATGCTCTTTGCTGCGGCAAATGATATTGGAATGGAAACCTGGTTACAACATAAGGTTATCACTTTGAGCGGGGGGCTTGAGCACATTATTCGGAGAGTGGCGCAATGATGTTAAACATTGACATAGGAACGTTAATCGTTGTCATTGTGGCAGGGCACGCATTTGCAGGTTTATTGGGCGGCTTCTATCTGACCAAGCGGAAAAAAGACGCTACACTGTACACGTTTTTGTTGGCGCGTTTTTTAGATGCGTTTGCCTGGACTCTGCTGGGGCTAAGAGGATGCATCCCCAATTGGTTGTCGGTTTTGGTCGGAAATCCCCTGCTCATGGCAGGAAGTGTCCTGCAAATCGTCTCCTTTCTCTCGGTAAAGGGACGCCTTACCCCTCAGCTCAAGCGAATGTGCTATACCATTGCGCTGTTGTTTCTCCTTCTGTTTCAGCTGACCCTTTCCCTCTACAGCACCCGCGATACCATGCGCGTCGCCATAATCTCTTTCGGTATGGCTGCCCTCTGGAGCGTTCCGGTTTATTTTTCTCTGCGGGATAAAAGTGCCTCCCCTTTGCAAAAGCTCATCACCTTTGTCTATGGCATGGGCATCATCTTTTTAATTCTCCGAGGTGTTGGGGCTATACTTTTGAAGCTGCCTATGATTCTCCTGTCCAACCATCTGTTTAACATTTTGTTTTTCCTCTGGCTTTATCTGATCACTCTGGTGGGGAATATCGGGCTGATTCTCCTTTCCAAGGAAAAGGCCGACCTGATTCTGACCAAGGCTGCCACCTACGACGAGCTAACCGATCTGTACAACCGCCGGGCCTTTTTTATTCGCGCCAAGGAGTGCCTTGCCTTTTGCGCAAGACAGCAGACACCTGTCTCGTTTTTTATCATGGATTTGGATCACTTTAAAAAGATAAACGACTTCTATGGCCATATTGTGGGAGATATGGTGATTAAGAATTTCGCAGTCACGATTAAGCGCCAGCTGCGGGGCTACGATATTTTGGGCAGAATCGGCGGCGAAGAGTTTACCGCACTGCTGCCGGGAGTGGCAGAACAGGAAGCTTGCGGCATCGCCCAACGCCTGAGGGGCTCTGTGGAGAAGAATGTTGTAGATAACGCCATTAAATATACAGTGAGTATTGGAATTGCCACCCTTGTTCCCGATGAATGTACCACCATCGAGGAGTTGTACGAGCGGGGAGACGCCGCCCTGTATGAGGCAAAGCAAAACGGAAGAAATCAGATTGGCATCGCTAAGGAAGAATCTTGAAAACAGGCTCCGCCCATAATCTGGTGGCAGAGCCTGTTTTTTGCTATCCAGTAGCTTCTGGATAGTTTCCACAAAAATCCTCTTGACCTTTTCATCCTTCTTTTTCACGATAGATGCAGGAAATCCGCCCCCTTCCAGCACTATTTGGATGCAGCAGCAGATTTTAGGCCTTTTCTCCCACCGATTTCTGTGGTATACTGTAGGTTATTGTAAGCATTTGCATCAGGAGGTTATCCTAGGTATGAGGAATTTGAAAAGCAAGATCACAATATATATGCTTGCCCTTGGTATTCTTGTGGCAGCGCAGTTCTTTTACCCCACCGTTTCGCCCACATCGGGCATGGCTCTTTCCCTGTTGGGGGATCAGATTTCGCTGGAGCAGGAAGCTCCCGCTACCTTTGTCACCAGTGAGGTAAATGCCTTTGCCACCTTGTCCAAAGCCACTAAGAGCTTTGCATCTGTCAACCCCGACGTCAAGGGCTGGCTGATGATTCCCGGTACCAACATGAACATGCCGGTTACCTATTCTTCTATGGATAACAACTACTACCTCTACCGGGATTGGAAGGGCAACAACTATCCTAACATCACCTGGAAGAATTGGTTTAACTACCCCGATAACGCCACCTATGTGGACTACCGCCACCGCTGGGGTGATTCCTGGCAGACTTCCTCCAAAAACGTGGTGCTCTACGGCCACAACTGGAGCAATCTGCGGGCTCCCTTCGATATTGGAACCAGCCAGGCCAACGACCGCACCCATCACATGTTTGCTCAGCTGGCTTCTTACACCAACATCGACTTTGCCAAGTGGCAGCCTCATATCTACTATTCCACCGCCGATTACGAAGGCATCTGGCGGGTGTTCTCGGTGGGTTACTGCGAAATCACCCCCAACTTCTTCTACAACAATCCCAATGCCACCAAAGCCCAGCGTCAGGAATTGGTAGACGAGTGGCGCAAGCGCAGCCAATTTAACTACGATGTAGATGTCAACGGCGACGACATTCTGCTCACTCTCACCACTTGCACCCGTCAGCACGGCTCTACCGAAAACCAGCGCTTTGTGGTGGTGGCCCGCCTGCTCCGCCCCGGCGAGAGTGAAAAAGATCCCGTGAACATCACCGTAAACCCCAACGTCAAGCATCCTGACTTTACCCAGCCGGTCAATCTGGCTCAGTTGCAGGCTCAGCAGGTAACAGCCCAGACGCAGGAAAACTCTGCCGAGGCTTCCACCACCCAGTCCGGTGACCCCTACGCCAACTACGAGCTGGATACCGGGGCGCCCTCCTTCGATTCTGTTTGGCTTCGCTCCTAACAGACCGGGCTCAAAATTTGCATTATATCAATCAGTAATAGCTATAATCCAAACCATATCGGGCGGGATGCAAAATTTGCACCCCGCCCGTTTCCTTTGGTATAAAGCAGCTATAGACGCAAAGAGTCACCGCAACAGTCCTACAATCCCCACCATACACAGGTTGAGATAATACACAATGAGTATGCGCAGCAGATAGATCGCCCCGGACTCCATGGGCATCACCAACCTTTTGAAAGATTCCTTTATAAGTGTTTCCGGCTGCGGGACGATCATGCGGCAAGATTTCCGGGTTTTCGCATCAAACTCCCCGCTAATTCATAGATATGGTAGTAAATCGGGAAAATTGCGCCCAGACAGAAATTTTTAGCAAAGGGGATTTGGCGATGAATCCAATTTTAATTGTGGTAATTGCAGCGGCGCTGCTGGGAGTTTGGGGGTATGCAGGCAAGAACAGAAGGGGTTCCGGCGGGGACCAACCTTCCTGCCCACCTCAGCCCTGTGACCATAAGGAGTCGGAGGAGGGGCAGGCCTGCGAAGCCCCGCCCCATTGCTGCCACCAGCCTCACTGCCCCACCCCAGAGAATGAGGAGTATGAGGTTCAGCTCAACTGTCAGGCTGATTCGGATTACGAGGTGGTGTGGGAGTGCGACGACAAAGATTCCTGTGACGACGATGATCAGTGTGACGACGATGAGTGTGCGGAGTCCGAAGATCTGCAAAACCAAGATCGGTGGGAACCCTAGAGGCAAGCAACAGGCCCGGCGAACATGTTCGCCGGGCCTGTTTTGTTTTAGGCTACCCAATCTCCCAAAAGCGAACTTCCACCTTGAACAGGTCGCCGTCCACGATTAAGTTAAAGCGGCCCTGCATCAGTTCTGTCAGGCTGCGGGCGATGTTCAGCCCCAAACCGCTGCCCTCGGTAGAGCGGGCGGTATCCCCCCGCACAAACCGCTCCATCAGCTCCTGAGCATCGATTCCCAGCCGGTCCCGGGAAATGTTCTTCACCGACATCACCACTTCCCCGTCCAGCCGCTCCACCTGAAGGTAGACCCGAGTCCCCGCCAGAGAGTACTTGCTGACGTTGGAAAGGAGATTGTCCACCACCCGCCAGAGCAGCCTGCCGTCGGCCATGACATAGATTTCTTCCTCCGGGGTATCGAAAACTACTTCTAGACGCCCGGCCTCCAGCCGCTCGGCGTATTCCCCCAGCGCCTGATGCAGAATTTCGCAGACACCGGTGGGCTCCAGAGAGACATTCAGGTTGCCGGTAGAGGCCTTGGAGGCTTCCACCAAGTCCTCGGTAAGCTTTTTCAGCCGCTTGGACTGCCGGTCCAACACCTCCAGATACTCTGCGGCCTTGCCTTCCAGCTGCTCTTGCCCCAGCAAATCCACGTAGTTGATGATGGAGGTGAGGGGGGTTTTGATGTCGTGGGAGACGTTGGTGATCAGCTCGGTTTTCAGCCGTTCGCTGCGCATCCGCTGCTCTACCGCCGCCACCATTCCCTGGGCGATGCTCCCAAGATTTTCCCCATGTTCCTTCAATGCCGGGAGCATATAGTTAGTATCCACCTTGTAGTCCAGTGCCCCGGCCGCCAGCTTCCGCCCCCCTTGCTGCAGCCTTTGCAGGCCGATGGAAAGGTAACAGAAGAAGCAGAACAGAGCAAAATTGAAAAGGAGAAAAAACAGCACCCCCACTCCGGGGCTGTAGCTTGCAAATATTATGGCGGAAAAGAAAATGTTGACCAGAGTAATGACCACAAATCCCAGTGCCGTCTTCCAGATGAGGGGGATGCTTTGTGTAAGCTCGGCCAGCAGATTCCAGCACCAGCGGAGCATCCGGCCAAAGACGCGGCAGAAAAAATTGTGAAATTTCCAGACCAGAGTGCCCCTCCAGGGCTTTCCGTATTTGATCCGGGTGGCAAGGCTGAGGCAAAAGGCCAGAGCTACGGCTCCCGCTAGGGTGAGGAAGACCGCCAACACCGCCACATAAAAGATGCTGTCCATATAAAAGGCATCCACCGCAATACTGACCAGAAAAGCAACGAGAAGACAGGCTCCCCCAAAGTACAGTTCTAGGGGGATTTTATCCATCAGGTTAAGGGTGATGCCCTCCCGGCCCTTCCGGTGGCCCGCCGCAGAAAACAGAAACGGAACGGCCACCAGAAACACCAGAGCAGCCTGAGCCAAGCTCATGGGCAGGGCCCGGCGCAAGGGATAGACCAGGCTGAAGAGCTGGTAGTCCCGGTAAAACCAGTCCTCCGCGGTGATGGGGCTTTGAATCCACCAGTGAACGGTATATCCGTCGATCAGCTGGGTTCCCTGTATGCCTGATTCCTCCGGCAGATAGTTGTTCAAAACAACCCTGCCCTGTGGGTCTTCCAGTTCAAAAGCGAAGTTGGTTTGCTTCTGATCAAACCAGGAAGCCATTTCCCGATTGGTCAGTCCCTGCTGGTACCAGTCATAGGCCCGGTAGGCGTAGTTTTCCGCCTCCTGCTTACACCGCTGGGTATCGTAGAAGCTCAGGCCGTCCCGAAACAGCCCCCCATCATACAGATACTCGATCCCTATAGTGGAAATGGCCATAACACCGATGCTGAGAATGGCCAAAATAGATGCCACGATTTTTGCGATCAGGCTGCTGCGCAGATTTTTCACTGCCGAGCCTCCTTTTCAAATTTGTAGCCCAGCCCCCACACCACCTTGAGATATCGGGGTTCACTGGGGTTAATTTCGATTTTTTCCCGCAGGTGGCGGATGTGAACCGCCACGGCATTGTCCGAGCCAAAGGCGTACTCGTTCCACACCTGCTCGTAAATTTGAGCGGTGGAATAAACCCGCCCCGGGCTCTGAATCAACAGCTTGAGGATGTTGTATTCAATGGGGGTGAGGGAAACAGGCTCTCCGTCCACCCGCACCTCCTTGGTTTCGTCATCCAGCTCCACGCCGCCAATGCGGTAAACGCTGGTTTTCTGGGGCAGCCCTCCCAGACGGGTGTAGCGCCGCAGCTGGCTTTTGACCCGGGCTAAAACCTCCACCGGGTTGAAGGGCTTGGTGATATAGTCGTCCGCCCCTACATTGAGCCCCAGCACCTTGTCCGAATCCTCGCTTTTGGCGGTCAGGAGGATGATGGGGATGTTGCAGTCCTCCCGCAGGTGGGCTGTGGCCGCAATGCCGTCCAGCTCGGGCATCATAATATCCATCAGGATGAGATGAATCTCCTCCTGCTCTACCACTTCAATGGCCTGACGACCGGTGTGGGCTTCGAATAGATTGTAACCCTCTGCCCCCAGATAAATCTTCAGGGCGGCAACGATGTCCTTGTCGTCATCGCAAATCAGTATGTTGTGCATGCTCCTCACTCACTTTCTCAAAAACTATTGTATCAGGAAACAGTTTGAGATAACAGAGGGGAAATCTTTAAGGTTCTATTAAGGATTGGCACTGATCTCTCAATGATGCGGAAAGTACTCCTTAAAAAAGGATGCCGGAGCCTTGACTTTGAAGGGCTTCGGCTTTTTCGTTCCCAAAACGGGAACTTTTGATGGAATTGGGGGTATAGGTGAAAGGCCTTTCAATTTTTCCTTGGAGGTGAACCGATGCCCCACGGCAACGAGCATGTGTTTTGCTGGCTCTGCGCACGGTTGGGCAACCCCAGGGAAGCCGCCCTACGGGCAGGGTATCCTGCCAATCAAGCCGATTCCATTGCCGCCAAGCTGCTTCAGCGCCCAAAGATTCGGGCAAAGATTGAAGAATGCGCCAACAGCGCACACGGCGGCGGGCTTTCGGCCCTTGCCCTGCGGGGGCTGCTTCGATTAGCCCTTGGCTCCTGTAACGATGCCGCTCGCCTTGCTTTGATGGAGGAGGAGCCGGACCCTCAAGCTCTGGAACAGATGGATTTGTTTTGCGTATCCGAAATTAAGCGGCCCAAGGGGGGAGGCTGCGAGGTCAAGCTCTACAATCGGTTGGAGGCTTTGGAGCTGCTGCTCAAAACCTGCACCGATCTGGAAGTTCCCGACGGCCCCGGCAGCCTTTACGCCGCTTTAAAGGACAGTATAAAACCTGTGGTAAAGGCGGACGATCCCGATGAAATTTAAGCCCTTTTCGCCCCGACAGAGGGCTGTGCTCACCTGGTGGTGCGAGGGCAGCCCCCACCGCCATAGGGACGCCATCATCTGCGACGGGGCTGTGCGCTCCGGCAAAACCCTCTGCCTCTCCCTTTCCTTTGTGCTCTGGGCCCTTGTCTGCCACGGGCAAGGTTCCTTTGCTCTCTGCGGCAAGACCGTCACCTCTCTGCGGCGCAATGTGGTCACCCCGCTTTGCATCGCTCTTGTCCAGATGGGCATCCCCCACCGACTGTATGCCTCCCGGAACCTGCTGGAGGTGTATTCCCGGGAACAAACCCTGCGGTTCTACCTCTTTGGGGGAAGGGATGAGGGAAGCGCTGCCCTCATTCAGGGGGTGACTCTTTCCGGGGTGTTGCTGGACGAGGTGGTGCTGATGCCCCGTTCCTTTGTGGAGCAGGCTCTGGCCCGGTGCTCGGTCGAAGGCTCCAAGTTCTTTTTCTGCTGCAACCCGGAGCATCCTCATCACTGGTTCTACACTGAGTGGATTCTCCGGGCCAAGGAGCGGAATGCTTTCTATCTGCGGTTTACCATGGAGGATAACCCTGGGCTTTCCCCCGCCATTCGGGAGCGGTACCGCCGGCTCTACACCGGCGCTTTTTATCAGCGCTTTGTCCTGGGCCGGTGGGTGGCCGCTCATGGAGCCGTCTACCCCATGTTCGGCAAAGAGCATGTGGTGGATCAAATTCCCCCCTGTATCCGCTACGCTGTTTCCTGCGATTATGGAACCGTTAACCCCGCTTCCTTCGGCCTTTGGGGACAAAGTGGGGACGGCGTGTGGTACCGGCTGCGGGAGTATTATCACGATGCCCGGGCCACCGGCATCCAAAAGACCGACGAGGAATACGCCGATGCTCTGGAGGCTCTGGTGGGAAAGCTGAAGCCGGAGGCGGTGGTGGTGGATCCTTCCGCCGCCAGCTTCATCCAATGCCTGCGCCGCAGGGGCCGCTGGATGGTAGAGCCCGCCGATAATCAGGTGCTCACCGGAATCCGCCGGGTGGCCTCTGCTCTGAGCGCCGGACAGATTCGCATTCACGCCTCCTGCAAGGACGCTATTCGGGAGTTTGCCCTCTACCGCTGGAAGGAGGGCGCTGCCGGAGACGTTCCCCTCAAGCAGGACGACCACGCCATGGACGACATCCGCTACTTTGCCACCCGCTTTTTGGATGGAGATGAGCCAGGATTCTATGTTTCCGGCGTCTCCCGAAGATAAGCGCTCGGCCTGTGTTGTCTCACACCATCATACGGAGGTTATGCCATTGAGCCTCAAAGACCTGTTTGCCTTTCGGCCCAAGGGGGTGGCTGTTCAGACCCGCCGACCCTCTAAGAATCCCTATCAAAGCTGGATGGGCCACACCCCTCTTTTGCCCCCCGACGCCGCCCTCTTTGACGCCATGCGGGAAGCAGTTCCCCTCATTGATGCCGCGCTGGATAAAATTGTCCGGCTCACCGGCAGCTTTACCATCCAGTGCTCCGACCCCGAGCTGCAACAGGAGCTAGACGATTTTGTGACAAGTGTGCGGGTGGGAGCATCCTATTCCGGGCTGCACCAGTTTGTCTCCTCCTACCTGTACAGCCTGCTCACCTACGGCAACGCTGTGGGGGAGATTATTCCCGACCCCGGCGGCGGGGGTATCTATGCCCTTTACAACGCCAACCTGCAGGATTTGCACATCCGGGAGGGACGCACCCCCTTGGAAGTGGAACTCTGCACCCTCCAGAGCGGGAAGCTTCAGCCTGTGGCCTATCCCGACCTGATCTTGTTTACCCCTCTCAACCCGCCGGCAGGGGAACTGCGGGGAGTTCCCATTCTGCGGGGGCTTCCCTTTGTGGCGGGGATTCTTATCAAGATTTTCGACTGTATCGGCACCAACTTCGAGCGAGCGGGTAACCTGCGCTATGCCGTCACCTACCGCCCCGGCTCCGATCGGCTGGACAAAGTTTACGCCAAGGATATTGCCGAGAATATTGCCCGGGAATGGAGCGCTGCCATGAGCGACTGCGCCTCGGTCCGGGATTTTGTGGCGGTGGGGGATGTGGACATCAAGGTGATTGGAGCCGACAGCCAGATGCTGGAAGCTCAGATTCCGGTACGGCAGATGCTGGAACAGATTGTGGCCAAGCTGGGAATTCCTCCCTTTATGCTGGGGCTTCACTGGTCCACCACCGAGCGAATGAGCGCCCAGCAGGCGGATATTCTCACCAGCGAGCTGGAAAGTTACCGTCGTCTGTTGGACCCTGTCCTCACCCACATCTGCAATCTTTTTCTGGCGCTGCGGGGCTATGCCGCCACCGCCCGCCCCGTCTGGAATGACATCAACCTGCAGGATGAGGCGGAAGCCGCCAACATCCGCCTGCTCAACGCAAGGGCACAGGCCATCGAGGCCCAGGTGGCGGCAGCAACCCAAGGAAAGGAGGAGTTTTTGGATGATTTCCCAGATTGAAAAGACTCTGGACAGCAGTTTGGTCAGCGACAGTCAGCTGGAGCAGATCAACCGGTACACCCGCCGGGCCTTTGAGCGGGAGGAGGTGTTTGTCTTTTCCCTCATCCTCTGCGATAACGAGATCGACCGGGATGGGGAGCGGTTTCCCCGGGCCTCTCTGGAGGTGCTGGCCAAGCTGTTTCTGGGCAAAACCGGCATCTTCGACCACAGTCCCGTCAGCCAGAACCAAAGCGCTCGGATTTTCGACGCACAGGTAGAGGAGCTGCCCGGACAGGTGGAGGGGGAGCCTCGCTGCCAGCTCCGGGCTTGGGCCTATATGGTCCGCAGTGACAAAAACAAAGACTTGATGCTGGATATTGACGGCGGCATTAAAAAGGAAGTCAGTGTGGGCTGCGCCGTCGCTAAGATCACCTGCTCCATCTGTGGTGCCGACTGGAAACAAAAGCCCTGCGCCCATCAAAAAGGGGTGCGCTATGGAGAAGGTCTCTGCCACCACCGGCTGGAGGAGCCTACCGATGCTTATGAGTGGAGCTTTGTAGCTGTCCCCGCCCAGAAAAACGCAGGGGTGACCAAGCGGGCCGCGTGCTCCCACGTAGATTTGGAAAAGCTCTGGCGGAGCACCGGCGATGTCTCCCTCACCCCCGGGGACTTGAGAGAGCTCAAATCCCGCTATCAGGCTCTGGAGGAAAAGGCCCGGGCCGGGGAGGAGTATCTTGCCCGCCTCAAGGGGGAAGTGGTCAAGCTGTTGGCCCTCACTAGACCGGAAATCACCCCGGCTCTGGCGGGAGAGATCGCCGCAAGGCTGGAGCTTTCCCAGCTGGACCAGCTGCAAAAATCCCTGAGCCGGGCGGCGGCGGGGCGGTTTCCCCCCATGCCTCAGCTCTGCCCCCAGCCCGAGGATCAAGATGCCCAGCAGGAAAACCCCTTTGTGATTTAGCATATTCAAGTTTCCTTCCCTACATTTTACATCTGGAGGTCATACGATGCAGTATCAAAACATCCGGGTCGATAAGAGCCTTTACAAAAACGCCGGCGGCTTTTTGGCAGCGCTGGAGCAGCTGGACCCTTCCCAGCATTACCGGGGTACCGACCTTGCCGGGCTAGACGCCTTTCAGCGGCAGCTCAAGCGGTTTGACATTAAAGTAAGCGGACCCGGCAGCTCCCCCATTGCCAAATTCTTTTCCACCGCCGACTCCGCCGCCCTTTTCCCCGAATACGTCTCCCGGGCGGTGGCTCAGGGCGCCCAGGAGGAGAGCATCCTTGCCGAAATCGTCGGCGCTAAAACCGAGATTCACTCCATGGATTACCGCTCCATCACCACCGACATCGCCGACCCTTCCGGCACAAGCTACGGTGACACCATTGGAGAGGGCGAGGACATCCCCGTCACCGACATCACCCTCAACGAGACTCTGGTCACCCTGAAAAAGCGGGGGCGTCTGCTGCGGGCCTCCTACGAGGCCATCAAGTTTCAGCGGCTGGACGTCTTTACCGTGGCGCTGCGGCAGATCGGAGCCTATATCGCCAAGGCCCAGCTGAAGGACGCCATGGATGTCCTGATGGGCAGCGGGGACACCGCCGCCGAGAGCATTTCCCAAAGCGGCAGCACTTTGGCCTACGCCGACCTGCTGGCTCTCTGGGGCAAGTTCGAGGATTTTGAGATGAACGTGCTGCTGGCCGCTCCCGCCACCGCTACTCAAATTCTGGCCATCCCCGAGCTGCGGGACCCTGCCACCGGTTTGGGCTTTGCCAAGGAGGGAGGCAGCGTCACTCCTCTGGGGGCCAAGCTGATCAAAACCTCCACCGTGCCCGACGGCAAGATCATCGCTCTGGACAAGCGCTTTGCTCTGGAAATGGTCAGCGCCGGGGGCGTGCAGGTGGAGTACGACAAGCTGATCGATTCCCAGCTGGAGCGAGCGGCGGTCACCTCCATCTGCGGCTTTACCAAGCTGTTTCCCGCCGCAGTCAAGGTACTGGCCACCGCTTAAAAGGAGGGATTCCATGCTGGACAAAGACAGGGTGTTTCAGCTCTTTCTCCTCTTTGCCGATTTGGAAGAAGGCTCCGCCCTGCGGTACCGTCCCTTTTGTGACGGAGCCGCCGCCCTTCTTTCCCGCAAAGCAAAGCCGGGGATGAGGGAGGAGGACTTAGAGCGTCTTTACACCGCCGCTGCCGGATGCGCCTACTGCGACTGGCTGGATGTAACAGGGGGTGCCTCTGCCGCCGAGGAAATCCGGGTGGGGGACATTACGGTGAAGAACTCCTCCGGCGGGGGCAAAACCGGAACCGCCGAGCTGCGCGGTCACTTTCAGGCGCTGGTCACCGACCTGCTGGAGCCTCCCTTTGTCTTCGGTCAGGTTGCCCCTTTGGGGAAATCGCTGTGATCGGCGCCGGGATCAAGGCCGCCCTCCACCGGTTGGGAGAAACGGCCTATCTCCTCTCCCCACAGGGGGAGGTTGCCTTTCCTGCCAGCGTTCAGCCTGCTCTCAAGCTCCAGGGGGAGGAATCCTCCCCCTTGGGGGCAGGCAGAAGCGGGCAGGCGGTCCTTTACGCTCCGGCGGACAGCGCCGCCCGCCATCTCAAGGCGGAGGACCGCATCCGAGCCGGGGAGTTTCTCTACCGGGTGTTGCAGGTAGAAACCCGTGGGCTCAAAGGGACACCTCTCTACATCTGGGCATCTCTCCAACGATGGGAGGTGGCACCATGACTTTCGTGAAAGAGGCCGTCGCCCGGCATCTGGCAGGCTGGACCGGCCTGAGCGGAGTGCAAATTCTCTGGGAGTACCCCAAGGAGCGGGCCTTTCCCCTCAAGGGGCCCACTCTGGTGGTGGGGCTGGACGGGGTGGACCTTTCCCCCGCCGGGCTGGACAACTATCTGGGCCGGGATCCATCCTCTCCAACCGGGCAGGTGACCGCCCTGTATGGCAGCACCGCCATCCTCACCCTGCGGCTGGACCTTTACCTGCCGGGAAGCGACGGTTCCGGCTGCCACCGCCTTTACGAGGAGGTTTGCGCCGCCCTCACCGCCCGGGCCGCAGGATTTGGTCTGCTACGCATCTGGTGCGAGGCGGTTAAGTACGAAAGCGCTACGGCAGCCAGCCGCCTCACCGCCCGGGCCGCCTTGCGGGCCGCTTTTACCGGACGGGAAACCGAGGCGGAAATTCTCGATTATCAGGTGAGGAGTGAACTGAATGTCTGATGTGATTCAAAATCTCAGGCCGGGGGTCTACTCCCGGTATCAGGTGACGGGGAGCTGCGCCGCCACTGCCCTGCGGGACTGCGCTCTGGTGCTGCCCGGCAAGAAAGAAAGCCTAACCCTAGTGACCTCCCCCCCTCAGGCAGCCGGGCTGGAGGACATCCCCCGGGAGTGCCTGCGGCTTCTGCTGGAAAGCGGGGTAGGCAAGGTCTATCTCGCTTGCGGAGAAACTGCCCGGCAGGCCCTTTCCCTGCTGGGGGAAGGGGATGTGGGGGCGGTGGTCTGCGACTGCCAAACCCCTGAGGATTCTATTGCTCTAAAAGAATATGTAACAGGCGCTTCCCGGCAGATGCGGGAATGCATCGGCTTTTGCGCCGTTTTTCCAGAGGAGGCAGCGGAGCTTGCCGCCGGACTCTGCTGCGAGCGGGTAGTCCTCTGCTCTCCGGCTCTGTCTGCCGGTGAAGAGGCTCCCTCACGTCCTCTGTACGGGGCGTGCTGTCTGGCGGCCCGGACTCTGACGGCGGGCAGCCCCATCGTCAACCTTTCCGGGGAGGAGTTCCCCCTGCTGGCCGAGGCGGCTTCCCTGCCGGAAGCTTTGGTACAGGAGCTGCTGGCGGCAGGAGTTTGCGTCTTTGAAACGGTGGGCAGCCGGGTGGAACTGGTTCGGGCCATGACCACCGCCACCGCCCAAAACGGAGCAGCCGACGACTGTCTGCGCAGCCTCAACACGGTGCTGATTGTAGACGATGTGATCCGCCATATCCGCAGCTGCCTCAAGGCCCGACTCAAGGGCGCGGGGGTATCCTCTTTGGGCAGCGTGCGGGATCAGGTGGCGGTGGAGCTTGCCGCCAAACGGGATGCCGGCATCCTCACGGATTTTTCCCCGCCGGTGGTTCGCCCGGTAGGGGGAGACCCCACCGTCTGTCAGGTGGATCTTGCCTTTACGGTGGCTCATCTGGTCAGCACCATTCACATCACCGCCCAGATTCGGGTGTAAGGGAGGTTTTGCCCTATGATTACATTTCCCACCTCGGGGGACATCACCATCGAGGTCAACGGCAGGCGGCTGGCGGTGGCTCAAAGCTACCGGGCCCGCTCTACCCGGGACAGCCGCCCGGTGGAGGCCTTTGGCCAAAAGGAGCCGGTGGGCACGGTGGCGGGGCGCTGCGTCCACCGTTTGGAGCTGCAGCGGGTTCAGCTTTTGGAGGAAGCCGCCTTTGACGGCATTGACTTCTTTACCCTTTCCGGCTTCAACGTGGTCATCGCCAAGCCGGGACGCCGGGTGATCTACTCCGGCTGCGAGTGGTCCAACATTGATGAAAGCGCCTCTCTGGGCAGCGTAGTGCTGGAATCGGTGAGCATTCTGGCCGCAGGAAGGATGGAGCTGTCATGAGTACCCTGCATTCCCTCAAGCCCCTGAGTGCCACTCAGGAGCTGGCGGTGCTTCGGCAGGCGCCAGCCCTCATCCCCGGGTTGATGCGCAGCGGCCTTTCCCTGGAGGATGCCGCGGCGCTGGCTCACAACGCCACCCTCCTCTACTACGCTTTCAATTCCCAAAACAAGGAGATTTCCTCCCCCAAGGCGGTGTTGGAACAGATGAGCCTTGCGGAAATCGCCGACGGCTGCCGACAACTTGGGGAGGCGAAAAAAGAGGAGGCTCTGCTGTGAGCATTGCAGAAGGTTTGGTGGCCAACCGCACGGCCTACCGGGAGTATTTTCGGGAGGCAAAGGAGGCGGAGAAGATTTTTCTCCCCCCTGCCCCTTCCCTGTTGGAGGAGGAGCCCTTTGTCTTTCCCACCGTCACAGCAAGGGAGCCAGAACCAGTCTACCGACTGGAATCTGAGCCGGCCATGGCCCCTATCCTCCGGCAAGGGGAGGCTCCCTCCCCCGACGATGATCTGCTGCTGGACCGGCTGGTCTACCGTCTGGACCGGGAATCCCGCCTTCGCTCCCAGCCCCTGTTGGAGGAATAACCCCCTTTGAACGTCCATAGCTGCGGGCGAACGGGGCCACTCAAACCGTCTGGTAGAGCGTTCCCCTTCCCCGGGCTATGAACATCACAGGTCAACGAAAGAAAGGGCCTTTCATGGAAACGATGCAGTTTAAGAATTTTATCTTTCCCCACAATCCCGCCAGCATCACTGTGGAGCGGCCGGGACGCCACGCCGTCTTCTTCCGGCCGGGCCACGGGGAGGTGGTGCAGGCGCTGGGCCCCGGCGTCAAACAGGTTCGCTGCACCGGCAGCTTTTTGACACCCACCCCGGCACAGACGGCGGCACTGGTGGCGGAATTTGAAGAAAAAACCGCCGATTCCACCCCCGGCATCCTGCTGCTGCCCGGTCTGGGCGGCATGGAGGCGGTGCTGACCGAGCTGCGGTGGGAGGCAGTGGGCGAGGGCCGGGAAGTGCCCTACACCATGCGCTTTTTGCAGGCGGAGGTGACGGGATGAGCTTTCGGGTCACCTTGACCACGCCTTTTGTGGGAGGAGACTACCAGCTGGAACCCCTCTCTCTTTCGCTGGTCTCCTCCCTCTCCTCTCCTGCGGCGGGGATGTCGGGGCGCTTTACCCTCCCGGACTTTCCCCCGGAGTTTTTGCAGGCCCGGGTGGAATACGGCGGTCGTCTTCTCTTTGAAGGAGGAATCGACCGCCAGCACACCCAGGTGGATGAAAAGGGTGTGGTGCTGGAAATCGAGGCCCGAGACAAAGGCGCTGTGCTACTGGACAATGAGGCAAGACCTAAGGCTTACGAAAATCTCACCGTCCAGCGGATGTTTCAGGATTTAATCGCGCCCCACGGCTTTCTGCTGGTGGATTCCTACCCCGCTATCAATGTCCCCTCCTTTACCATGCGCAAGGGGCAGAGTTTGTGGGATGCCTTTTGCACCCTGGCCCGACTCTCCTACGGGCATCTGCCCCACGTTAGGGGGGATATGGTGATCACCGCCTTTCCCCCAGGGGGGGAGACTTGGGTACTGGGGGGAAAGGACTATCCCTTTTCCAGCCTTTCCCAAACCATCAGTCACTACAACGTCCTCTCCCGAGTGCTGATCCGAGACGCCGCGGGAAGCTACACCACTGCAGTGGCAAACCCCGATGCTCAAAGCCGGGGTATTCGCCGCACCCGATATTTTATTCCCGCGGGGGAATACGCCTGCAAGCCCCTATGGGACGCTGATCAGAGAATCCGGCGGAGCATGCGTCAGATGATGCAGGTGGAATTGGAGCTCCCCGGCATTCTGGAACTTTCCCCCGGAGAGACAGTTTGGGTCAACGACCAGCTGGCTTCCCTGCCTAATTTGCAGGTAGAGCAGATCACCCACTCTACCGGGCCTGGGGGGGAAAGAACCCGGCTGCTCCTCCTCTCCTTCCTCTATCAGTAGGGGCGGCAGGGAGTCGGCTTTTATTATCACCGGGAGGTTTTGTTTATGAGAATCGTACGAGATCTGCCCCAACCGGGGGAAAGCGCCGCCATTGCTCAGGTGAGCTATTCCAACGCCACCGGCTTTGGTGTGGTGGGGGACAGCGAGATCACCGGCGCTTTGGTCTTTGCGCCCCGGGGAATCGCCTACCGCCCCTGTGTGGGCGACCATCTGCTGCTGATGCCGGTGGCCGGAGCCGACACCTGTCTGGGGGCTTTGACCTCCACCATCGGCCTTGCCCCCGGAGAGCTGCGGCTTTCCTCTTCCGGGGGGGCCAGCATCCAGCTTTGTCAAAACGGCGATATCCTGCTCAACGGGGTCACCATCACCAAGGCGGGAAAGATCATCCCCCTGTAATGCGGTTGCCCGCTTTTGATGCGGGCAGATCGCACAGTACCACATCTGCTCAGGCTTTGCCTGCCGCCGTACTCCACGGCAGATCAGCAGAAACGGAGGAACGCTATGGACACTTTACTGGAAAACGGCACTCATGCTCTGGACGAAAGGGGCCTTCCCATCACCATTACCGGGCTGCGGGCCCTGATTCAGCGGCTGCTCATCCGCCTGAGTGTGCGCAAAGGCAGCTTTTTGCCCGACCCCTCTTTGGGCAGCGAGCTGTACCGCCTGCCCTGTTCCGCCGGGGAGCAGAACAACCGTCTGGCTCTCCACTACGCCCAGCAGGCACTGCTGCAAGAACCCGGGGCCAAAGTGGAGCAGGCTGTCTGCCGGCTTATGGAAGAAGGCAGTCTCGCCGTCAGCGTCACGGTGAAAATCGACGATCATTCTTATCCTTTGGAGGTGGTTGCCCTATGAATGTTTTGCCCACTGCTCAGGAATATTACGACAGAATGCGCCTCCGCTACCGGGAGCTAACCGGCTTTGAAGCCGCCGACGCCTCCGACATTGGCATTCGGCTGCGGGTGCTGGCCCAGGAGCTCCACACCCTGGGGGAACAGATGACCCAAGCCTATGGCAACGCCTTCCCCCAAACGGCTCAGGGGGCGGCGCTGGAGCTCCACGCGCAGGCAGCGGGACTTACGCGCCGCCCCGCTCGCTGCGCCGCCGGTATCCTGCGCTTTTCCCGCACCGTTCCCGGCCCCGCCGTCCCCCTTCCCGCCGGAACCCTCTGCCTCAACCGGGAGGGCACCCTGCGCTTCCGCACCAAGGCGGAGGGCAAAATCCCCGACGGCAAGGCCTATGCCGATGTCCCCGCCGAGGCTCTCACCGCCGGGCCGGAAGGCAATGTGGCGGCGCAGACGGTCACCGTCCTGATCTCCGCTCTGCCGGGAATTTCGGCGGTGAGTAACCCGACTCCCTTTACCGGAGGAAGCCCCAGCGAATCTGACGAGGCCCTGCGCACCCGGCTGCTGGAAACCTTGGCCACCCCTCCCGACTGCGCCAACGGGGCCTATTACCGGGCGGTGTCCACCAGGCATCCCGGGGTGAGCTCGGCGACTCTGCTGCCCCGACACCGGGGCGTGGGTACCCTGGATGTGGTGGTGGTCTGCTCCCCGGGCTTTGAGGCCCCTCAGGTGGTGGCAGAGCTGCAAGAGGAGTATCAGGCCGCCCGGGAAATCGGCACACAGGTGCTGGTGCGGCAAGCGGAACCTCTGGCGGTGGAGGTGGCTGCTCTGGTGGTGACCGCCCCGGGATATGACCCCACGGCGGTGGCATCCCATTGCACCGCAGCTCTCACCCGCTACCTCTCCGCTCTGAGCATCGGGCAGCCCCTGCTGCTCACCCGCCTTTCCGGCTGCCTGTTGGAAGTGGAGGGGGTGGAAAACTTCCGCCTCCTCTCCCCTGCCAAAGACGTGATCCCCGGGGAAGATCAGGTGGTGGTTCCCGGGGAAGTGGATGTAGGAAAGGTGGCGGCGCTGTGAACAGTGTAAACCGCCTTTACCGCCTGCTTTCCCCCCTGCGGCTTTACGCCTTGGGCCACGACAGCCTGATTGACAAGGAGCTGAAAGCCTACGGAGCCGGTTTTTCCCTTCTGGAGGAGCAGCTGGTACTACTGGAGCGTGATGTTCTTCCTCAAACCGCAACTGCCAAAGGGCTGAACCTCCACGAAGCGGCGGTGGGGCTGCCGATACGCAACGCCTCCCAGCAGGCCCGTCGGGATCTGATTCTGGCCCGCAGGCAAAGGCCTCGCCTGCCCACTCCTGCCGGAGCGCTGGCCCTGCTTAAGGCCGTAGGCTTACTGGAGCCCGAGGTGTTCGAGGAAGAGGGAACCCTCTTCCTTGCTGCTTCCGGGGTGGCTCAGGGATTGGACCCTGACGCCGCCTGGCAACTGGCGTTGGAAAGCCTGCCCGCCCATCTGCCGGTGGAGACTAACGCCCAGGGCCGCAACTGGGAAAGTCTGGAGGCGCTGGGGCTTTCCTGTGACGCCTTTGACGCTCTGGAAAAGTGCTGGAGCCTTTTGGCTTTTACCGGTACATCTCAAACATAGGGAGGTAATGCAATGCCAAGCAGCAACAAAACGCCCCATTTAAAGCTGAACAGCTGGATTGGGAGCGACATTCCCAAAATGGCGGATTTTAACACTGACAACACCCTGCTGGACGCCGCCTTTGCCCAACTGCAGGATCAGATCGCAAACGGTATTCCCGGTCCAGGCGGGGCCGATCCCCGCCTGGACGACCATCTGGCCGACGGGGAGGTTCATCTTTCCCCGGAGGATCGAACCTCCCTTGCCGACAGTGCCCCGGTGGTGGGAACTTATCTGGGGGACGGCAATCCCTTTCAGGGGATTGTGCTGGGCTTTCGGCCCCGCTTTGGCTTTGTCTTTGCCGACAACACCCCCATCATGACCTTAAACGCCGCGGGCAACGCTCAGTTTACCCACTTTGCCGTCATGACCCGGCAGGGCTGCACTTCCGGGGTAGAGACCATCCCCACCGGGTTTCAGGCCAAGCAGTTGGGCAGCGCCAATCAGGGGGGACAGACCAGCATCGGCCTGAACAAAGATGGCCAGCTCTATATCTATCTGGCGTGGCGCTAACCGCAGCATCCACGACATCCTGCAAGATTTGCAAAAGCCGCCGCTTTGGTGGCTTTTCGCTTTCCCCCGGGAAAGGACTCCCTCTTCAGTCAAGGGAAAACAAAGCTTCTTTTTTGTATAAGATTTACAAACCGTTTACGCTCCGGCAATTGACGGGGACCCGTTTGTATATTATAATGTTAGCTGCGGTCAAGCCGCAGACAAGTCACCCATGGCCGAGCAGGCGATGGGAATACGAATCTGCGTTGTACAATACGGTCTGCCTGCCTTTTGCGCAGCGACAATTGAATTGCCGGATTTAAACATCGCAGAACAGTATGACGTGTGGGCGGACGCCCGGAAAAGGAGCGTACCATGAAAAAGAAACTGCTGACCATTCTGCTGACCCTGACTCTGGCCATTACTGCCGTCGGCTGTAAAGTGGTGGATCTTCCTGAACAGTCCCAAGACGCCGACGCCTCTCAGGAGGAAAGCATCCCCGATGAAGAAGAACCTCTGCCCGACCGGGAAGAAATCCCAGAAGAGACCCTATCCACTCTGGCGGACCATGTGGTTTACAGTTCCGATTACATCTACTACTACAACCTCTACCGCAGCAACATGATCTCTCAGTACGGCGCATACATGGATATGACCACCTTTTGGGATCAGGAAATTGATGGCCAAACGGTACAGCAACACCTTACCAATGATACTCTGAACATGGTCAGGGAATCTGCGGTATTTTACAGCACCGCCACCAAAGAGGGCATGAAGCTTTCTCAAGAAGATCGGGACGGTATCCATGACGAAATCCAAAATGTGCTGGAAACTCAGTTCGACAATAACGAGCAGGAGTTTCTCAATGCCTTTGCCCTCACACCGGCCCAGCTAAGCGGCATGCTGGAACGCAGCAAACTGGTGTCTGAGTACGTGAGCAAGGCTTTGGAGGCCGTGGAAGTCTCCGAGGAGGAGATTGCAAAGTTCTACCAGGGAAATCAGGATAGTCTGGACTTTGTAACAGTCCGCCATATTTTAATCGACTGCACCGACGAAATGACCGAGGAAGAACAAGCCGCAGCCAAAACCAAAGCCGAGGGTATTCTGGCTCAGGTACAGGGCGGCGCCGACATCGGCAAGCTGGCAGCGGAGCATTCCACCGACCCCGGCTCCAAGGACAACAACGGAGAATACACCTTTGGCAAAGGCAAAATGGTACCCGAATTTGAAGAATGGGCCTTTGCCGCCAAGACCGGTGAGCAGGGCATGGTAAAGACAAGCTACGGATATCACATTATGGAAAAGATGGACCATTCCGATCTAGAGGATGTCAAGGATCAGATCAAAGAGACTCTGCGGCAGGAAAAGTTCCCCCAGCAGTACAGCCACGTGTATGATCAGGTTGATTCCCCCGACTGGAGCTTGAATCAGGAGCTGCTGGACAAAATCATCGCTGCCGCTGTCCTGTAAATACAAAAATGCATCATAGTATAAAAGAGGGTGGGGCCTTTCCCGCCCTCTTTTTGCGTCTATGAAATGGTGCAACCGTCAAAACAGGCCCCTTGCGCAACATACCGCGCAGGGGGCCTGTGAAACTTGCAGAGCCTATATTTGGTTAGATTCTGCCGGGAGCAGATTGTTTCATGTCACCGGCATCCTTCACCCGGGAGCGGATGAACATGAGAGCCGCAACCAGCATGGCCAGACCAATGGCCAGTACCACCCAGGCATTCTGGATAAATCCGGCAATGATATACCCCACAAAAGAGATACCCGCCACCAGCATGGCGTAGGGAATCTGGGTGGAGACGTGGGCGATGTGGTTGCACTGAGCTCCAGTGGAGGCCATAATAGTAGTGTCGGAGATGGGGGAAATGTGGTCGCCGCAGACCGCCCCGGCCAGACAAGCGGAGATGCTGATTACCAGCATTTCGCTGCCATCGGTAAAGAGAGCCACCACAATGGGAATCAGAATGCCAAAGGTTCCCCAAGAGGTTCCGGTGGCAAAGGCAAGACCCAAGGCAATCAGGAAGAATACGGCGGGCAGAAAGGTGCTGGCTGCGGCATTTCCCGCCACAGCATTGGCTACAAACACATCGGCACCCAGGCTGCCGTTGCAGAAACCGGAAAGGGTCCAGGCAAAGGAGAGGATCAGCAGAGCGGGCACCATCTGCCGGAAGCCTTCGGGCAGGCAGTCGGCAAACTGGCGGAAGGTAATCACCTTGCGGGGAATGTAAAGCAAGAAGACC
>JAHDPQ010000011.1 GCA_018434245.1 Oscillospiraceae bacterium
GGAAGGTGGAGATACGGCCCGCATAGTCCCGCTGGGTGACTTTGTTGCCCAGAACATCGTAGGCAGTTTCGGTATAGCGGTCCGCCTGACCACTGCTTTTGGCGGTATCGACCAATAATACGCTGGATTTTCAGGGTCCTGAGATGTTTTATACAAAATCCCTTCTGGCGGAATCTCTTCTGGTGGGATCCCGCCAGAAGAGTGGTTATTGTTCAGTGAAAGCCAACCTGTGAGTAACAGAATTGAGAGAATTACACCCGCTAAAACAACACGTTTATTTTGGGTCATTCTTTCACCGCCTGTATAAAGTCATCGAGGGACTACGTGCCCATGAATATCCTAACGTACCACTTCGACGAAGAACATGTCGATGACCACTCCATCCAAGTCATAAACCGGAATCAAGATACTATCTGGACGCTTAGCACGAAGGTCATCCCTTCTGACATATCCTAATTGGTCATTCATGCCATAGGTTAAGATGAGATCAAGGTTCATCTTCCCCATAGGCAGAACCATATGTTTCTCCCAAAGCAGTTGTAGCAAAGCTAGACCTGTGTGACGGGAAAGCACCGTATTCACTTATACTCCTTACAGCGATTATTTCTGAAGCGTTGAATTCAACGATTCCTTTTGCTCTATAACTGTCTACCTGATTTATTGTAACTGATTTAGTGGTAACGTATTGATATGTACCTCTCCCTAAATTAGTAGATGAGGCTAGTAGGGCGTTATTTCTGTACATCTCGGCGGTTACTGTTCTAAGATTCGCAGGGTTATCACATTCTCCAATAGCAGTTGCGCTCACATTATTTAGAGAGCCCCAGTTTGTGTATACCTCCCAAGCAATCCATATTCTATCATCCCACATTTCCTCGTCACGCGCAGCATAAGCAGGGGTTATCATAAACGTAAATGCTATAATTGTTGCACAAATAACGGCAATACCTTTTTTGATCCTCATTTATATATTTCCTCCATTCTTTCATTGTCATCCAACCAAAGTTGATAGAGGTGCTACTGATTATTCTTTAATTGTTGTAGTGAAAGTCCTTAAAGATGGCCATCTAAAAAACATACACAATATTATTAAGTCAATGTAAAATAGTAATAATTAATAAAATATAATTATTTTTTCCATATTTTACATTTTTGCTTGTGGACGTGACAGCTAGGTTTGACGCAGACGGAAAAATCCTCCCGCTGGTGGTACAGTGGGAGGATGGCAGATAATTTGAAATTGATAAGGTTTTGGACGTGCGGCCGGCCGCCAGCCTCAAGGCCGGGGACTGCGGCATCCGGTACACCTGCCGTATCCTCGGACAGCTTCGGTATCTGTTCCTTGAGGAAAACCGTTGGTTTGTGGAGGGGAAAGGGAAAGGCATAGAGGCTTCAAACTAGGCTGAATTGGGAGGTGGGAGACACTTATATCGGCACTGACTTTGGAAATAAACTTGTAGAGTAGAATTTGCATATTGCAACTATATTTTAGTTGCAATATGAGACTCTTTATGCTATACTATATACAGGTGGTGAGGATGTGAGTAAAAAGGATAAGCTGATTGCCCGGCTACTCAAAAAGCTCAAGGATTTTACCTTTGAAGAACTCGTTGCGCTGTTGGCCTATCTCGGATATACCCAAGCACAGACCGGTAAGACCGGCGGTTCAAGGGTTGCCTTTTCCAACGGCAGAGATTATATCCGGTTACACAAGCCCCACCCTAGAAATATCTTAAAGGCATATCAAGTGAACGAAATCGTGTTGCATTTGCAGGAAAGGGGATTATTATGAACAATGCTCTGCGTTATAAAGGTTATGTCGGTACAGTCGCCTTTTCTGAAAGGGATGAAGTCTTTCATGGAAAGGTTATTGGAATTAAAGATTTGATCACCTTTGAGGGGGACTCCGTTGCATCTCTGGTAGAAGATTTCCATAGTGCGGTGGATGAATACGAAGAATATTGCATGCAGCAGGGGAAGAAACCCGATAAACCGTATAAAGGCACCTTTAACGTGCGTATCCAGCCGGAGCTGCACCGGGCCGCTGCCATGCAGGCTGCCTTGGAGGGCAAAACCCTCAATGCGTTTGTCGAGGAATCAATCCGGAGTAGTCTGCACGAGCATCAGTAATTTTTCTTTTTATTGTCAAAACCGGGCTTGCAATTGGAAA
>JAHDPQ010000095.1 GCA_018434245.1 Oscillospiraceae bacterium
CACCGAGTATCCCCACCAGTTTTCTGGTGGGATGAACCAGCGTGTAGTCATCGCTATTGCCCTGGCCTGCAACCCCCATTTTCTCATTGCCGACGAGCCCACCACGGCTCTGGATGTCACCATTCAGGCACAGGTGCTGGACCTGATGGCGGGGCTGCAGAAAAAGTTTGGCACCGCCATGCTGATGATTACCCACGATCTGGGGGTGGTCACCGAAATCTGCGACCGGGTGGCTATTATGTACGCCGGGCAAATTGTGGAAAGCGGTGATCTGGAAAGCATCTACGACAGAACCAGCCATCCCTACACCAAGGGACTCTTTGGCTCCCTGCCCAGCCTTTCCGAGAAGATTCACCGCCTGAACCCCATTCAGGGCTTGATGCCGGACCCTTCTAATCTGCCTTCGGGTTGTTCCTTCCATCCCCGCTGCCCCAATGCTATGGAAGCCTGTCGGACCAGAGTACCTGCCAATACCGAAATTGAACCGGGACACTTTGTGCGCTGCCTGCTGTACGAGCAGGATGCAAACAGCGGGGAAGGGGAGAAATAGCATGTCCAGTTTGCTTCAAGTTAAAGACCTTAAAAAATATTTCCGTACTCCCCGAGGGATGCTCCACGCGGTGGACGGCATCAACTTCACCTTGGATGAAGGAAAAACCCTGGGGGTGGTGGGGGAGTCGGGTTGTGGAAAGTCCACTCTGGGACGGGTGATTATCCGCCTGCTGGACGCCACCGATGGCACGGTGATCTTTGATGAAAAAGATATCACCACCACCAAAGATAAACAATCCCTGCGCAGGGAAATGCAGATCATCTTTCAGGACCCCTTTGCCTCCCTGAACCCTCGGATGAGCGTGTACGAAATCATCGAGGAGCCGCTGATCATCCATAAAATGCGGCCCAGCAAAGAGGCCACCCGCCAGCGGGTGGAGGAGCTGATGGAGACGGTAGGACTGGCCAGCCGCCTGGCGACTTCCTACCCTCACGAGCTGGATGGAGGCCGCCGCCAGCGCATCGGTATCGCCCGGGCCCTTGCTTTGGAGCCCAGGTTTATCGTCTGTGACGAGCCGGTGTCCGCCCTGGACGTTTCCATTCAGGCACAAATTCTCAACCTGATGCAGGACCTTCAGGAGCAGCAGAACTTCACCTATCTCTTCATCACCCACGACCTGTCGGTAGTCAAGCACATCTCCAACGACATCATGGTGATGTATCTGGGCATGGTTGTGGAAAAGTGCGGAGCCGACGAATTGTTCGAGCGCACCCTGCACCCCTATACCAAGGCTCTGTTGGCAGCCATTCCCGAGCCCACCATCCACAAAACGCGACAGCGGATTTTGCTGCGGGGCGAGATCACCTCTCCCATCAACCCTAAGCAGGGATGCCGTTTTGCTCCCCGCTGCAATTACGCAAAAGATATTTGCCACCAGGAGACACCTCCGTTGGAGGAAGTAGAGTCTAATCATTTTGTAGCCTGCCACTGCGTCAGAGAAATTAACGATTAACGAAACGTGTTATCGGCGAAGGGCTTTCCCTGCCCGGGGTACAACCGTTAAAGGGAACATCCGCCGCCATGGGATAATCTTTTTTACACTGCGAAAGAATGAGGTATTTATCTATGATTGCAAAGTCCAGAAAAAGCACCCTTTCCGGACACGCCCAAGCTCCCGGATCCAAAAGCCATACCATTCGTGCCGTATTGATGGCTACCATGTCGGATGGCACATCCTATATCCGCAACCCCCTGACCAGTCAGGATGCCAAAAGCTCTCTGGAAGCTGCCGAGGCCTTTGGCGCCAAGGTGACCATGGCAGACGGCGTGTGGATGGTGGAAGGCCGGGGCAAGAACCTGCAGGTTCCGGATAACTATCTGGAGTGCGGCAACTCCGGAACAGTTTCGGCCTTTGGTTCCATGATGGCAGGTCTGGTGGATGGCTATACCTTCATTACCGGGGATGAGCAGATTCGCCGCAGGCCCATCTATCCTTCTGTGGAGGCCATCAACGCTTTAGGCGGCAAAGCGGTCTTTACAAAGCCCGGCTCCGACTCCTGCCCCATTGTGGTAAAAGGCGGCCTGACCGGGGGAAAGGTCCACTTTACCGGACTACTTTCCCAAATGATTTCCGCCACCCTTATGATAGCGCCTCTGCTGCCGGGAGAAACTGAAATCCTGGTGGATAACCCTCTGGAAACCCCCTACCTGCAGATGACTCTGGACTGGATCAAGCGTCATGGCGTGGAAATCGAGAATCCCCAGGAGTTTAAGTACTTTAAGATTCAGGGCGGCAAGAGCTATCAGGCTCAGGATACCGTCATCGCCAGCGACTGGTCCGGCGTGGCCTTCCCCTTGGTGGCGGCGGTTGTCACCCAGTCCGACGTCATCATCGACGGTGTAGATTTCCACGACAGTCAGGGTGACAAGGCAGTGGTGGATCACCTCATCTCCATGGGAGCAGACATCCAGAAGGATATAGAGGGTGGCCGCCTGCTGATCAAAGGCGGAAAGCCCCTTACGTCCGGCCTCACCCTGGACCTGCAGAATACCCCCGATTCTTTGCCCGCCATGTCGGTTGCGGCAGCCTACGCCCAAGGGGACACTACCTTTATCGGGCTGGATGCCGTCCGCCTGAAGGAGACCGACCGGGTGGCGGTGATGCAGAGTGAGCTTGGCAAGATGGGAGCCTCCATTGAGGTAGGGGACGACTACATGGTAGTTCATGGAGGCAAGCCCCTCACCGGTGCCATGGTAGAAAGCTATCGCGACCACCGGATCGCCATGGCTATGACCATCGCCGGCTTCTTTGCAAAAGGCGAAACGGTGGTGCAGGATGCCGAGTGCGTTGCCGTGACCTTCCCCAACTTCTTTGAGGTGATGGGAAACATGGGCGCAGACGTTGAAACGCAGTAGATCATACTTTTTGAAGATGCCGGCGCAGAAAAGCAGCTCTTTCTTTTCTGTGCCGCGCAGCAAAAAGGAGTGGGATGGATATTAGCAGGATGAAGCAAGTCACCATATCCGATGTTGCCAAAGAAGCGGGGGTTTCCGTTTCTACCGTATCCCGAATCCTCAACAGCAACCCTAGTGTGGCCGCTGAGCTTCGGGACCGGGTGCAAAGCACCATCGAAAAGCTGGGCTATGTTCCCAACGCCAGCGCCCAATACGTGCGCACCGGAAGCAGCCGCATCCTGGGGATGATTATCCCCACTGCCTCCAACCAGTACTTTGGCAAAATCATGGATGGGGCGTTGGATTGCGCTTTGGAGCAGGGCTACCGCATCACCACCTTTTCCAGTGACGGAAACGCGGAAAAGGATATTCAATGCCTGTATTCGGTGGCGTCCTCCGCCGCTGCAGGGCTGATTTACTGCCCCATTTCGGTGGCCAGCTCGGAACATCTCAACGTGGTATTTTCCAAAAAGATGCCGGTGGTCATTGCTTCCCGTCGGGGCATTATCCCGGGCATCCCCCATGTCTACACCGATGACGTGGAGGGCGGCTATACCGTCACCAAGTTTCTCCTCCATCAGGGACACCGCCGAATTGCCTTTTTTGCTGGCTTTTGGGAAAACCCCGCCACCAACGTGGAGGAGCTGATGAAGCTGATGAATTCCGATCAGCGGGGAGCCTATTCCTCCTTGGACCGCCTGGCAGGCTATCAGCGGGCTTTGGAGGAAGCGCAGGTCCCCTTTGACCGCAATCTGGTGACCATGACCAGCTATAATTACGACAGCGGATACAGCTCTATGAAGCGGTTTTTGACCTCCATGACCGAGTTTGACGCCGTGATCTGTTCCAACGACTGGGTGGCTTCCGGGGTGTTGCAGGCTCTGCAGGAACAAAACATCTCGGTGCCGGGTCAGGTGTCCATCGTAGGGTACGACAACACCGAAGTGGCCCGGATTTCCCGACCGATGCTCACCTCGGTGCGGCAATTTCCCTACGACATCGGCTATACGGCGGTGAATATGCTGATCTCCATGCTTCGGGGCCTCAACGTAGAGGATAAGATGATCGGCACCGATCTGATTGTGCGCAACTCCACGGCCGTCAAGCGGATGCCCTACATAGAAAAGCTTTCAGGCAAAAAAAATCCCCCTGTGTCGATGTGACAGGGGGGGAGAAAAGACCTTTAGATTTTGTCCCACTTGGGATCGATATTGGTCACCGAGCGGTAGGCATTGGCAGCCATGAGAGCATCCAGAATTGCAATGCGGGCCATGGCCTCGCACACGGGATAAATGCGGGAAAGCAAAGTAGCGTCGCGGCGGGTGATGGGCTCCAGAATCCCGTCCTCCATCTTCTCCACGTCCACAGCCTTCTGGGGAACGGAAACGGTAGGGGTGGGTTTAACCGCCAGACGAATGCGGATTTCGCTTCCATTGGAGATGCCGCCCAGAATACCGCCGGCGTTGTTGGTGTAGAAAGCGACCCGTCCGGTCTCGGGGTCCACATAGGATTCGTCGTTACACTGGGAGCCTGCCATGCGGGCAACCTCAAAGCCAGCGCCGAATTCGATGCCCTTAATGGCGCCGATAGACATGAGAGCGTGGGAAAGGGTGGCATCCAGACGGTCAAAGACAGGCTCGCCCAATCCGGCGGGAACACCTTTGATGATCAGCTCCACTACGCCGCCACAGGTATCGCCGGAATCCTTCACCTTGAGGATGTCCTCAATCATCTTGGGGGCAGTTTCCAGATCAGGGCAGTTCAGCTCGTTGGCCCGGTAGTTCTTCTTGGCTTCCTCGTAAGTAACAGGTTTCGCCTTGATGCCGTGGGATTCGGTGATAAATCCGATGATGTCGATGCCCATTTGGTCCAGAACCTGCTTGGCAACGGCTCCGCCGGCAACACGGCTGGCAGTCTCGCGGCCGGAAGCACGTCCTGCGCCCACCCAGTCGGCAAACTCGCCGTATTTCTTAAAGTAGCAGTATTCAGCGTGGCCGGGGCGGATGGAATCTTTATAATCCCGGTACTGATCAACGTGGATGTCCTCAATGTCGTTATTGGGGATGACAATGCCCACAGGCGCACCGGTGGTCAGATCGTTTTCCGTCACGCCGGAAAAGATGTAGCAGATATCTTTTTCCAAACGGGGGGAATCCAGGGGGGTTTGGCCGGGCTTGCGCTTGTCTAGTTCGGCCTGTACCATCTCGGCGGTAATTTTAATCCCGGCAGGGACGCCGTCCACAATCACCAGCAGGCCGCCATAAAGCTCTTTGGGAATTCCGGGCTTTTTGCGGAAACATCCGGAATAGGATTCACCGCAGGTAGTAATGCGAAACAGTTTGCCAAAGGTATTTCCCATCATGGTTCAGTTCCTCCTCCATGTTGCATTTTGTGCAGAGTTTATAAAACTATCACGAAAAGTATAATATCATCGGAGACATAAGTCAAATTGTTTGCAACTATCCAATCCATTGGTTTCAACTATGGACTTCCAGAAGGTGATGATCGGGCTATCTCATGGAGATGCGAGGGGGCCTGTGCTCACAGGGAACCGAGGTCTGGCATTTGCCGCAACCATAGTAGGGTCGGTTGACCGCCAGAATCTCCCCCAGATAAACGCTGCAGGGGGAATGCTGCTTCCCTTTGTCCAGCGAAATGGCCTTAGCGGGGCAGGAGACGATGCAGGCACCGCACAGAATGCAGTATTCCTCCAGCTTTGTGTAGGCTCGGGGAGTGGGGGGGAGTTCCAAATCGGTGATCAGACTGCCCAGACGTCCGGCCATTCCCTTTTGAGTAATGAGGGCCCTGTTGAGAGAAAAAGTACCCAGACCCGCTCCGTAAGCGGCGTGACGCTCCGACCAGTTGCTGGTAAACAGCATGCCGTTACCCTGTTTGTCAATGGCGGCGTTGCTCCAGAACCGAGGGTCGGCGGCAGGAATGACAGCCTGATAACCTTCGGCCACCAGCGCCTCTTTGAGATGGCGGCACAAAGCGACGATAAAGGTCTGCCCGTCCACCCGGGAGTGCATGTATTCTTGTGAGGGCAGGAGGCGATCCAGCCGGTTGCTGCACTTCACCTCATCGGGAAAGGGAAGGAAGAAGGAGATGACGGTCTTGGCGCCCTCCAGCCAAAAGGAGGGTGGGTCCATCTTTAGGTTGGCCCCGGGATTGTCCTGCAGGCTAAGGATGTAATCGTCGTCCGCCGCTGCAAACCCAAAAATAGGGGGCTCCAGCATCTTCATTCCCACAAGATCGGGGCGGAGGGCTTTGTCGGCGGCAACATAGTTGAGGGGTGAAGATTTCACAAATGCGGCGGCGATTCGATCAAGATCCAACGCTGTCACAGAACATCATTCCTTTCTAGTTCCGACTGAATTCCCGTAGGATCAGGTCTTGGAAGATAAGATGACGGGGGCTGCCTGAATATCACTAAATTTATACACAATCCATAAAAATAGTAAATTAAGCATAGTCACTGGATGAATATAAGTCAAATTGTTTATTGCTATCAAAAACATAAGATTTGATTATGGATAAATAAAGAGAATTAGTTTCATTTTGCAGTGACTTTTAGGGCCATCATACCATAGGATTCAAGGCTTTGCCAAAGGAATTCTGTCCAAAAGGAGGGAAGGGCATGGTTACCATACGTACTGCCCATCAAGGCGATATTGAGCTGCTAGTTCGCCTGCGCATGGACTACATTATAGCCGATTACGGGGAGATTTCCCCTACGGATCGTAAGAACATTTTGGCTCGGCTTCCCAGTTATTTTTGGAAGGGGCTGGAGGATAAAAGCTTTCTGGCAGTCCTTGCGGAAGTAGATGGCGACGTAGTTTCCGTCGCCTATCTGGCGATCTGCAACAAGCCGGCGTCGGTGGTGTTTCCCACCGGTAAAATCGGAACCCTCCTCAATGTCCTCACCTATCCGCAGCACCGGCGCAAAGGATACGCCTTTCTGGTAGTGAGCCGCTTGGTAGAGGAGGCCCGCAAACTGGGGGTGGATTCCATCGATCTGACCGCCACTCAGGAAGGTAAATCTTTATACGATCAGCTGGGATTTCAGGAGTCCACCCGTCCGGAAATGCGTCTGCGGCTGTGATACATAAGATTTAACTATGTTTTAAATAAGAAATAACAATTTTTCTTATCCCAAAATATGAGGTATAGTTACAGTTAAGGAAAACTATCATAGATGTACAAAGAGGAACGAGCAGAACACAATCGTAGGGAGGTTTTTGATATGGCAACAAAAGAGATGACCCTGGAGCAGTCCCGGGAACTGGATGAGCTGCTGGAGCGTGCGCGGGCAGCGCAAAAAATTTTGGAAACCTACGATCAGGAGCGGATTGATCGCCTTTGTCAAAAGGTAGCCTGGTCGGTCTACAATAAAAAGGCCTGGGCTATGCTCACCGATATGGGCATTGCGGAAGGCGGTCTAGGCGATCCGGTATCCCGGCTCAATAAGCGGGGCAAGATCAAGGGGATTCTGCGGGATGCCCTGCGCCAGAAAAGCGTAGGCGTGATCGAAGAGGACCCGGCCAAGGGCATTGTCAAATACGCAAAGCCTGTGGGAATCATCGGCTCTCTGGTCCCCACCACCAACCCCGACCTGACCCCCGGAGGACAGGCGATCTACGCCATCAAGGCGCGGGACGCCATCATCTTCAGCCCCCATCCCCGCACCAAAAAGACCACCTACAAATGTGTGGAGATGATGCGGGAGGCTCTGCGTGAAGAGGGAGCCCCCGAGGATATTCTTCTTTGCATCACCCAGCCCTCCATTCCCATGACCCATGCTCTGATGGCTCGCAGCGATTTGGTGATTGCCACCGGCGGCAGACCCATGGTCAAGGCGGCCTACTCTTCCGGAACCCCGGCCTACGGTTCAGGTGCCGGCAACGCCACCATGATCTTTGACGAGACCGCCGATGTGGTGGAAGCCTGCCACAACACTATGATCTCCAAAACTTCCGACTACGGCTCGGGATGTTCCGCTGACGGAAACCTTGTAGTTCACAGCAGTATCTACGACGCGGTGCTCCGGCAGCTGGAAGCGGAAGGCGGCTACTTTGCCGATGCTGCCCAGCGGGAAATGCTGGGCAAAGTAATGTGGGATCAAGAAGGTCACCGCCTTTCCGACACTGTGGCCATCCCCCCTCAGAAGCTGGCACAGGCTGCCGGATTTACCATTCCCGAGGATCGCAAGTTCATCTTTGTGGAAGGGGACGGCATCGCTCCCGAGAAAAAGTTCTGCCAGGAGAAGCTCACCACCCTGTTGGCGGTTCACAAATACGAAGGTGAGTTTGAAAACGCTCTGGATATGATGCGCAGCATCTACGATATTGGCGGAAAAGGCCACTCAGTGGGGATCTACTCCTTTAACGATGAGCACATTCACCGCCTTGGTCTGGCCGCTCCCGTCTCCCGGATTATGGTGCGGCAGCCCCAGTCCAAAGCCAACGCAGGCTCCGCCACCAACGGCATGCCCATGACCTCGTCTATGTCCTGCGGCACCTGGGGCGGCAATATCGTCTCGGAAAACATCAGCCTCAAGCATTACATGAACACCACCTGGGTATCCAGACCCATTCCCATGGATATGCCCTCCAACGAGGAGTTGTTCGGAAGCTTTTACGATCCCGCCCTAGAGGCGTAATGTTAGAATCATTGCGAAGGAGGAATAGGATATGGAGCGCAAATTTTCTCTGGCTCACCTGACCGCGCTGCGGTGTCCTACACCGGAACTGATTTACATTGCCGCTATGGCCGGCTATGACTATGTTAGCCCCCGTCTGGTCAACCTTGGAGTAGCAGGGGAGGGCAATTACGATCTGGCCAGCCAGCCTCAATTGCTGGCCCAAACCAAAAGAGCCATGGAGGCCACCGGCGTCGGCATCCACGACATCGAATTGATGCGGATTCTGGACGGAGTGGATCTTCACAGCTACGAGCCGGCCATGGAAGTAGGAGCGTCTTTGGGAGCCAAATTTGTGCTTTCCAGCATCTGGACCTCCAATAAACCTTACTATATCGAAAAGTTTGGCGAGCTCTGCGATCTCGCCGCTAAATACGGCCTGGGAGTGCAGCTGGAATTTGTCACCTGGGCCAGCGTCAACACTCTGACTCTGGCCAAAGAGGTTCTGGTAGGGGTAAACAGAAGCAATATGGGCCTGATGGTGGATACCCTCCACGCCCACCGCTCCCGGGTCAAGCCCGAGGAACTGGAAAGCTGCCCCCCGGAATGGTTCAACTTCTTCCACCTGTGTGACGGTCCCGCCGCCATTCCCGACACCAGCGAGGAGCTGATTATCATTGGCCGGGACGCCAGACGCTACTGCGGAGAAGGTGCCATCGATATGGCGGCCTACATCAGCAGGATGCCCAAGAACACCACCTGTAGCATCGAACTGCCGCATCTGGCCAACGCCGCAGAGTTTGGCTACGCCGAACACGTGCGCCGCTGCATTGCAAGTGCCAAAGACTATCTGAAAAAACATGATCTGTAAGGGGGAGAACAGATGAAGAAGCTACTTTCCGATCTGATAGTGGATTACCTGGAGCGCCGGGGTGTGGAGTACATCTTCGGCCTGTGCGGGCATACCGTCATCGGCATGCTGGATGCTCTGTCCCGCAGTGAGAAAATCAAGTATATTTCGGTGCGTCACGAGCAGGTGGCTTCCACTGCCGCCGATGGCTACGCCCGCATTAAAAAGAAGGCCGGCGTGGTGCTTTGCCACCTGGGGCCGGGGCTGACCAACGCCACCACCGGTGTGGCCAACGCTGCCTTTGACTCCATCCCTATGGTGGTGATCGCCGGGGATGTGCCCAGCTACTACTATGGCCGTCACCCCCATCAGGAAGTCAACATGCACTGCGACGGTTCTCAGTACGACATCTACAAGCCCTTTGTTAAGCGGGCTTGGCGGATCGACGACCCCGAGGCCATGCCCTCTATTCTGGACAAAGCCTTCCGTCTGGCGGAAAGCGGACGCCCCGGCCCTGTGCTGATTTCGGTACCCATGGATATGTTCTCCCGGGAAATTGAGGAGGACCTGTTCCTGCGCACCCACCGG
>JAHDPQ010000074.1 GCA_018434245.1 Oscillospiraceae bacterium
AATCAGGCCAAAGTAGGTGTCATAGAGCCCCATCTTCTGAAAGATTAGGAACACCGGCAGGATGACCATGATTTCGGGGGCAAATTTAAAGGACAGAATCTGGAACGCGATGTCTTCTTTCTTTTTAAAGTCATACCGGGCCAGAGCATAGGCGGCAGGTACGCCGGTCAAAACGGTGAGGAGCACCGCACCGCCGGATACAATCAGGTTCTGGAAGAAGGCTTTCAGGTAATCGGTGCCCAACAGCACCGCCTCGTAGTTCTTTAAGGTCGGGTGAAAGCGAAACACGGTATTGTACATCTCTGCATCGGATTTAAAGGTGCAGATCACCATCCACACCAGGGGGAACAGGGCAAACAGGGCATACAGGCTCAGCCCCAGATTCCGCCCGAAGGCTTCTAAAATCCGCAAGAGATTTTTGCGGTCGGCAGCTGCACGAATCTCCGCCTGACGCTGGGCGCTGTTGGAACGTACAGTTGTTTTTTGATTGGCATCCATATGCGAGCCCTCCTTTCTCAATAGCCCTGAGCTTGCTTGGCCAGCTTGCGTTGACGGGTTACCAGCCCTTTGGCGGTAAAGTTGATGAAGAGCCAGAGCATCAGCAGTCCGGGCAAAGCCACACCTAGCTTCTGGAACTGGAAGGCCGTCAGATAGGAGGTGAGGGAGATGTTCATCAAGGTGTCTCCGGGCCCTCCCTTGGTCAGGGCAAAGATGATGCCGAACTCCTGTAAAGATGCCATCAGCCGAAACAGCAGGGCGATGTACATAAAGGGCTTGAGCATGGGTAGGGTCAGGGTTTTAAAGGTAAACCATGCGCCTGCGCCATCTACTTGAGCGGCCTCAAAGGGGGATTTGGGCAGAGACTGGATTCCGGCCAGCACCAGCAGCAAAACAAAGGGGGTGTTGACCCAGGTGTCGATCAGCACTGCCGTAAAGAGGGCCGTGGCGTGGGAAGCCGCCCACGGAAAATCGTAGATGCCGAAAATATTCAGCAGCTTTTCCAGCACGCCGATGGAGTTGGAGGTCATCAGCTGCCAGATCAGCACGGCGATGGCAGGAGCCACCATCAGGGGAAAGGTAAACAGCACCTTGAGCACGCGGCTAAACTTGGTGTCTTTTTTCAGCAGCAGGGCAATGCCGGTTCCCAGGAGCATCTGGGTAACGGTGGTGCAGAAGGCGTATTTCAGAGTCACCCAAAGGGAGTGGTAAAAGGCCCGGTCGCTCAGGGTGTTCAGCCAGTTTTTGGCCCCCACAAAGGTAAAGCTGGGGAATTTAAAGGAGTAGTTGGTCAGGGACAGCACAATGGCGCTGGCAAAGGGAATCATAATCCCGATGAGGATCAAAAGTCCCGGTGCGATGATGAGATAAGGCCTGCGCCGGATGTTTGGCGGAACCTCGTTGTAGTTCACCTGTTTCTTTTTGGGCTTGGTGGCGGTTGCCATGATAGAACCCCCTATCAGAATTCGGGTCGGTCAGGGATTTTGGGTACAAAAAGTCCGCCGCACCGCTGGAGCGGCGGACTTTTTTGCAAGATCTTAGCTAAATCCGCTGAGTGGTTAGTTGATTACAATGTCCTCTACCGTCCGGTCCATTTTCGCTTTGAGGGTATCCATCGCTTCCTGTACCGAGCTGTATTGGCCAGCAATCATATCCTGCAGGGTAGCGGCCCATTCGGTGGTGGTTTCAAAGAAGTAGGGCTGGGGAGTGAACAGAATGGTGGTTTGGCCGATGGTCTGGTTGTAAGCTTCGATGTAGCCGGGCTGGTCCTTCAGCTTTTCCTTAAAGCCGTCGGACTCCCACACAGAGGTGCGCACCGGGTCTAGGTTGTTGCCTTCGATGGAAGATGCCATGCAGAAGTCCTTGCCGGTGAAATACAGCAGGAAATACCAGGCGGCATCCTTGTTCTTGGAGGAGTTGTTCATGGCCAGAGACCAGGTCCAGTAGTTGGAGGTGGTGACGTCGCCCTTGTTCACAACGGGAATAGGAGCCCAGGCGATGTTCCCCGCTTCCTGAGAAGCGCCGGGCCAGTTCTGCTGGATGGTGACGGCGTCGGCGTCAATCATCATGGCTGCTTTGCCTGCACCCAGATCGGCGGCACACTCGTACCAGGTGTACTTGGACCAGGAGGGGGAACCGCCCCGCTTGATCAGCTCCACAAAGTACTCGTTCATCTTGACCGATTCAGGGGAGTTGAGCTGAGAGACCAGCTTTCCGTTTTCAACGGCAAGGTTGGTGGAACCGTCTCCGTTTTCAATGGCAAAGTCCTTGGCACCAAAGTTGGCAAAGGTGCTCATGTAACCGGGATGGATGGTACCCCAGTCCCGGGCGCCCCGCATGGCCAGAGGATACGAGCCGGAGCCGTTCCAGTTTTGCAGCTTATCGCAGACTTCCAGCAGCTCGTCGTAGGTAGCGGGCGGTCCGCTGATTCCGGCCTGCTCAAAGGCACGGGTGTTGTAGGCCAGAGTATAGATTTCAAACATCAGGGGAAGCCCCAGCTGGGGGCCGTTGCCTACGGGGTGGCCGGGAACCCCGTCCCACTGAAGGGCCGCCACCGCACTGGGAACCAGATCGTCAAAATCGTAGTCGGCGGTGATCATTTCCGGGTTGCTCAGGTAGTTGTTCAGGTCTTCGATATAGCCTGCCGTAGAATAGTCCCAAAGCTGATAGGCGCCGGACATAAATACGTCGGGATCTCCGGAGCGACTGGAAAGGGAGGTGGAAAGCTTATCGAAGTAGTTGGCTTCCGGGGTGACCGACTGCTCTACTTTAATGCCGGTAAGAGCCTCGAACTCCGGAATTTTGGAGATGACCGAATCGGAAGCTGCGTGTTGCACAAAGCTAACCTTAATGGTGGAACCGCTGAACTTCTGCCAGTCAAAATCAGCGGAGGCCTGAGCCTGCTCCTGTGCAGCGTTGATGCTTTGCTGTGCCTTGGAGGCGTCAACCGCAGGGGCGGATTGGGGCGAAGCGGGTGCCGGTGCACTGCTGCCGCCACACCCGGCCAGAGATCCAATTATAAGGACTGCTGCCAAGAAAAAAGCCAGAGGTTTGCGCATATGCTTGCCGTTCATGTTTGTCCTCCTTCATTGTTTTGATGTGCTTTGCTGGTGAAATATTACCATAACATTTTAAACGAAACAATTTAATTTGTTGCGATTACCATAAAAATATTTCGTTACTTCTTTCACAAGCACACTCTATGACAAAATTCTTTTTATCTTGCGGGGGGAAGGTGAAAAATATTGCGATTTCCTTAAGAATATTACGACAGAGGCTGTTCTGGGGCGCAGGATTGGCCTCGCCGACGGATGGGCAGTACAATTTCCGCTATAGTCCCTACGTTGGGAACGCTATCATAGCGGACATCATAGGTATCTCCAAAGTAAAGCTTGATTCGCTTGCGGATGTTGGCCACCCCAATGCGGTTAAAGCGGTAACGGTTCCACTGGGCATCGTTAATTTCCCGCATTTGATCCCGGTTCATCCCGGCGCCGTTATCAATGACCTTGATATGGAGCTGCTCCTCGGAAAAGAAGGCGGAAATGCAGATGCTGTACCGCTCGGAGGAATCCTCAAAGCCATGAAGGATGCTGTTTTCCACCAAGGGCTGCAGAATAAAGCGCACCACTTCGCAGTCCAGGGCATCCTCATCCGCCCGGATGCTGAAGTCAAAGCTGTCGGAATAGCGGAACTTTTGGATGGTGATGTAGTTGCGGACACTTTCCAACTCTTCCCGCAAAGTGGTGGCCCGGGTACTGGAGGTCAGATTGTACTTGAGCAGCTGAATCAGGCTGGTGGACATTTCGGCAATGCTGCTGATGTTTTTCAGCTCCGCCAGCCAGCGGATAGAATCCAGGGTGTTGTACAAAAAGTGGGGGTTGACCTGAGCCTGCAGAATCTCAAACTGCATCTCGGATTTTTGCTTTTCCTCCAGCAGCATGGTTTCCAGATGGGCCTGCACCTGATTTAGCATCATATTGATGGTGCGGGCCAGGGTACCGAACTCGTTAGGGGTATCCAGCACCACTCGCACATCCATGTTGCCCCGTTCCACCTCGGCACAGGCGTTATCCAGTATCTTGATGGGCCGTGTAAGGGAGCGGGTCATCCAAAGACTGTAGATCAGGCAGACCAGCAACACCGCTCCTCCCGCAAGGGACAGGCTGCGAATCACCCTTTGGGTTTGGATGGTGATCAGGTCGGTCTGGATGATGCGGATAATCCTCCAGTCGGCCAGCCGCAGCTTTTCCGCATAGATAATGCTGTCAATGCCGTAGACCTTGCCCTCCAGCCGAACGGTGTCATCCCGCAAGATGTCGGGATACTGTTGCAGAAAAGGATCAAAAGAGGTAAAGTGGGGGTAGTGGAACAAAGTGTTCCCCATGGCGTCTGCCACCAGCACCTTTTCGTTGAGCTGAATGGCCGAAAGCATGAACATCTCCCGCAGGTAATCGTAGTCGATATCCATGGCAATGAGAGCCTCTAGCTTTCCGTCCCTTTGGATGGGGTAGATATAGCGGATGCTGATGCCCTGAATGGACCAGAAGCCTCCCTGATGGTTGCTTTGAGCCTGATTCCAAAGAGAGCGGTAGGTGCCGTCATCCCGCTGTGGAACGGAAAGATCCCTACTGGAATACACCGTTGCGTTTTGATTAATGGTATGCACCGATTCGATAAAGGGCTGGATGGCCTGAATGTTCTGCAGGGTGCCCGCCGTTTCATTCAGTGCGTGAAGAGACTGATTTTTCTGGGTAATGAAATCCACAAACACTTGGTTGTTGAGCAGGGTTTCCGCCGTGCTGGACACCAGTTCGATGGTCATATCAAACTTGGTTTTGATGGTATTAGTGGCAAGGATATTGTATTTGATCTCGTTTTCCCTCATGGACTCCGAGTAGGTGGAGTAAATGGCGTAGACAATCAGCACCATGCTAAATAGAGTCATCAACGCCATACTGAAAAATATCTTTGCTCCAATGGTCTGCCGCAACAAACGGCGATACTTTACAAACATCACCGGCACCTCACTTTTGTAGTACGTGGCTATCAGTGAGTATAAGACAAGGAAGGGAGTTTCGTCAAGAAAACATGGATATAGTTTATGGTTTTTGACTAGTCACATCAGTTTTGTTATACTTCATATACAACAATCGTGGAATTGCGGCAAGAGAAAGCGGAGGATGATCCATGCGGCGTATCTTAATCGCGGAAGATGAATTTTTAGTGCGGATCGGACTGAAAACCACTATCGACTGGAAGAGTCACGGCTATGTGATTGTGGGGGAGGCCTCTAACGGAAAAGAAGCCCTGCAGATGTTTATCGACACCGACCCCGACATTGTGGTAACCGACATTAAGATGCCGATTATGGATGGTCTGCAGCTGCTAGCCGAGGTAAAGCAGCGCAAACCGGGCACTCAGGTGATCATTTTAAGCAATCACGACGATTTTGAATATGCCCGGGCTGCCATGCGCCATGGCGTGGCCCAGTATCTGCTGAAATCCGAAATCAGCGAGGCGGCTATCCTGGCGGCGCTGAAGTCTTTGCCGTCCAACCGGACTCCTCGCCAAAGCGAAGATGTGTATCAGAAATCCCCTCAGGAACGGTATCTGCGGCGGCATATCCACAGCCACCTCAGCTTTGACCGCGCCCAGCTGCGGGCCACCGCCGACGAGCAGGAGCTTTTCCCCGAAGATCACTATATTGCCCTGCGGGGAGACGGCGAGGTGGACCTCAACGACGAGTTTGACGAGGACACCGCCGTAAAAAACATGGAATCCCTCCTCAATGCCGCCTTTGACCATGTGGTGTGCTGTTGCAGCTTCCGGGGAAACCGGCTGGTTTTTACCGCAGTCTACCCCCTGCGGGGGGACCCTATGGCCGAGCTTGCCAAGTGCGTCAAGAAGGTGGATACCCTGATCCGCAACGCTAAGCTCTACTTTGATCTGGACCTGCACATCGGCTTTAGCCGCACCGCCAGCGGACAGCCTGTGTCCGCCCTGTTTGAGCAGGCGGAAACCGCCCGGATTCACTGCTTCTTTACCGACCAAAAGCAGACCATGTACGGGGATTTCCCTGTGGGCAAAAAGCCCCGGGAATTTCAGGTGGATCACAACTATGTCCGGGAGCTGGTGCTCTCCCGGGATCAGGAAGCCGTGGAAGAGTATATCGAATCGGTTTTCCGGGAGCTGCGTGATTTGCACAGTTATCCGCTGCTGCGGGCCGCCTATGTGGTCCTGCTCTCTACCGCCAAGCAGATTCGGGATGAGCAGGCAGCGGGCAGTTCCCAGCCCGACGGCGCAGTTTCCTTTGGCTACGGGGATTTGGACCGGATGCCCTCTCTTCACAACGTCAAAGCCTATGTGCTGGACCTCTACCGGGCCCTGCTGGAAGCCATTGGCGGCAAGGAGGAGCCCTACAGTCACACGGTGCGCAGGTGCAAGGAATACATAGAGGAGCACTACGCCGAAAACCTTTCCCTGGATACTGTGGCCCGGGCGGTGGGCATCAGCAAAAGCTATCTTTCCATGGTGTTTAAACAGGAGATGGGGATTAACTTCAGCGTCTACCTCACCGCCTACCGGATCGAGCAGGCCAAGCAGCTGCTGACCGGCAGCAACCTGAAGATATACGAGATCGCGGAAAAGGTTGGGTTTTCTACCCCCTACTATTTCAGCAAAGTATTCAAGGAACAGACAGGCATGTCCTGCAAAGAATATAAGGACACCTACTAGAGTTGATTGCACCGGAGCACCCACAGTGCTCCGGTGCAATTTCTATGGTGCGATCTTTCAATTTAAAGGTGGGATGCACGATTTCTTCTTGATGAAGCACTACCATAATATCCTGCTAAATTAGTAAAGTTAAACAAAAACAAGGATACAAAACCCGATCCGATAGTTGACTTCACCGACAAATTATGCTATATAAAGAAAGGAGAACTTTTTAAAGGAGCATTGGTATGAAGGAGCCTTTACAGATTTATGGCAATCAACTCACTCTGGCGGATGTGGTGCAGGTATCCCGTGGCGGGCGCAAGGTAGCCTTGGCCGGGGAGGCACGTCTGCAGGTGGAGGCCTCCCGTACCTATGTGGAGGAGTTGGTGGCTCAGGAGCGGGTGGTTTACGGCATCACCACCGGCTTTGGAAAGTTCAGCGATGTCCGCATCAGTCAGGACGAGACAACGCAGCTGCAAAAAAACCTGATTATGAGCCATGCCTGTGGCGTAGGTCCCCATTTTTCTCCAGAAGAAGTTCGGGCTATTATGTTGCTGCGGGCCAACAATCTGGCAAAAGGGTTTTCCGGCATCCGGGTTTCCACCTTGGAGGCCTTGCTGGCCATGCTCAATCACAATGTGATTCCCGCTATCCCGGAAAAAGGCTCTCTGGGAGCCAGCGGCGATTTGGCCCCCTTGGCCCACATGGTGCTGCCCCTGATCGGAATGGGGGAGGCTTACTATCAAGGGAAGCTGATGCCGGGGGCAAAGGCTTTGGAGCTGGCGGGCCTTGCACCGGTGGAGCTGACCTCCAAGGAGGGGCTGGCCCTCATCAACGGCACGCAGGTTCTCACGGCGGTGGGAGCTTTGGCAGCTTGGGATGCTGCCCAGCTTGTAAGGCTTTGCGATGTGGCGGCCGCCCTTACCGGAGAGGCACTGAACTGCATTACCGACGCCTATCTGCCCCAGTTGCACACCATTCGGCCCCATCCCGGGCAGATGGCCAGCGCTCGGAATATGCTGACCCTGTTGGAGGGGAGTGGCCGCACCACCCGGCAGGGAGAGCTGCGGGTACAGGATGCCTACTCCCTGCGCTGTGTCCCTCAGATTCACGGGGCCAGTCGGGATGCTCTGGAATATGTGCTGGATAAAATCCAAATTGAGATCAACTCCGTCACCGACAACCCTATCATCCTACCTCAGCTGGACGCGGCCCTTTCGGGAGGCAACTTCCATGGGCAGCCCATGGCTTTGGCCTTCGATTTCTTGGGAATTGCCATTGCCGAGCTGGCCAATGTCAGCGAGCGGCGGATCGAGCGGCTGGTCAACCCCCAGCTTTCGGGACTCAAGCCCTTCCTTACGGGGAACGGCGGTCTCTGTTCCGGCTTTATGATCGCCCAGTACGCCGCCGCCGCACTGGTGAGCGAAAACAAGGTGCTGGCCCATCCCGCCAGTGTGGACTCCATCCCTTCCTCCGCCAATCAGGAGGACCATGTGAGCATGGGAACCATCGCTGCCCGCAAAGCCCGGGAGATTCTCTACAACGCCAGCCGGGTGGTGGCCATTGAGCTGGCGGCCGGAGCTCAGGGGGTGGATCTTCACATGGAGGATAAGGGCAAGCCCTTGGGAAAGGGAACCAAGGCTGCCTACAACGTCATTCGCAGTCGGGTGGGCAAGCTGGAAGAGGACCGAGTGATGTATCCCGATTTTGAGGAAGTGGCTCGGCTCATCGCCGACGGTAGCATCCTGACGGCGGTGGAACAGGCGGTAGGTAAGCTGGCCTAATTCAAAACAAGACAATAGCAAGCCCCTCTGTACCAAAACAGTACAGGGGGCTTTTGGCGAAACATGGATCTATGGCAAGAGCTTGTTCAGTCGGTCTTGGCAAGGGCAGTCGCCTTTGTCACAGGAAAATCGGCTGGAGCTGTTTGCCCTCCAAAGCGGCGTTGGCAGCCTTGGGAATTCGGCTGAAATCCGATACCACTGACCGGGGCTTTATATCGGGGGCGTCCTGCTTCATGGGAACGAAGTAGAGGTTGCGGTAGTTAAGCAGCATCCCGATATTTTTGGCGGAGCCCCCCAAAGCATCATTGGTGGAAACGGCAAGGAGAACCGGTCCGCCGTTGCGCAGATGGCTTTTAGCGCTCATGGTGACACAGGTGTCGGTGATGCCGTAGGCCAGTTTAGCCAGGGTGTTTCCGGTGCAGGGTGCAATGAGAATCAAATCCAGCAGCTTGTGCGGCCCGATGGGTTCTGCCTGCACCAGATTGTGAATGCACTTGTTCCCCGTCAGAGATTCAAAGGTGTCCACCCATTCCTTGGCCCGGCCAAAACGGGTATCGGTGGAATAGGCGTTTTCCGAAAAGATGGGTGTTACCTCCCACCCTTCGGCAATCAGCGTTTTGGCGGCTTCCAACGATTGTTCAAAGGTGCAGAAAGAACCGGTCAGCGCAAGACCAACGCGTTTTTTGCTCACGGGATCGCCCCCCTTTCATGTAAGATGTTAAAGATAGTGTCCAGAGTGATGACCCCAGCGGTGATGGGAGCAACCTTTCCCGGCAGTGAAAGAGCCCATTCCGCCTTGAGGCCCAGAGTCTTGGCGGCTTCAAAGTCCACGCCGCCGGGCTTGGAGGCCAGATCGATGATCAGACAGCTGCGTTTGAGCAGGGTCAGCTTATCCTCCTCAAACAACATGGAAGGAACGGTGTTGATCACCAGATCGGCTGCCGGCAGATGCTCTGCCATTTCGGAAAGGTGAACCGGCTGGCAGCCCGCCACATTCACCCAGGCAAGATCGCTCCACTTGCGGGCCACTACAATGACTTTAGCTCCAAAGGAGCGGAGCAGCCCGGCCAGCACCTTGGCAATGCGGCCATAGCCGGTAATCAGGCAGGTAGCCCCAAACAGGGTGATGGGAAGTTCCCGCAAGGCGATCTCCACGGCTCCTTCGGCGGTGGGCACGGCATTGAGGACGGTGAACTCCTCCCGCTCCAGATAGTCGATGATCTCCACCCCGCGCTTGGCAGCCTGTTCCCGGGCAAAGGGTGGAACCTTTCCTGCCAGCACGACGGCTTCGGGATGTATGTAGTTGAGGCATTCCTCCAGTGTCACCTTGCGCTGGCTGCCGGGGGCGTTGATCTCCTCCCCTCCATTGCTGAGTAAAGGCAGGGGAAGGACCACCACATCGCTTTGGGGAAGAATCATTTTGACATCGTCCACCCGGACGATTTTTTTGTTGAGCTTGATCCCTTCGTACAACATCATGGCATAGATGTGAAAGCCATCTTCCCGAGCGGCCAGAGCGTTTGCCAGATGGGCCTGACGGGGATCTCCTCCCAATATGGAGAAGGTCTTGGTTTTTATCATAGGCAAAACCCTTTCCCGATTAAAGAAGTGAAAGTAATACAAACTATCTTATGTTGGAAAAAGGGGGTTGGTGCCTGTATCTGCCACTTTATCAGCGGATGCTTGGGGGAAATGTATCCGCGCAATTGAGGTTTCCATGCAAAAAGGAGCCGCCCAGTCAGGACGGCTCCGGTAGCGGGAATGGGAACTGCGTTTATTGGGCAAGCATCCCCTCAATACATTCGATGTGATAGGAGGTATTGGCGGCAAAAATATTGTTGATGAAGATGACATCGTCAATCTGCTGGTCCAGCACAAACTGGCCCAGATTCTTTTCAAAGTAGCGCTGGTCCACCACATAAACTTCGTCGTAGTGGGGGATCAGGAAGGGGGCAAAGGCATTGCCGAAGCTTTCCTTAATCATCAGAGCCTTGCGGCCGGTTCCCGCCTCGGTGGTGATCTTAATCAGGGGGAAGTCACCGTGGAGAAAGACGGCGTAGGAGTTGGGGCTCTTGGCGTACTCCGCCCATACACTGTGGGGCAGGGGAGTGTCGGGGGCGCCCTTATCGTACCGCACCGCCTCAGAGGCCACCGGCATCAGATAGTAGTCCACGTAGTCGGAGGCCAGCTTGGCATCGTTGGTGTAGCTGTACATGGTGCCGTAAAAATTATCCAGGCGCCGGGTTTCATAGTCGGAAAGCTCCAGGGGAGTCAGCCCCGCCGCCGAGCAGAAGGCCCGGTAGGCATAGTAAGCACCCAGTCCCGTCCAGTGATGGTCGGCGTTAAAGTAAAGATACTCGCCAGTGTGGGCCGCAATCTGACCGTAGACGTCCACCGGACGCACCGCCAGATCAAGACTGGCGTAGATGTGGTCGATATTGGGCTTTTGGGGAGCGGAAACCGAAGCGTACCGCTCCGGCAGAGCAAACTCAATGGCGGTGGGCACAACGGCGTTGTACACCTGTACCCTGTCCCCCCAGGTTTGGGCGTACCGGCTGACGGCCTGGGCGTACCATTCCCCCATGGCAAAGCTGCCCCCAAAGATGGACATTCCCTTTTCCTTGTAAACAAAGACGGCGCCGTTTTTCTCCCCCACTGCTCCGTCATCCGGCTGCCAGTGCTGCGCCGCCGCCGGGGCCTGTTCCGCCGGAACGCTTTCTTCCCGAGAGGTCACAGGCGGAATAACGCCGGGCACCTCCGGGGCGGGGGGCAAGTCTCTGGGGGGAGGAGCTTCCTCCTGAGGGGGGGTGGTGCCGTACACCCGCACATCGTCAAAGCGCACGCCCTTCCACTCGTCCATTTGGGCAGCTAGCTTGACAAAATAATCCCGCCCGGGAAAAACGTCGGCGTAGTGCAGCTCCACCTCCCGGACGTAGGTCCCTTCCAGCAGAGCATCTACCGAAAATTCCGGCATTTTGGCAAGCTCCCGCTTTTCCACTGCGGAAACGGTGGGTGGCTCCTGCACCAGAGACAGGATTCCCAACAGGAACAAAACGCCGCAGAACAGCAAGGTGTGGACGATATAGGCCCGGTGGATCCGGTCCCTGTAAGCTTGACTGACTTCCTCCCGGGATGGGGAACTTTGGGTATTGCAGAGATGCATTATCTCATGTCTCCTTAAAATTTAAAATAGAGGAAGGGGTTGTAGCTTTCTCCCACCAGCATGGCGGTGCAGGCCAAAAGCATTAGAATGCTGGCCAGAGAGCGCCCGTAGGTTAGGGCCAGCGCCCCGCTTTCCGATCGCACCGACTCTGCCCTTGCTTTGATCCAGGGCAGAATGGGGGTACAAAAGGCCAGACTGATCACAATCCAGAAGATGTTGTTCATCACTAGGAAGCCCAGCTGCAAATCCTTAACCGGGTGGCCCGCCAGCCCGAACATCACCGAAAGCATAGTCTTCAGGCGGCTCCAATCCTCAAAGTAGAACAAGGTCCAACCCACCAGAGTGATGAAGATCAGGTAGAGATGGCCCATCGCCCCGGGAACTTTTTTGAGGATATCCCCCAAAAAGAGGCGTTCCAAAGCGATGAGCACGCCGTAATACAGCCCCCACGCCACATAGTTCCAGCTGGCCCCGTGCCACAGACCCGTCAAAAACCAAACGATGAACAGGTTGCGGTAGACCAGCCTGCGGTTTCCCCCTAGGGGAATGTACACATAGTCCCGAAAGAAGCTGGAAAGGGAGATATGCCACCGCCGCCAAAATTCCACCGCCGACTTTGCGATATAGGGGTAATTAAAGTTCTCGTAATAGTGGCAGCCAAACATCCGCCCAAGGCCTAGAGCCATGTCGGAATAGCCGGAAAAGTCAAAGTAAAGCTGCAGGGAAAACATTACGATGCCAAACCAAGCTCCGGGCACGCTCAAACCGGAAAGATCCCCGGTCAGATACTGGCCCACCAGCTCCCCAGCATAGTTTGCCACCAGCACCTTTTTACACATCCCCACAGAAAAGCGGGAAATTCCCTCGCTCATGCTCTGCCAGGTGGGGGTTTCGGTTCCGATCTCGTGGGCCACCTCACTGTAGCGGACGATGGGCCCCGCCACCAGCCGGTGGTAGAGGGAGACGAACAGCAGAAAGGTCATGTAGTTGTGCTGGGCCTTGACAGTACCCCGGTAGACATCCACCGAGTAGGAGATGGTCTGGAAGGTGTAAAAGCTAATGCCGATGGGCAGGGCAAATCCCGGCACGGGAATTTGAGTCCCCAGCAGCAGGTTGAGGTTTTCCACAAAGAAGCCGCTGTACTTAAAGGCAGCCAGCAGCCCCAGATTGAGCACCAAAGAGGAAATCACGCCCAGAATGCGAATTCTTTCTCCCTCATGCTTTTCGATAAACAGTCCGTGGAAAAAGTCAATGGTACCGGAAAAGAGCAGAGCAATGATCCAGACCGGTTCTCCCCATGCGTAAAAAAACAAGGAAAAGGCAATCAACACCAGATTGCGGTAAGTTTGATTTTTAGTGAGGAAATACAGCAGGAAGTTTGCAGGCAAAAACAGATACAAAAAGATCAGATTTGCAAAAACCATGGGGAACCTCCGGATCAACTCAATTATCCATAGTATATACCGTTCCCACCAAAAAAGAAAGACAGTATTTGGCATTTAGCGACAAAACCCCAGACTGAGAATCTATGCAATGGCAAGAAAAAATACCCCGGAATATCCGAGGTATTTTCTGGCGTCAGAACTACCGGTGCTTATTTAGATCATCAGGTTCATAAAGTAGCCCAGGGCCATGTAGTTGTTGTACAGCTTTAAGTCAAAGCTGCCGTTGTTGATTCCACTGGCGGCGCTGCCCAGACCGCTTTCCCAGTGGGAGCTGTCCTCCTCTTTGGAGGCGGAACTGCCCTTGACTTGCGCAGGACTGCCTGTGTAGGCTCCGGTGTTGAAGCGCACCCCGGTGGAAATGGCGGAAAGCCGACCGGTAAAGCCGTAGGTTCCCATGCCGCCCCGGCCGTAGCCGGTCATTAAATTGTACAGCTTGCCGTCTTCCATGGCGGAACTCAGCTTCTTCTCATCTACCACAAGGCCCTTTTCGCCCATGGTAATTCCCACGCTGTTTAAATCCTTATAGTAGGAATTGTAGGCGCCGATGAGGTCATTCACCAGCCTAGGATTGGTGGAATCGTAGCCGTTCCCTGCCTCGTACAGAGAATTAAAGCTCTTGACCAGATCGCCTATCTGCTCCTTAATGTAGGTGGTGTCCTTGTCTTTGGTGACAGTGACAGGTTCCACACCGGTTTCCTTGCGCAGAATGGCGGTGATGCCGTTGCCCAAACTTACCTCGTTGGTGGAGGAGGACTGGACAGCTCCGCCATCTACCATATAGACAGCGTTCTGGGCATCCTGATGGACGGTGTCCACCGAGGTGGTCCGCACCAAAGCGCCGGTGACATCCCGCAACTGGAAGCGATTTGCATCGCTGTCTCCGGTGTTGTTGGAGCGAATGGAAAGGGTGGAAACCCCGTTTGCCGTGGAGACCGAGGCGGAAATTCCCAGCTTTGCGTTATTGATGGCGCTGGACATCTTTTCCTGTACCGTCTTGTTGGTGTCGCCTCCCTGCACCTCTACAAACAGCTGGTGCCGGCGGCCGTCAACTTCCAGCTCAAACTGCTGGTAGCCCAGTCCGCCCTCGTAGAGATCGGGAGCCCGCATCCCATTGCTTTTGTTTTCCTGCCCATAGGCAAGCTGGTGGATGCTGACGGTGGAGGATGTCCAATCCGCCAAAGGCGTGCTCTTGGATTGTATGGTCAGATGCTCGGCGCTGGAAGATACCGCCTGCATTTTTTCAAAGGTGGCAACGCTGGCGATGTTGTTCAGGGCTTTTTGCATGGCTCCGGCCGCCGCCTGAATACCTCCCAGATACTGAACCCCGGAACTGTTGACATAGTTGGAAGAGCCGGTGGCGCTGCTGGGTCCATAGCTGAGTTTTGCGGTGTTGAACCCGGTGTACGCTCCCCGGACCGCAATGTGATCGTACCGGTATTGATTGCTCAGGCTGTTGATGTAGTTGCTCACGGCACAAGGCCTCCCTTCCTGAATGATGTCATAATCCGTTAAACTTTAATGTCCAGACTGTGGCCAAAGGATGGGGAAGCCTCCAGCAGCTCCATTAGCCCGGCTGCCTGAACCCGCTGGGTATCCATTACTTTTTTGGTAAGGGCAAGCCCGGCATCCTGCTTGATCTGGGCATGACTTATCGCCGTGGCAAGGCTGGCTATACTCATTGAAAGATCCATATAATCCCTCCTATCATAGTTATCGGCCGTAAAAAGAAAAACTTTACCAATTTACTTTGTTATTTAAAAAAATCTCAGCTTTTGGGGAAAAGGAATTATTTCTTCCAACTGCCCTTACTTTTCCGGCACTTTGTGCTATACTATAATGAGATTCTTATGTCTTGCTATCATTTCGTTTCCCTAGGAGGGTGCCGTATTGGCGTACACCATCGAACATCGGATTCCTGCGGTAGAGCAGTGGATGACTCTGCGAGCCAGCGTGGGTTGGCCCACCTTTCCCAAGGAGACGGCAGAGCGAAGCCTTGCCATGACTCCCTTTTGCGTCTGTGCCTTTGAGGACGGTGAGCTCATTGCCATGGCCAGAGTGCTGGGGGATGGGGTCATCAGCTTTTATGTAGGCAATGTCATGGTCCGGCCCGACCGGCAGGGCATTGGCATTGGCAAGAAGATCATGGAGCACGTCATGGCTTATCTGGAGGAACATGCCGTGCCAGGAGCCATTGCCAGCCTCCTTGCCATCAAGGGAAAAGAGGACTTTTACACCCAGTTTGGCTTTGAATGCCGCCCCGATGAACACCACGGCAGCGGCATGAGCCTAAGGTTTTAGGCTGTGTTGCCTCTTCGGGTGATTGCGGTGGGAAAGCTGGGGGAACCTTGGATGCGTCAGGGCTGCGAGGAATATCTCAAGCGGTTGAGCGGTATGGCCACCGTGACAGAAATTCCCGAGCAACGCCTGCCCCAGAACCCCTCTTCCGCACAGATTCAGCAGGCGTTGGGTAAAGAGGCCAAGCTGATTCGGGACAAGCTGCCTCCCAGGGCTTATACGGTGGCTCTTTGCATAGAAGGGGAGGAGATGACCTCTCCCAAACTGGCGGGGGTGTTGGAGCGGGCCGCCCACCACTATTCCAGCGCCGTCTTTCTCATCGGCAGCTCCCACGGACTGGATTTTTCCCTTAAACAGGAGGCGGGACTGCGCCTTTCCCTTTCCCCTATGACCTTTCCCCATCAGCTAGCCCGCATCCTGCTGCTGGAACAGTTGTACCGAGCGTCTTCCATTCAGGCAGGCGGCAAATATCATAAGTAAGGAGTATTCCATATGAATTCTATGTCTCGTGTGCATTTTTCGGCCAGAGAGATGGCCCTTGTCTCCATCTTCGCCGCTCTGACGGCGGTGCTGACCCAAATCATCGTTCCTCTGCCTGCGGTTCCCATTTCTCTGGGTAACTTTGCGGTGATGCTTTGTGCGGCGGTACTGCCCCTTAAACTGGCCTTTGCCGCCCAAACCGTCTACCTGCTGCTGGGAGCTTTTGGCGCTCCGGTGTTTACCTACTTCAGCGGAGGGTTCCACAAGCTGGCCGGACCTACCGGCGGCTATCTGGTGGGCTATTTGGCTCTTGTGCTGGTGGTGGGCCTACTCAGACGGCGCTACCCCGATGCAGGCTTCTTGGGCCTTTGCCTGATGATGGTGGCGGGCATGGCTATCTGCCTGACTTTGGGTACCCTGTGGCTGGCGTTAGGGCTGGGCTACACGGGTCGGCAGGCTTTTCTGGTGGGGGTGGCTCCCTTTCTGGTCTTTGACCTCATCAAAGCCGTTGCCGCCACCATGATCGGCCAGCGGCTTAGGTCCACTCTCAACCGGGCGGGCCTCGGCTACCATCTGTAATACGAAATCGAATTCCTGTGGCCACAGCCGCCAACGGGAACGCTTAGAGAAAAGGATGTTTCTATGACCCGATCTGCCTTTGTTTCCATTGTAGGACGCCCCAATGTGGGAAAATCCACCCTGCTCAACGCCTTGGTGGGCGAGCATGTGGCCATTGTCTCCCCCAAGCCCCAAACCACCCGCACCCGTATCACCGGGATTCTCACCCGGGGGGAGGATCAGTTTGTGTTTATCGACACCCCCGGCATGCACACCCCCCGCACCAAGCTGGGGGAGTATATGGTGTATCAGGTAAACGAGGGAATGGCCGATGTGGATGTGGCCCTGCTGGTCACCGAGCCCACGGGGGAAATCCATCCGGTGGAAACTGCCCTGCTGGAGCGGCTGCATCAGAACAAAACTCCGGTGCTGCTGGTTCCCAACAAGATCGACACTCTGCCCCAAAAAGAGCAGATGATGGAAAAGATGGCCGCCTTTGCCGCCCTCTACGAATTCGCCCATGTGGTTCCCATCAGCGCCTTCAAGGGGGATGGGGTGGAGATTCTGCTCAGGGAACTGGCTGCCTTTGCCCAGCCCGGCCCCCACTACTTTGACGCCGATGCCTACACCGAGCAGCCTGAGCGGGTGATTGTGGCGGAGTTGGTGCGGGAAAAGCTGCTGATTAACCTGCGGGAAGAAATCCCCCATGGCGTAGCGGTGGTGGTGGAGCAGATGAAGGAGCGGGAAAACAGCCCCATCATCGACTTAATCGTCACCATCTACTGCGAGAAGGACACCCACAAGGGCATTATCATCGGTGCAAAAGGAGAAACCCTCAAGAAGGTGGGCGTTCAGGCCCGCAGAGACATCGAGGGCTTTTTGCAGACTAAGGTAAACCTTCAGTGTTGGGTCAAGGTCCGCAAGGATTGGCGCAACCGGGAAGGCACCCTACGGGAACTGGGATTCCGGTAAGGGGGAGAAGTGCCCGTCAGCTTTGCCCCCCTGTAATGATGGATACGCCTCCGGCGATGAGTGAATCTAGGTAAAGGATCGCTTATCATACAAAGAAACAAAAAGCCGCCTGACACAAGGCGGCTTTTGTGCTGTTTAGGCAAGTGACGGCTGGCTCTTGTGGCGCAGGGATTTGAGCAGGTGCATCAATTGAGAATGCTCTTTCCCAAAATAATCGTGAAGCAGCATATATTGCTCAAAAAGCTGATCGTAGATCGCCACATGTTCAGGGTTGGGGATATACTTAGTCTGTCCGGTCCGGCCTACCCGTCTGACAATGTCATAAATATCTTCCTGCTGCCCGGCAGCGGCTAATCCCAGAATGGCGGCGCCCAGTGCACCCGACTGATTGGAATCTACAATGGTGATTTCCCGATTACAGATATCGGCGTAAATCTGCATGGCAAAAGGATCCTTTCGCGCAATTCCACCGCCGGCGTACAATTCGTCCACCGGGACACCGGCCGATGTAAAGGCCTCGATGATATTGCGGGTACCGTAGGCTGTAGCCTCGATCAGGGCACGGTAGATATCCTCGGGCTTTGTAGAAAGATTCATGCCGATCATCGCGCCGGACAGATCAAAGTCCATCAAGGTGGAGCGGGCTCCGTTCCACCAGTCCAGTGCCACCAGACCGCTTTCTCCCGGTTGCTTGGCCGAAGTCTTTTCCCGGAGCAATTGGTGGGGGTTGAGTCCCCGCTCCCCTGCCTCCTTGGCATAGGACTGGGGAAGGCAGTTGTCAATAAACCAGGAAAAATGGTCGCCCACACAGCTCTGCCCTGCCTCATATGCGTACAAGCCAGGTAAGATGCCATCCCGAACAATGCCACAGGTACCGGGGACTCCCTTTTCTTCACGGCTCATCAGCAGATGGCAGGAGGATGTGCCCATTGCTATCAGCATCTTGCCGGGTCCGTCAATACCACAGGCCGGAACCGAAGCGTGGGCGTCGATAATCCCCACGGCAACAGCGGTACCGGTACAAAGCCCACAGCGCCGGGCCATGGCTTCGGTGACAAAGCCTGCTCTTTGCCCCAAGGGAAAAATATCCGTTAGAAGCTTATCTGCAAAATGTTCGAAGTATGGATCTAAAGCTTTAAAAAACTCGGAGGAAGGATACCCCTCGCCGTACCGCCATTGGGCCTTGTAGCCGGCATTGCAGGCACTGGCCGCAGGGGAACCGCAGAGCTGCCAGACAATCCAGTCGCCTCCCTCTATGAACAGATCCATGGCCCGGTACACTTCGGGAGCCTCCGAAAGAATCTGCAACGCTTTGGGAATCGCCCATTCGCTGGAAATTTTCCCGCCATAATAGGGCAGCCAGCTTTCCCCGCGCTGGGACGCCACCTCATTAAAGCGGTCGGCACAGTATTGGGCCGCGTGATGCTTCCACAGCTTCGGGTAGGCGTGGGGAATGTTTTGATATTCGGGCAGCATACACAAAGGCGTTCCATCTTTTAATACCGGCAGGACGGTACAGGAGGTAAAGTCGATCCCAATTCCCGCGATATCCTCCCCCTGTAGCCCCGCCTGTTTGGTCGCATCTAATACCGTATGCTCCAGACACAGCAAATAGTCGCCGGGGTGCTGTAAGGCCCAATCTACTCCCAGCTGTGCTCCGCCGGGCAGTTGGGTTTCCATTACACCGTGGGGGTATTCCATCACACTTTCGGCCAGTTCATTGCCATGCTCATCGATGACAATGGCACGGGCGGACAAGGTGCCAAAGTCCACACCGATTGCGTATTTCAAACGCACTCACCTCTCTCAATCAGCGCAAAGCGGCTGGGTGCGCTGCTTTTTGTCATATTATTTGTAAAGGGGCCCATAATGTTTGCAGGCCCGGTAATCGGCGCCCTCTGCATCGGCGGTTCCAAAGGCGCCCCAGGCATGGGGGCGGAACACCTCGTCCTCGGGAAGATTGTGGAGAGACACCGGAATGCGCAGCATGGAGGCCAAAGTGGCAACGTCCGCACCCACGTGCCCATGGGCAAAGGCTGCATGATTGGAGCCCCAGGCAGACATGATGCCGTAGACGCTGGAGCAAGGGCTACCCTGGGTCAGGCGGGGGGTAAACCAAGTGGTGGGCCAGGTGGGATCGGTGCGGTCGTCCAGAACGCGGTGCACCTCATCGGGTAGCACAATGCTTTGACCTTCCACAATTTGAAGAGTAGGCCCAACACCGCCAATGAGATTTAAACGGATCATGGTGAGGGGCATTTCCGCCAGAGTTTTAAAGTGGGAGGAAAATCCACCGCCGGGGAAGTAGCCCAGATCTGCCGGGCACCAATCAGTAGCGGCAAGACAGGCATCCATATCTTCTGCCGTCATATCCCACCATTGCTTCATTACCCCTTTGCCGCCTTCATCCTTAGAGGCACCGGTTGCATCCAGAGCGGCAGAGCCGGAGTTGATCATGTGGATAAAGCCGTGCTGGGCGCTACCCGAAGGAGACCACCCGGTCACTCGATGGACAGACTCGGGGCTCCAGTAGGTACGCACATCGGCAAAAAGACTGGCTTTGCCAGTGAGCAGATGGGCAAATAGCATGCTCATGCCGTTGGAAGAGTCATTTTCGGTGGCCAGAATAACGGGCTGGCGCTTGCCGCTCCAGTCAAAGCTGGTGTTGAGCGTGGCTTCGCAGAAGTCAGCGTTAGGCATCCAGTCGCTCCACATACGCTGCCCCTGAAAGCCGCCCAGAATGGCGTTCCGGCCAAGGGCCTCCTCGGGATATTCCTCTGCCAGCGCTTCGTTCCCCAGCATAATATCCCGGATAATCATGGTCATCTTGACCACTATAGCCAGCTCTTTATCCTTTTGGGCTCGGGTGTGTTGCAGCTCGGGCGGGTTTTTATCAAAGCCCTCTTTGCAGTTTTTCTTGGTCCACTCATAGGCTGTTTGAAACTCTACGTGATCATATAAATCCAGCTTGAGCCGGCGGCCTACCTCGCTCATATCTACCCACTCGGCCCGGATGCCAAAGTATTCCTGCATGATCTGAGGGTCCAAGAAGGAGCCGGCGATTCCCATGCTTACGCCACCGATTCCCACATATGCCTTACCCCGCATGGCTCCCACCACCACGGCGCAGCGGCCGAAGCGGAGAATCTTCTCGGACACATCCTCGGGCAGGGAGTTATCCTCCACGTCCTGCACATCCCGGCCATAGATGGAAAATGCAGGAAGCCCCCGCTGATTGTGAGCGCTCATGACGGCAGCCAGATAGACCGCGCCGGGACGCTCGGTTCCGTTGAATCCCCACACCGCTTTGATGGTGAGAGGGTCCAGATCCATGGTTTCGCTTCCGTAACACCAGCAGGGAGTGACGCTCAAGGTGGCGCATACATCTTGCCGGGCGAACTGGGCGGCACACCGTGCAGCCTCCTCGCCGCCGCCAATGGTGCAGTCGGAAATGACCACCTGCACCGGAGTACCGTCGGCATAGGTTAGGTTTTGCTCCAGCAGTTCCTTGGCCTTGCGGGCCATGCTCATGGTTTTGGCTTCCAGCCCGCTGCGCACAGCAGGTCTGCCGTCTATAATCGGACGAATTCCGATTTTTGGATATTGCTTCATAGCCTTGTTCTCCTTTCCCGACCCGCTTACCAAGCGGTCCAGCCACCGTCCATAATCAAATTGGCTCCTGTCATATAGCGGGACGCGTCAGAGGCCAAAAAGACAATGGCGCCGTTGTATTCATCCTCCCGGGCCATCCGGCCAATGGGAATTCGGTTGCAATAATTGGACTGAAAGTACTCGTCCTGTGTTTCGCGAAAGACCCCGGAAGGGGTAAAGGTGTTGACCCGGATATTCTGCCTGCCCCAGTAGGTAGCCAGATAGCGGGTGAGGTTGTAGATGCCTGATTTGGCTGCCGAATAAGCCACCGGCTTGATAAAGGGGGTACCGGTCAGCTCCTGCTTGTAGGCATAGATATCCTGTACCGGGGAGACCATGCCGTAGATGGAGCCTACATTGATGATGGAGCCGGGCTTTTTTGCTCGAATCATCCGCAGCCCCACCGCCTGACAGCAAAGGAAGGTGCCAGTGAGATTGATCTCCACCACCTCCCGAAATACCTCTTCGGGGAAGTGCTCAAAGGGGCCGGAAACCTCGGCAGGCGCACTTGGCTGGGTGTCAATCCCCGCATTGTTGATCAGTACATCGGGGGCATCTCCAAAATCATGCTCCATTTGATCCAGAGCAAGGTTGATGTCAGCCTTTTTGGAAATATCCACCTGATAAAAGCAAAGCCGCCCTGATTGACGTTCTTCGGCGGTAAAAAATCCGAAAATTCGATCTTCGGAAATAGAGCGGGCCCAGATCGCAACCTTGGCTCCCCGCTCCCACAGAGTGCGGGCATATTGAGCACCCAGTTGGCCAAGGCCGCCGGTCACAATACAAATCTTATTCTCTACACTAAAGAGAGGATCGGTAATCATAGCATGTTCCTCCTGTTTGTTACGCAAGATCGATCAAATACTTCAGAGCCTTGCGGGCCTGCAAATCCCGGTAGGCCTGCGCAATATCCGTAAGGGGTACCGGACAGCTGGAGTCATACCAGTACTGCGCCTTCAGTGCACCATTTCGGACGCGCTGAATGACCAGATCGTGGGTTTCTCCTTCCTCATAGCCCCTGCAGTAGACGTGAAAGGAGCTTTTCCCTTGAAAGGGCTGAATGCCGTAGGAGGTTCGCCCGTTACAGCCGTAAACCCCAATCTGACCGTTGGGGTTGAGTAGCGGAAGCACAAGGTTAATATTTTCGTCAAACCCGATGGCTTCGAGGATGTGATCGATCCCATGGGGGAATGCCAGCTCTAATTGACGGGCCAAGTCGGGGGCTTTGTAGTCGATGACACAAAGGGCTTTTGTGGTAAGAGCTTTGGGAAGGCGGGTGGGATTTCCCACCATGACCACCTGTGCTCCCATAAAAATCCCATGACATAGAAAGGCCAGTGCGTTGGCGCCGGAGCCGGTGAGTAGCACCTATCTCCTCTGTTTATCCCCAAGCGGGTAAAATAGCTTAAGGTTTCCCGCCAGGTGATAAACATGGGAGCATCCTGCTCCGCAATATCCGATGGGATAATCTGCTGCAGCCGGAACCGTTCCCAATGTTCCGGGGAAATGCCATCCTGCTTCATAGCCTGCCAGTCGGTTGCGATGCCGTATTGGGTAAAACCTCCCCAGCAAGCTCCAATTCCCAGTTTAGGAAAGGCGGGAGCGCCCACGCGGGAAATTAAATCTCCCTCTCGAATACAGGATACCTTACTCCCTACGGCTATCACCCGGCCTACACTTTCATGACCAAGAATAGCGGGGAAGGAGATGGGTTCAGGGTGTTTCCCCTCCATCAAACGCAGGTCGGTTCCGGCACAGGTCGCCCCATAGGTGAGCTTAACCAATGCCTCGTACTCGCCATATAGCGGGACAGGCAGGGATAGAACCGCATCCTGCCCCACCACGGCGGCTTTCATCGTCTTCGCCATGCCCGCACCTCTATGGCTGCAAAAGATTGCCGGCAGCCGGCTTTACAGAGCGTTTTCACGGATGTTGTCCATGTTAAGCTCCAGACCCAGACCGGGCTTGTCAGGAATCTCAAGGAATCCGTTTTTGGGCTGGGGCGCATTTAAGTAGACCGAATCCACCACTTCTTCAAACATTAGCAGCCTTTCCAAGAATAGGGCATTGGGAGCCGCTGCCGCGATATGCATATGCATATGCTCCATGCCGTGAGGCGCGAAGCCCAAGTTCCAAGCCTGAGAGATGCCCAAAATCTTCAGCAGCTCGGTATAGCCACCGCAGCGGGTGACATCGGCCTGCAGAATATCGGCGGCTCCTGCCAGAACCAAATCCCGGAAGCCGTAACGGGTGTATTCGTGCTCCCCGGTGGCCAGAGGGATGTCGGTGCCCTGCTTAAAGCGGGCCAGTCCCGGAATATCATCGGCAAAGACCGGCTCTTCAAAGAGCATGATGTCACACTCTTTGACCCGGTTGGCAAATTGCACCGCCGTTCCGGCCTGCCATACGTTGTTGGCGTCCAGCATGATAGATATATCGGGGCCTACTGCATCGCGGACTGCCTGAATGCGGCGAAGGTCCTCGTTGAGATTGCGTCCGCCATCAACGCCTACCTTGACTTTAATTTTGTCATACCCGCGGGACACCATATCCTTGGCTTCGCTCACCAATTCCTCGGTGGTATAGGAAGTCCAGCCACCGCTGGCATAAATGGGAACCTTGTTGTTGTTACCCCCTAGCAGACGGTACAGGGGAAGACCCAAGATTTTGCCTTTGAGATCCCACAGAGCAATGTCCACGGCACTGTAGGCGCAAAAGGCCAGACCCTTGCGGCCTACGCCCCGCATGTAATGGAAGTTTTCCTCGTAGAGCGCTTCAGTTTCCATGGGGTTTCTACCTGCCAGCTTGGGAACAATCGCCAGCTTAATGAATTCCCGGATTGCCTCGCCGCCTACCTCGTGGTAGGTCACACCTATGCCGTGAAGCCCCTGATCAGTCTCCACATCCACCACTACAAAGCCAATGGTCTCTACATTGCGGGTAGAATCTGCAAAATTACCCTTTACCTTTGTTTCCATCAGCCAGACATTTATATTTGTTACTTTATGATTGACAGACATATGCTTTTACCTCCTATACATATCCAAGCAGCCTGGGTACCATCAGGGTAATTTGGGGAATAAATGTGATGAGCACTAAAACCACCAGAGAAACTCCCACAAAGGGCCAAATTTCCCGGTACAGGTCGGTCAGTTTGACCCGGCCTACGTTGGCAGTTACAAACAGCGTCATACCCACCGGGGGCGTGATGAGCCCCACTGTTAGATTGAGGCAGACCAACAGCCCAAAATGTAGGGGATCCACACCATAGGCCAGAGCCACCGGCAGCAGAATGGGAACCATAATCAGCAAAGCGGGAGACTGGTCCAAAATCATTCCAATCATCAGAAGCAGGATGTTGACAAAGATAAGGAACATAGCTTTGCTATGAATGTATTCCATGCAGAAGGCGATGATTTGCTGGGGAATCTGCAGGGTGGTAATGGCCCAACCCATGGAGGAGGCTACCGCAATGATAAACAGCACATTGGCCGTTGTTTTGGCCGTGCGGATACAGCAGTTCCAAAATTCCCGCCAAGTCAGCGTTTTAAGTAGGAACTTAGCGACGACTAAGGCATACAAAACAGCAACAGCGCCGGATTCTGTGGCGGTAAAGATACCAGAAGCAATCCCACCCAATATAATTACAGGCAAAAGCAAACAGGGAAGGGTTTCCTTCAGGGCGCCCCATATTTCGCCAAGGGTGGCGCGTTGGCTGCGCTTGGGATGGTTATGTTTTTTAGCAAGATAATAGCACAATGCCATTTGACAGGCTCCCAGTGCGATTCCCGGAAGTATTCCGCCAAAGAACATGGCGGAAACCGAAACGTTGCCGGCCACTACGGCATAGATGATCATAATGCCTGAAGGCGGAATAATGGGGCCGATAATGGCCGAAGCAGCGGTAACTGCTGCTGCATAATCCCGGGGGTACCCGCCTTTTTCCATCATTTCAATTTCGATGGGGCCCAGCCCGCTGGCATCGGCGGTGGCAGAACCGGAGAGCCCCGCAAAAAACATGCTGGCCATGACATTGACATGAGCCAGTCCGCCGGTGATATGTCCCACCAGACAGTTGCAAAAATGAATGATTTTTTCTGTCAGCTTACCGCTGGACATAATCTCGCTGGCAAGAATAAACAAAGGGATACAAAGATAGGTAAAGTTATCCACACCGGAAAAAAGCTTTTGGGGAATAATTAGTATACTTCCGCCCAAAGCGGAAAAGGATGCGATGGTGATAAAGCCCATGGCAAAACCAATGGGAACGCCTATGAGTACAACGATCAGAAAACCAACCAACAGTGCCAGCGCCATTATAGCCATGGTTCTACCTCCTTTGCGCTGCGGAAACCGACTCCAGAAAACTGATTACCCATGCTCTGCTCCTCTCTTGACTCCGGCATTGAAGGGCTCCAGCTCTCCGCAGAGCACGCCCAGCCATTCGGTCAAAGTTTCGTAAAGCATCCACAGACAACCCACTACCGGAGCGCTATAGAGAAAAATTCCCGGAAGCCTTAGAGTAGAAGATTTAAAAATGATATTATTTTGGGCTACCTGTACTCCGTAACGGATGGCGACATACAAGAAAACCAGCATAATGATGCGTGTCACATGGTATAGCGCCAACCGGTTCTGGCCGGAAAGCCTGTCAAAAATCAGATTTACCACCGCGTGGCTACCTTCCTTCAGGCAGATGCCGATGCTGAGATACGCCGCCCAAATAAGGGCGTAGCGGGCAAATTCCTCGGTAAAGGGAAAGGAGAAGGAGACAAACTTGACGATGACAAACCGATAAAGTACCTGAAACAAAAGTGCCGCGGTGCAAAGAGCGATCAAAAGAGCAGCGATCCACTCCAGCACTTTAGTAAAACGTCTGGACAGCCTGTCCATGGCAACATATAACGTACGAACTGCCTGCATTGCATTTCCTCCCTAAACCGGACAGGCGGCCTAAAGCCGCTTGCCCGGTGTTTTCAAACACGTGATGTTAAGAGGCCCTGTAACTTTCAATGGCAGAAACCAGCTCGTCCATCGGCCCGTCGCCCAGAGTTTCCCGCAGGTAGGCCTGAGTGGGCTCAAATACGGACTGATGCCAGTCGGACAGTTCTTCCTCAGTGGGCTCGTAAACAATCATGCCGTAATCCCGAAGAATCTGCACGCCCTCGGAGTTTTTGGTTTCTACTACTTTTTGGGCTTCCGGCATGGCTGTTGCGGCACCATCTTCAATGACTTGACGCAGGCTATCGGGAAGCTCGTCATACAGTTTGCCGTTTATAATATAGCCCATGATTCCCGCAATGTGGCCGTCCAGAACCAGATATTTCTGTACCTCGTAGGTTTTGTCCTGTATGATATTCAGAATAGGGTTTTCCTGTCCATCCACCACGCCGTTCTGCATGGCCACATACATTTCGGAACCGGGCATGGGTACAGCCTTTGCTCCCAGAGCCTCTACCATCTTGATCGAAACAGGACTTTCCATGACCCGGAAGGTAACGCCCTTGGCATCGCCCACGGTTTTCAGTTCTTTATTGCTTGTGGTAAAGTTGCGGAATCCTTTGGAATGCATGCTCAAAATGCGGATTCCGGTTTTGTCCTGCACCTTGTCCCGGAAGGCTTCTCCCCAAGGACCGCTCAGGATAGCATCACATTCCTCAACGGAACCAAACATGCCGGGGCAGGAAAGGAGCTGGCTTTCTTCAAACAGGTTATTGAGCAGGGTAACGTCGATGATAGACATCTCTATATTACCTGCCACAACACCCTGCACCGACTCTGCGGCACTGCCCAGCTGTCCGGAAGGGTATAGCTCCACCTTGATGGCTCCGGCCGAATGCTCCTCTACATACTCTTTAAAGACTTCTGCGAACATGATATCGGGGCTGTCGGCTGCGGGCAGATTGCCCGGAGTGTAGGCAAGTTTAAAAGTATACACCTTATCGGGAGCAGGTGCAGCACCCTGTTCGCTGCCGGATGCCGGTGCGTTGTCACTACCTGCACTTGGAGCGCCGGTGCTGGAGCACCCAATGAGAGAAATTGATAACACTAAACCCAGTACAAAACATATCAGCCTTTTCATTTTGTAGAACCCTCCTGTTTATTATTGTTGATGAACTATGTTCATGAACACAAGGTAGCAAGTACTTTTAACGGACAGGTTTTCAGTAAGAGAGATCTTTTTATGTATACATAGTATGGTATAATTCAATCGTTTTTATAATTTCCCGGTCTACCTGTGGGTCAATGGCCACATATGGTTTGGTGCAGTATTCACTGCAAATTCCCAGATGAGCCAGCGCCTTTTTCCGCCAGACATTGGGAGACATCCAAGTGTTGCTGTAGCGGTTAAGCTGGTTCATATCATCCATAATGCTACACAGCTCTTTGAGCCGGATCTCATCTTTCGTTACAGCGGAACGGTACAGCTCTGCCAGAAGCTTGGGGTAAGGATTGGAAAGAGAAGGGACAATTCCATCAGCTCCGGCCCATAGTCCCTCATAGCAAAGGCTTTCATCTCCCACTGTGACAGCAAAATCCCTTCCCCTGTTTTTCAACGTAAGAAGCTGATGGATATTATTCAGGTCTCCACTGCTGTCCTTAATGCCAATGATATTATCGATATGCAACAGTTGTTCGACTACTTCGATGCTAATATTGGCCCCGCAGGTGCTTGGAATATTGTACAGCATGATAGGCAGCTTGGTGGCGGCCGCAACACTGCTGAAAAAGGAATATGCTTCATCATCATTGTAAATAGGGTAGTAGTAGGGCAGGGTAACAACCAAAACATCTGCCCCTGCTTGTTCGGCGTGTTTGACATTGCGCAGCACCGACCGAAGCCCGGTATCTGCCACGCCTGCATAGACCAAAACTCTGCCTGCAACATCCTGAATACATTGAGAGATGATTTTGCCTCTGGTATCTTCATCAAACCGGGCGAACTCTCCCGTAGAGCCCATGATGAAAATAGCGTCAACTCCACCAGCTATTACATAGTCAATCAACGCCTTCATCTCTTGGTAGTTTACCGACTCATCGGGATGAATCGGTGTTAACAGCGGCGTAATTACACCGCTGCCAATGGGTTGCCTCATATACTCTCTCCTAGCTGTTCATTATTAATGAACTTAATTCATTAATAATATAATACAAAATATAAAATGATCTGTCAATTCGCAGATAGTTCAATTTTTACAAAAAAAATGTGCAAGCTTACAAAAAGCTTGCACCAAATCAAATTATTATTTTAACAAACCCTTAATCTCATTTGCTGCTTCCTGCAATTTTTCTGCAAAGAAGACAACCTTGTCATCCATCACTCGAAGGGATGGGCCGCTGATGCTTAGCGCTCCCATCAGATGTCCGCTGTTGTTGTGCAGGGGAACCCCTACGCAGCGTATTCCATATTCATGCTCCATATTGTCGATAGAATATCCCCGCTGTCGGGTTTTTTCAAGGTCTTCCCGCAAAGCTTTTTCATCAGAAAGGGTAAAGGAGGTAAAAGGCTCCAAGCCTTTGTCCACCACCATCTGTATCAGCGCCTCATCCGAATAGGCAAGAATTGCCTTTCCAATGCCGGTGCAGTACATTTCGGCCTTTACTCCAACGATAGACCTTGCGTACAAAACCCCCGGGGGATAGGAACCTTCCACATAAATGATGTCGGTTCCGGAGGGAAAAGCTAGAAAAACCGTTTCAGAGCATTCTTCAGCGACTTTATCCATATAGGGCTTGATAATTGCTTTTGCAGAATCAGTGCTATACAAAACATTGCTCAAGGTAAGTATTTTTTTACCTAGCTTATACTTTCCGCTGCTACTATCTTTTTCTATAAAACCGCACATTTGAAAGGTGCTGAGAATGTTGTACACAGAACTCTTTAACATGCCCGATAGATCCGACAGCTCTTTAATGCCCCGTTCCGGATGGTCGGAATTAAAGTAGTCCAACAAGCACAAAGCCTTATAGAGAGATTTGACTTTTGGGGTATTCTCCTGCACTTTACACACCAACCATTCATTATTGTATACACTATAAACCATAGCATAACATTTACGACTAGTCAATTTTTGCTAATATAAAAGGCAGACTGACCATCCATAGAATAATGCGGAGCCTTTTTGCTGGAGAAACATTCTGCCCAAAGATCCGGTAAGATAGAGCAAGGGCATGGAAATCATCCTAAGCAAGTCAACTTAAAGCTCGTTATTCACGCTGGGAAAGAGTAGATTCGCAGCCCAGATGGTAATGAAAGAACTCTGCCATCTCCGCCACCGACTGGCGGCTTTCCCGCAGGGCAGGCCCCGCCAGCGTGAAGTCGTGAAACATTTCCCGCCAGATTTTGCAGAAGGCATCTACTCCCTGAGCGTGGGCCTTTTTGGCCAAGGCGGCGCAGTCCACCGCAAGAGATTCGTCTCCCCCTACGTGAATCAGCAGGGGAGGGAAGCCCTGCAAATCCCCGTAAACCGGAGAAAGCAGGGGATCGGTCAGGTCGTGACCTTGGGCGTAGAGGTCGAAGATGGCCTGCCGCTTGCCTTGCCACTGGGTAAAGGCAAGCGGAGGCGGGCAGAGTTGAAAGGTGCTTTTCTCGCTGACATCGGTGACGGGGGAAAGTAGCCCCACAGCACAGGGCAGAGGAGCGCCTTCCGCCAGCAGAAGGTGAATCAAGGCCAGACAGAGGTTGCCCCCCGCCGAATCCCCTAGCAAAGCGATGTTTTCGGGCCGGTATCCCTCCTGCAGCAAGGCATCCCAAACGGCGCGGCAATCTTCTAGCCCGGCAGGGAAGGGGTGCTCTGGGGCCAGACGGTACTCCACCGACAGCACCGGAACGGGAATCGCTTGGGCAAAGAGGGAAGCCCCATGCCGGGAGATGATTAGATTGCCCATCAGCCAGCTTCCTCCATGGAGGTAAAGGATCATCTTGTCGGGGTGACTTTCGTGCTGCTGCACCCACTCGCAGCCCACGCCCCCCAAAGTGAGTGGTTGGGTCTTGATTCCCGGAAGAGCAGGCAAAGCCTCGTGAAGCTTCTGTTGAGCTGCCCGCTGCTCCTCCACCGTCATTTCTCCCAATAGAGTCTGTTTCTTGAAAGCGGCCCGGCTCATTAGGTGGGAGGCCGGCCCCGGGCTTTCGGTGGAAAATTCCAGATAGAGACGTTCTTCTTGATCCATGGTGTCTTCCTTTCACGATGCCGGAGCATCCGGTGGATGATGATGTAGAGGTTGCCTTACTTCTCGGGATGCAGGAACTGGAACAAGGAGTGGGCAGCGGGCAGGGTCATGCCGGGTGCGCAGGCAAGCTCCTCGGGGCTGGCGGCCAACAGGGCCTTTTGGGTTTTAAAATGCCGGAGTAGAGCGGAAGCCCGTTTGTCCCCAATACCGGGAGCCTGAGTAAGGCCCAAGGCAAAGGCGTTTTTCTTATGCTTTTGCTTCATATGGCTGATGGCAAAGCGGTGAACCTCATCCTGAATGCCGGTGACCAGAGCAAAGGCCCTGCGGTTTTTGGCAATAGAGATTTCCTCCCCCTCCCCGGCGATGGCCCGGGTTTTGTGGGCGGAATCCTTGACCATGCCAAAGACGGGAATGTTCAGCCCCATCTCACGCAGCAGGGGTTCCACCGCACTCACATGGCCCTTGCCGCCATCCAGCAGAATTAAATCGGGCAGCCGCCGAAAGCCCGGATCCTGTTCCTCCGGGTTTTGATAGCGGGAAAACCGGCGCTGCAACATTTCCCGCATGCTGCCGTAGTCGTCCACACCGGTGACAGTCTTCATGTTAAACTTTTTATAGGCGGAGCGCAGGGGCCTGCCATCCTCAAAGACCACCATGCCCCCCACGATGGTCTCGCTGCCCAGGTTGGAGATGTCGTAGGCTTCAATGTACTGAGGCGGCGCGGTAAGATTCAGCAGCCGGGCCAGTTCATCCAGAGCCGCCAGTTCCTTTCCGGTTCGCTCCAATTTGTGGGCCAGATGCTGGGCGGCGTTGGCCAAGGCCATCTCCACCAGCCGCTTACCCTCTCCCCGGGCGGGAACCCGCAGGCTCACCTTTTTGCCCCGAACCTCTTCCAGATACCGCTCCACCAGCTTGGGCTCCTCACTGGGGCCGTCCAGCAGAATCACACGGGGCACATCCATTTCAGCGGCTCCATAGTAGGAGAGGAGAAAATCCCGCCGGGCCCCTTCCAGAGAGTCGATTTCCCCCAGATCAAAGGTCTGCTTATCCACCAGCCGCTGGGCACGAATCTTCAGCAGAGCCACACAGGTTTCCTGGGTTCCCTGAGTGAGAGCCACAATATCCTGATCCACGGTGGTTTTAGAAAAGACCACGTTTTGCTGGGCGGTGATGCGCTGGATCGCCCAGATTCTATCCCGGTAGAAGGCGGCCTGCTCAAAATCCAACGCGTCGGAAGCCGCCTCCATCTTTTGATGCAACTGCTCCAGAGACCGTTCGTTGCCACTGTGAATGAACTCCACCGCCTGCTCGATCAGCTCGCTATATTCCCGGCGGGATATTTTTCCCGAGCAAAGGCCGATGCACTGCTTGATGTGAAAGTTGAGGCAGGGGCGCCCCTTGCCAAAATCCTCGGGGAATTTGCGCTTGCAGGTGGGGAGCAGAAAAGCCTTGTTTACCTCGTCCACCGTTTGATTCACCACAAAGGAGGAGGTGTAGGGCCCCAGCCACCGGCCACCGTCGGAAGGGTTCATCACCTTTTCGGCGGTGATGCGGGGATAGTCGCCGGCGGAAATCTTCAGGTAATGGTAGCCCTTGTCATCCTTGAGGAGGATGTTGTACTTAGGCCGGTACTGCTTGATCATGCTGCATTCCAGCACCAACGCCTCGAATTCGCTGGCGGTGACGATGGTTTCCAGTTCCCGGGCGGTCCACACCAGACGGCGGGTTTTTTCGGTATGCTTTTCAATGCTGCGGAAGTAACTGCTCACCCGGGAGCGCAGGTGCTTTGCCTTGCCCACATAAATAATTTCCCCGGTGCTGTCCCGCATCAGGTAAACCCCCGGGTCCATGGGCAGCCGCCGGGCGGTTTCCCGCAGAGCCTTGATATGCTCCATCCCCTCACCTCCTTCAATGATTCCTCAAATCCCACAGATTCCCGCTTTGTGGATGAAATCTGCTTTGGAATACAAGCATACGAAAAACGCCACCGCCGGGCGGTGACGTCTGATTCGCTGCTCCAAGAGGGGAGCCTAGTCGGCAAAGCCGGACTCCACCAGCTTGATGAGACCTTCCACTGCCTGCTGCTCGTCGGGGCCGTCGGCAATGATTTTAATGGTGGTTCCGCCTACAATACCCAGAGAGAGAACTCCCAGCAGGGATTTGGCGTTGACGCGGCGCTCTTCTTTTTCCACCCAGATGGAGGAACGGTATTCGTTGGCTTTCTGAATAAAGAAAGTGGCGGGCCGGGCATGGAGACCGACCTGATTTTGAACAGAAACTTCTTTTACAAACATGGTATTACTCCCCTAAATTTAAAATAGGTGTTATTTCTCCCCGATTCGGCTCTGCGCTTGTTGGCGGAGCATGTCTGTGTATGCGGAGATTTGCTCACAGCATCACCCAAAAATCGACGGTGTTACCTACTCATAATTATAACATAAATGGCCGCTCCGTCAACACGCTTCTGTAAGAAGAACACGGTGTCTTACAATTTTTTCACGGGCTTCCAACAATCGTGAAGATTGCAGGGGGTTCATTGTGTAATATTACTATAAATGTTCAAACAATTTATGCCTTTTTACAAATCCTATGGTTGGAATTTCTGCCTAAAATGATGCAACAAAGAGAAAATGATACAGAATGGGCATGGCCAAAGCGGGCAACAGGTTTGCCACCTTGATTTTAGCGTCCAGCGTGAGGTTGAGTCCGATGGCGGCCACCAGAGTGTATCCCACCATGCAGAATACGTCCAAAAGCTGTTGGGTGATGTGGGGAGCCAACACTCCCGCCAGCAGAGAGATGGAGCCCTGAATTACCAGTACCGGCACGGCGGAAAAGAGGACGCCGATTCCCAGAGCGGAGGAAAGGACGATGGACATCACCGAGTCCAGCAGGCTTTTGACGTACAGCACTTGACTATCGCCAAACAGACCGTCGTTCAGGGCTCCGATCACCGTCATGGCTCCGATAGGAAAGAGCAGGGAAGCGGTGACAAAGCCCTTGGCAAATCCGGCGGCTCCCAAGCGGTTTTCCACCGCCTTGCCAAAGTTGTTGAGATGATCCTCAATGCGCAGCAGCTCTCCCGTCAAACAGCCCAGAGCAAGGCTGACCACCAGTAGCAGGCTGCCGGAATCGGAAATGACGCCGGTTTGGGGGTCTGCTGTCAGCATGGATTTTAAAATTCCATTGAGGCCGATGATGAGAGTTCCCATCCCCAGCACCCGGATGATGGCGCTGTTAATGTGGGGAGGGATTCCCCGCTTTACCGCCAGTCCCAGCAGGGAGCCCAATACAATGCCTGCTACATTCACCAAAGTCCCTGTCATGGCCCAGCCTCCCCCTTTGTTTGAGATTGAGCCAGAAAGAGCCGGTCGGCAGGGGTCAGAGCCGCCTGTTCCAACAGATCGGGTCGGTTTTTGGCGGTGTAAAGAAGCCCCTGTTCCCTGCGCCACTGCTGAATATTGGCATGATGCCCCGAAAGCAACACCTCCGGGACGGTGTGCCCCCGCCACTGGGCGGGTTTGGTGTAGTGGGGAGCCTCCAGCAGACCGTCCTCGCCGTGGCTTTCCTCCTGCCAGCAGCTTTCGTCGGCCAGCACCCCGGGGCAAAGCCTTGCCACACAGTCGGCCAGCACCAGGGCGGGCAGTTCCCCGCCGGTGAGGACATAGTCTCCGATGGAAAGCTCCTCATCCACAATTTCGTCGATAAGGCGCTGGTCGATGCCCTCGTAGTGGCCGCAGAGGATGCAGAGATGCTCCATGTTGGAAAGCTCCACCGCCCGCTGTTGAGTGAGCAGCTTTCCCTTGGGGGTCATGTAGATGGTATGGGGCCGCCCGCCTGCCTGCTGGCCGATGGCCTCCCAGCAGCGGTAAAAAGGCTCGGCCTGCATCAGCATTCCCTTGCCGCCGCCGTAGAGAGTGTCATCGATGTATCCGCCCTTGCGGACAGCGTAGTCCCGGACATGGTGGGTATGAACCTCCAGAAAGCCGGACTCCCGGGCCCGCCCGATGATGCTTTCCCCCATGACGGTCTCGCACATTTCGGGGAAGAGGGTACACAGATCAATCCGCATCGTCAAACAGTCCTTTCAGCGGGCGAATGCGCAGACTGCCTCCCGCAACATCTGTTTCCACCACTACTTGGGGAATGGCCGGAGCCAACAGGGTTTTCCCTTCTGGAGTGGTGATTTCATATACGTCGTTGGCTCCGGTGGGAATGACGTCGGTGAGCTTGCCGTATATGGTATCATCATCGGCATCCACCACCGTTAGTCCCAGCAGATCCTGAATAAAGAACCGCCCCTCCTCGGGGGGAGCGTCCTCTCTGTCAATATATAAAATCTGGCCCCGAAGGGTTACCGCTGCATCCAGGGTGTCGATTTCCGCTACCTTGAGCAACACCATTCCCTTGTGGATGCGGGCGGCCTCTACCTTAACCGGCCTGCTTCCCTGATCCAAATAAAGCGTCTTAAAGTTCAGAAGAAAGTCGGGGGTATCGCACCAAGGCTGAACCTTTACTTCGCCCCGCACCCCGTGGGTGGATACAATTTTGCCGCATTCCAAATAGCGTTTTACCATGGCTTTCTCCAATTATAGTAAATAGAAAAACCGCCGCAGCGGTTCTTGAGGTAGGATAGGCGGGGGAAGCTTGTCCCCCACCGAAGTCCCTTCCAACGTGGCTAAAAAATATCTTAGTCTATTTCCACGACAGCTTTTTCGCCGGTACGGTTTGCCGCCGAACGCACCACGGTGCGGATGGCTTTGGCAATTCTGCCCTGCTTGCCGATGACCCGGCCCATATCGTCGGGTGCGACGCGAATGTGGTAAACCACAACCCCTTCTTCATCGGGTTCGTCTTTTACAATGGCAATGCTGTCTTTATCGTCTACCAGTCCCTTAACAATTTCCGCGATTAAATGTTCCATGGATCAAAGCACCTCACTCATCCCGGTTTGAACCGCAACCAGAGGGAAACAGTTCAAACTTTGTTGTTGTCCAGCTCCGGCATACACCGGCGGCAAGGTGCGGGCTTTGGATTGGAAGAAGCGGAGAGAATCTCTACCATCTTCTGACCCAAAGACCCCACGCCCTGCCGTTGTCAGAGCTTAATCAAAAGCCCCCGCTCAGATGATTTCGTGCTTTTTCAGCAGATCACGGACGGTTTCGGTAGGTTGAGCTCCGTTGGCAAGCCATTTCTTCACCTTTTCGGAGTCAATCTTCACCACCGAGGGCTCTTTGGTGGGGTCGTAGTAGCCGACCTCCTCTATAAATCTGCCGTCCCGGGGATACCGAGAATCGGCAACCACCACGCGGTAAAAGGGAGCCTTTTTGGCACCCATGCGGCGCAGTCTGATTCTAACAGCCATTTCTATGTCACCTCCACTATCAGTTTCTGAAGCTATATAGTAGTTAGCGGTCGACAGCAAGCTCTTGTTGGCTCTTGCCGGCAGCTAATCACCAACTAAAAGGGCAGATTGCCGGGGCCGAAACCGCCCATACCACCCATACCACCCATGCCGCCCATGGGCATTCGGCGGCGCTTTTTACCGCCCTTGCCGGTCATCTGCTTGAAGATGCGCTGCATATCCCGGTACTGCTTGAGCAGACGATTGACATCCTCCACCTTGGTGCCGGAGCCTGCGGCGATTCTCCGCTTGCGGCTGGGGTTGATGATATCCGGTTTGCTGCGTTCCTGCTTGGTCATGGAGTAGATGATGCTCTCAATCTGCCGCAGGTTCTTCTCTCCGGCGGCAGCATCCTCCTCGGAGATTTTGCCGCCTACCCCGGGGATCATGGAGAGCACGCTTTCCAAAGGCCCCATTTTGCGCAGCTGCTTCATCTGTTCCAGCAAATCGTCCAGATCAAACTTGTTTTTTTCCAGCCGTTTGGCCAGACGCTGGGCTTCTTCCTCGTCGATGTTGGTTTGCGCCTTCTCGATGAGGGTAAGAACGTCGCCCATTCCCAGAATCCGGCTTGCCATCCGGTCGGGATGGAAGGCTTCCAGGGCGTCCAGCTTTTCGCCCATACCCACAAATTTGATGGGCTTGCCGGTGACGGCCCGAACGGAAAGGGCAGCGCCGCCCCGGGTATCGCCGTCCAGCTTGGTCATGATAACGCCGGTGATACCCAGCGTCTCATCAAACCGGCCGGATACATTGACCGCGTCCTGTCCGGTCATGGCGTCCACCACCAGCAGAATCTCGTGGGGCTTTACCTCACCCTTGATGTTCTGCAGCTCGGTCATCAGTTCCTCGTCGATATGGAGCCGCCCGGCGGTGTCCAGAATCACGATGTCGTTGCCGTAATCCCGGGCGTGAAGGCAGGCCTTTTTGGCGATGGTGACCGGGTTTTCGGTGCCCATTTCAAACACCGGGCAGCCAACCTGCTTGCCCACCACCTGAAGCTGATCGATGGCGGCGGGGCGGTAGATGTCGCAGGCCACCAGCAGAGGTCGCCGGCCCTGCTTTCTATAGTAAGCGGCCAGTTTGGCCGAGTGGGTGGTCTTACCCGAACCCTGAAGCCCGCACATCATGATGATGGTGGGGGGCTTATTTTGAAGCTTGATTCCCTGATGCTCGGAACCCATGAGGAGAACCAGCTCGTCGTGGATGATTTTGATGATATGCTGTGCCGGTGTTAGGCTTTCCATCACCTGAGCGCCGGTCGCCTTTTCGGTGACGGCGGCAATGAAGTCCTTGGCCACCTTAAAGTTGACGTCGGCTTCCAGCAGGGCAATGCGGACTTCCCGCATCACCTCTTTAATATCGCTTTCCTTTACCTTGCCCCGCATCCGCAGCTTTTTAAACGTAGCCTGCAGCTTTTCCGAAAGCCCTTCAAAGGCCAAGGTGCATCCCTCCTGGATAAAATGTTATCGGTGCTACCAACTGATCTCACCGGTTAAATCGATGATTTTCTGGGCCCTGCTCCACATCGAGCCGGAGCTGGGCAGCCGGTCGCTCTCTTCCTGAAGATAAGAAGCCTGCTCGGCGATTTGGTCCAGAGCTTCCTGCATTTTTTGAAAGCGGGCGCAGAGCCCCAGCTTTTCTTCGCAGTCCAGCAGCTGCGTTTCGGCTCGTTTGATAGAATCCCGCACTCCTTGCCGGGTAATGCCGGTATGTTCCGCAATCTCCGCCAGAGAAAGATCCTCGTTGTAGTACCACTCCGCTACTTCCCGCTGTTTTTCCGTCAGCATATTGCCGTAGTAGTCGATAAGCAGCGATATTTTTAAGTTTTTGGCCATCCGCACACCTCCCGCCAAATTCTCAGAAAAATGCGCCGATTATAGTTTGCAAAGCGCTCTGAAAACTAATCCCATTTGTAATATATATGGTAAATATTACAAATGGTTGTTGCCAGATCATCCAAAGTCTCTTCCTTCAACTGCTACAGTATACACAATATCGGTCAGGCTGTCAAGTAATTATACTTTACAGATGAAAAATAAATTTTCCGTAATCTGATGGGAAAACCAAGGAGTCCCACGGCTTTGAAGCAAAAAAAACGGAGGGCTGCGGCTCTCCGTTCCTTTAAGATTTCAGTTGAGTTTTCGCAAATTAATGCAGGCCCATCAGGCGTTGCAGCAACCCCCGGAAGCCTCTCTGCCGTTTTGCCTGTGCAGAGACAGCGCTTTGCCTGTGGTTCTTGGCAGACGGTTTTGCGCCGAAAGGCTGAGCCGGCCGGGAAGAAAGAGCAGGGGGCCGCTGGGGCGCGGGTTCCTCCTCAGGTTTCGGCTCTGTTTGGGTCGGAGCGCCGGGAACATCTTCCCGTATGTAGGAAAGGGGCTGCGCCGGAATCCTCTGATATGCAAGAGGGGTGGACTCCGCCTCCCGCCAGGATACAGGGCGATCAGTCGGCGGTGCTGCGAAAAAAGCTAATGTCTGCCGTCTCAGGATCCTCATCCGCCTCATCCTGCACCAGAGTCAGGTTAAAGGGGCGGTAAAAATCCCGGATGTTTTCCTCGCTGTGGGCGATGGTGTCGCCAATGGCGGAGAACTTTTCCTGAATGGAGAAGATGGCATCCTCGATTTTTTCCTCGATGGCCTCCATCTCTTCCCGGAACTTGCCGAACTGCTCAAAGACGGTGGCAAGAGATTTGGTGGCTTCCTCCATCATGCCCTGAGCCTGTTGGTTGGCGTCCTCCAGAATCTGCTCTGCCTCCAGCTTGGTTTTGACCACCAGGTCTCCCAGATAGATGGAGGCTTTTTCCACTTCGCTGCGGCCGGCCTCTAGTTCGGCGTTCTTTTCCTCCAGTCGGGTCCGGATCTCCCCAAACCGGTTGATCTCGGCATCTTTTTCCGCAATGATGATCTTTTGCCGGTCGATTTCCGCGTTGAGGGAATCCAGCATTTCGTTCATTTCGGTGCGTTTGGTCTTCTCTTCCGAAAGCTCTTCTTCCAGCTTGGTGCGCACCTTTTCCGCTGCAGAAAGCTTTTGCTCCAAACCGCGGATGCTTTCGGAAAGCCGCTCCCGGGCCGCGCTGACCTCCTCGAACTGGGCGTTCAGCCGGTCCTGAGCTGCTTTGGCGTTGTTGTTGAGCTCAAAGATGTAGTTGAGAACAGATTGCCGCTCGAAGCCGCCGAACAGGGAAGTTTTAAAAATTGGTTGATTTTCCACGTAAGCTAACCCCTTCCAATCGGTAAGGTACCGCAACCAAAAATTGAGGTACGACATAATATGCCTATGTATTAATAGTGCTTCTTCGGCGTCAAAATACTGCGTTGTCCTTAAGCTTTTCGTTTGCCCTGGCTGCGCAGGGCCTGACGGGTCTGCTTGACCTCGCTCAGAGAATTGGCAATGGCTTCTTCGGTTACCCGCAGAATATCATCGGAAAAGGACTGGGCGGCCTGACGGATTTCTCTGGACTGCATCTGAGTCTGCGCTAGAATTTCGCTGGCCTTGGTCTGGGAGATTTTGATGATCTCCTCCTGGGCGATCAGGGCCTTGGCTCGCTCCTCCGCCTTGCGGATGATACCCTCCGCTTCCCGGTGAGCAGCATCCAAAATTTCGCTCCGGTCGCTGACAATGGCCTTGGCCTGTTTGATTTCGGTGGGTAAATTGATGCGGATATCGTCAATAAAATCCCGCACCTTTTCGGCGTCTACTACACAGCGCCCTCCCGAAAGGGGCAAGCTCCAGGACTTATCCAGCAGTTCATCCAACAAATCCAGAACTTCTTCTATATTCATTTGGGTGTAACCTCCCCTTGGTTTTTTTCCTCTTTTTTCTGGCGGTAGAGTCTTTCACGAATATCACCCAGCACCTCGGGAGGGACAAAATCGGAAATATTTCCTCCAAAGGAGGCCACCTGTTTGACCAGACTGGAGTTGAGATACATGTTTTCGGCCTTGGTGGTCAAAAAGATGGTGTCGGCCTCGGGAACCAGACGCTTGTTGGTCAGGGCCATCTGGAACTCATACTCAAAGTCGGACATGGCCCGCAAGCCTTTGACGATGGCGATAGCACCTTTTTCCCGCACGTAATCAGCCAGCAGGCCCTCGTAGGTATCTGCGGTGACGTTGGGCAGGTGGGCGGTGGCCTTGCGGATCATTTCGGCCCGCTCCTCCGGGGAAAAGGAGGGCTTTTTGTTGGCGTTGATGGCCACCAGAGCAATCACATTGTCAAAGAGGCGGCTGGCTCTGGTGATGATATCCAAATGTCCTTTGGTGATGGGGTCAAAGCTGCCGGGGCAGATTACGGTTGCCATAGTGAACCTCCGAATGTTGTCCATAATCGGGAAATCTCTGCAGGATAGGGTAAGACGGCTCTTTTGGAGCATCCTTCTGTCCCTTGATGCTATACGGATTCCCAGACTCTGTATTGCGCTACTTTTGTTTTGCCGTAACGGTACTGTTTCTTGAGTATCAAGCTGCCAACGATTTCGGGCAGAGCTACATCCCGATCGGCCTCACACAAAACGATTCCGGACGGGCTGATGTGCGGGGACAAGGCGGACAAAGCCCCCGCCGCCAGCTCCCCGGCGTAGGGAGGGTCCACAAAGACGATATCGAAGGGTTCCCCCTGATATTGCCGCAAAAAGCTCAGGGCATCTCCGGCCATCACCCTGGCACTGTGAGCAAGGTTGCAGCTGCGCAGGTTTTCCCGCACTGCCGCCAGACTGTCCTTGGCGTTGTCCACAAAAACACAGCTGCGTGCCCCGCGGGAAAGAGCCTCTATGCCCATCTGGCCGGAACCGGCAAACAGGTCCAACACCCGTGCGCCTTCCACCTCAAACTGGATGATGGAAAACACTGCTTCCTTCACCATATCCGAGGTGGGGCGCACCGCTGTTCCGGCGGGAGTTTGCAGCTTGCGTCCCCGGGCTGTTCCAGTAATTACTCTCATAATCAAAATCCTTTATCGATTGCTTTGGGGTATCTATTATTATGCGCAAATCCGGACAGGTTGTCAAGGTAAACCAAAAAGGAAATGCGGTGCATTCTGCAGAAGCACCGCATCCAAACCTTCTATAAAACATCTGGACGAAGATAGGCTAGCCAACGAGCTGCCGTACCCATGGCTCAAGTTGGGATTACCGGGGCAGATTGGCGAACTCAAACTCGTCGGGCCGGGCCTTGACGCCGCCCCGTTCCGGCGTGATGACCGGATCGTCGGCAGGTATCACATCAAAGGGAGGGGCGTTTTTAGCCGCCGATGAGGAGTGCTCCTGCTGGGTTTGCTGGAGCATGGCGCTTTCCGCACCCTGGAGCTTCATCTCCATCCACCGCTCCTTGGAGATCAGCACCTGTCGGGGCTTGCTGCCCTCAAAGGGACCGACAATACCTCTTTGCTCCAGTTGGTCGATGATCCGGGCAGCCCGGGCATAGCCCAGCTTGAGCCGCCGCTGAAGGGCGGAGGTGGAAGCCTGCCCCATCTCCACCACGCACTCGATGGCGGCGGGAAGCATCTCATCCTCTGCGTCATCCAGATCGTCGGCGGCCTGCTTGCCCTTGCCCTTGGCCACCACCGCAAGGCGCTCGATGTCCTGGGCGATGGCGTCGTCGTAGCTGGCGGCGGTACTCTCCTTGATAAAGGAGACTACGCTTTCCACTTCATTTTCGGTAACGAAGCAGCCCTGAACCCGCAGGGGCTTGGAGATTCCCACCGGGTAGAAGAGCATATCTCCCCGGCCTAGCAGTTTTTCTGCGCCGCCCATATCCAGAATGGTGCGGCTGTCCACCTGAGAGGAGACGGCAAAGGCAATCCGGCTGGGGATGTTTGCCTTGATGACGCCGGTAATGACATCCACCGAGGGCCGCTGGGTGGCGATGACCAGATGCATTCCGGCAGCCCGAGCCATCTGGGCCAAACGACAGATGGAATCCTCCACCTCGTTGGGGGCAGCCATCATCAGGTCGGCCAGCTCGTCGATGATGATGACGATTTTGGGCATGGCCTCCAGATCGTCCCGGCCTTCGGCCAGACGATTGTAGCCTGCCAGATCTTTCACCGAGTTGGCGGCAAAGGTCTTGTAGCGGTTCATCATCTCGCCCACCGCCCAGTTAAGAGCGCCAGCCGCCTTTTTGGGATCGGTAACCACCGGTACCAGCAGGTGGGGGATGCCGTTGTAAACCCCCAGCTCCACCACCTTGGGGTCCACCATCAGCAGCTTGACCTCCTCGGGGGAGTACTTGTACAGCAGGCTCATGATGATGGAGTTGATGCAGACCGATTTACCCGATCCGGTGGAGCCGGCAATCAGCACGTGGGGCATCTTGCCAATGTCGGCCAAGGTGATGCTTCCGGCAATATCCCGGCCCAGACAGGCGGTGAGCACCCCTTGGCTGGACTGGAACTCTTGGGATTCAACGATTTCTCGGATGGTGACCATGCTGACGTTTTTATTGGGAACCTCGATGCCCACCGCCGCCTTGTTGGGGATGGGGGCCTCGATGCGGATGCCCGCCGAAGCCAGATTGAGGGCAATATCGTCGGCAAGGCCGGTGATCTTACTGATTTTTACCCCTGCGGAGGGCTGCAGCTCATACCGGGTGACGGCAGGTCCCCGGCAAATATCGGTGATGCGGGTCTGCACCCCAAAGCTCTTGAGGGTGTCCACCAGAGTTTGGGCGTTGTGCTTCAGCTCCTCGCTGACATCCAAGCCGCTGGCCCCTCGTCCCATCTTCAGCAGACGGATGGGAGGGAAGACATACTCTGGGGGAGGGGCAGGAGCAGGGGGAGTGGAGGTGGGGCATAGAGGCTGGTCGGCAGTAGGCGGGGAAGCCTCCTGCTCA
>JAHDPQ010000156.1 GCA_018434245.1 Oscillospiraceae bacterium
TACTTATTCTACCATACCCGATCGCTCTTGTCAACCATTATTTTTTCTTTTTTTGAAGAAGTTTTCTGGCCGATCTTTCGCGCCTCGGAGCAGGCAGCTTTAAGATAATAACATACCACCCCAACTATGTCAAGGGGTTTTTATAATGAATTTGCGTTTTTATATAGTTTTTGATTGTTTTATGGCGAAAGCCGCCTTCTTCCCTTACTGGGGAAGGGGTGTTTTCGCGCTATTTTTTTGCTATTATATATAAGGTATGTTTTCTCACTTCAGGCCCTGCATTCTGGCATAGTGGAATAAGTACTGTTGGGCGATTCCTCCGGTCTTTTCCGCCCACTCCGGCAATCCGTCGGGGAACCAGCGTTCCATCACCCGCTTCATCCACACATCCATGGGCACGCAGTCCACCCGGCCCAATCCATACAGAAGGGCACAGTCGGCCACCTTTGGACCCACGCCGTAAATTCTCATCAGCATCTCTCGGGCCTCCGGCAGAGGGAGCCGTGCCGCCTGATTCAGGCAAACTCTTTTTTCACGCAAGGCTTTGGCGGCATCTAATATGTATTTGGCTCGGAAGCCACAGCGAGCAGGGGCCAGATCTTCCACCGTCAGGCCGGCCAGTCGTTCCGGAGTTGGGAAGGTATAGCCTCCCGGGATTTCTTCCCCTGCCAACCGGCAGAGACGATCAATCATCCCCTTGTTGCGAGCAATGTTGTTGTTCTGACTCATGATGAAGGAGCAGAGGGCCTCCCAACCGTTCTGACGGAGCACTCGAATCCCCGGGGCGAAATCCACCGCCTGACGGAGCACCGGGTCCCGGCGCAAGCTCCGTTTCAATTTGCCGTAGTCCCGGTCTAAATCAAAGTAAAGTTTCCAGCGGGTATGAAACTCCTCCCCTCCCACTCCATAGAGGATAACGTCCTCCCCTTTCCGCCGGATTTCCAGCAGGCGGCCCAGAGCAATCCCCCGAAAGGCATCCTCCTCCACCTGCTCCCAGCGAAAAGCCTGTCCACAATCCAGAGTGGCGGCCAGATCGAAGTGGCGGGCCCCTTTGAGGACATAGTTTTCCCCCGCGACCTCCCCTGCCATGTAATCCATTGTCAGCAACCTTCCCGCGGGATTGCCCTATCCAGCCAAAGCCCCGCCCGTTAAAGTATAAATCCACGTAAAAATACGGATAGTATTCCGTATTTCTCCTCAATTCCCCATAGACATAGGGGAAATCGGCGAATCGGGAAGAACCCCTCTTCTATCGACGGTTTTGGGAGACGATATCAGTATATCAAAACCGGCGCAAAAAGTCATGAACAAGTTTTTAACCTTATGATCATGCCATTATTCGGAAATATAGCATCTTGGGTAAAGGGTATAAAACTATTTGTTGAACCCGGAGGGTATTCATCTTTGCTGCATAACCAATCCACAATGAAAAAAAGTTTTTCCCACGAAAAAATAAGGCTTTCCACACTTTCCACAGAGTTTTCCACAACAATATGGTAGCGACGGTGGAGCAATCATATTACAGCGGGTATAATATACATGTTTTCCTTGAATATACCCTGTCCCCTGATGCTTTTCCCATGGATGGTCGTCCTAATTTGCACAACATATGCAATTTCTCCCCTTGTCAACCACCACAAGTGGACCATTCACATCATGCGTATATTGCTTTTGGGGTTCCAGTTGTTTCCTGAGGGGGAGAATACTGGGGGAAATTCGGGGGATAATTAGGAAAGGATGCAGCTGCAGACTTCAGGTTACAGGTGGAATTGAGACATGGTGAAAGGAATTAATCGCAATATTATCGAGATTGCCGAAACCGGCAGTGAGGTTTTTGAGCGGGCCATTTTAATCGTCCGTCCGGACAGCAGAGACAAGGACACCAGCGCATTGGAGGCGCAGGCCCGGCGATATCTGGGGGGCCTGCGTCCCCGGCGGCTTTGGCTGTCCCGAAGTTGGCCGGCAGTTACCTTGCGTTATTTGGGTGCGGCAGGGTTAGGTTCTTTGCTCACCTGGCTGGTTCTGCAATTGTAGAATGTCAAATTTTGTGATATAATAGCTGCAACACAGTTATAATGTGTTTTGCCCAGGCGGTTTCGCCGCCCAAGCAATGAAAAGAACTGATGATTCGGGTCTGGGAACCTCCTCGGACCCATACATATTTCATAAGGTGGCCGACTTCATGACATCTTTTTCTAAAAACGATATGGCCAAAAACGACATGATATATGGCCGGGGCCCCGTTCGGGAGCTGCTGCGCAGTGACAGGCAGACAGAATATCTCTTGCTGCAAAAGGGACTGGAAGGCTCCATCGGCCAACTGATCGCTTTGGCCAAGCAGAAAGGGATTCCCATCAAGGAAACCGACGCCCGAAAGCTGGACGAACTCTGCGCCGGCGGCAATCATCAGGGCGTGGCGGCCCAGGTGTCGGCGGCTCGCTACTATGAATTGGAAGAATTGCTGGCTCTAGCAGGGGATGAACCTCCCCTGCTGGTCATCGCAGACGAAATCGAAGACCCTCACAATCTGGGAGCCATCATCCGCACAGCGGAGGCGGCGGGAGCTCATGGCCTGATCTTGCCCAAACGGCGAAGCGCAGGCCTTTCTCAAACTGTGGCCAAAACCTCGGCGGGAGCGGTGGAGCATCTTCCCGTGGCCCGGGTGGCCAATCTTCCCACCACCATCAAGGTTCTCAAGGAGCGGGGCATCTGGGTGTACGGCGCTCATATGGAAGGCGTCCCCTACACTCAAGCGAATTTTTCGGGGCCTGCGGCTTTGGTATTGGGCTCCGAGGGCCGGGGACTGGGCCGGCTGGTACGGGAAAGCTGCGACATGCTGATCTCCATTCCCATGTACGGCAAAATGAACTCTCTCAACGTATCGGTGGCGGGGGGCATTCTCCTGTATGAGATCGCTCGCCGCCGGGCAGTAAGATAACGGCATCAATAGATCAGGAGTGCGCGGGTATGGATAAGAACTACAACGTAGACGACATCCTGCTGGAAATTAAAAGTAAAAAGAGCCGTCGGAAGCAACGGGACACTGTGATGCGGCCCAAAGAGGCTTCCGCCGAGGAATTTCCCACCCTTCGCAAAGGCAAAGCGGAGCTTCCTCCCCTAGAGAAGGAGCCTTTTGAGGAGGGCTGGCATCTGGCCCCCGACGGCTTACAGGAGCCTCCCTCCAGTGACGGCGGGGAGGAAATTATCCTTCCCCCTTTCAGGGAAGAAAGAGCTGCTCCCCTGCGATTTGACGGGCACGTCCAGTCCATTACCGACCGGGCCAAAATCCGTCAAAACCGCTATGGGCGCTTTGCCCCTCCCCGGGAAGATCCGGCGGAAACTCCTTCCGTCATCGACTTTTCTGCCTTTCGGGCAGGAGTGATGGAGGCCGCCGGGCTCACCGAAGAAGAAGAGCCTCTGGGCAAAACTCAGGTGCTTCCCAATCTGTCCAAACCCAGTCTGGAGGAGCTGCGCAGCCGGGGCCCCACCATTCTCGGGGTAGTGGATGAGGACGACGATCTGCTGGATTTGGACATCGATCCCTACGACGAGGACGATGAGAACTACGAGGAAGAGGATGGGGAGCTCTACCGCCCCGCCATGGATTTTTCTGAGTACAACTCGGTGGAGGACCGCCGGGATGTGGCCATCGATATTGCCCGGGTCAAGCTGTGGCTGGTGATTCGGCTGCTCTTCACCGCAATTCTGGCGGGAACCCTCTTTTATCTGGTGCTCTCCGCCAAATACCTCAAAATGCCCCTGCCCACCTTTCTGGCCCCCGAGCTCCATCTCAAGGCATATCTTCTGACCCTCACCGTTCTGACGTCTCTCACCGCTTTGGTGGGCAGTTCGGCCATGGGTGGCGGCCTGATCAGCCTGTTTAAGGGGAGGGCCAACTCGGATACTCTGGCGGCCCTTGCCATGTTGGGAGCCATTGGGCAGTGTGTTTTTGCCACCGTCCGCTCCGGCACTGAGGCGGTGCGTCCCGAGGAACTGACCCTCTACTGCGCCGTGGCTGCTTTGAGCATGTTTTTCAACGCCTTGGGCAAGATGACCATGATCTCCCGGATTCAGGCAAACTTTAAGATTATCTCCTCCGACCGGCCCAAAAAGGCGGTGCTCCTGGCGGAGGATGAAAGCTTTTGCCGCCACTTTGTCAAAGGCACTCCCCGGCGGCCTACGGTGGCCATTGCCGCCAAGGCGGACTTCTTCACCGATTTCCTTGCCCTTTCCTACTCCGATAAATACGATGTGGGGATCAACCGGGTGGTGGCCCCCATTTGTCTGGCGGGAGCCGCAGTGGTGGGGATTCTTACCTTTATCTTTACCAAAGGTCAGATGATGTCCGCCGTCACCGCTATGACCGGTATTCTCTGTGTTGCCGCCACCTTTTCTGCTACCTTTATCGAGAACATTCCCCTTGGCAAGCTCACCGGAAAGCTGGCTCCCAAAGGCGGCATGGTCAGCGGCAACAAAGCGGTGGAGGATTTTTGCGATGTCTCGGCTCTGGTGCTCTCGGAAAACGACCTCTTTCCCAAGGGGCATGTTCAGATTCACGGCATCAAAGCTCTGGAGCATGGCCGGGTGGACGAAGCCATTCTGGATGTGGCCAGCGTGGTTTGCGCCGCCAACAGCGCCATGAGCCATGTCTTTATGGAGATGATTGGCGGCAACCGGCAGATGCTAAAAAAAGTGGAGAACATCTCCTACGAAAATGGCCGGGGCCTTTCCGCTTGGGTGGATTCCCACCGGACACTGATCGGCAACGCCAGGATGATGGAGGCTCACGGCATTGCCCTGTCGGAAGAAAACCTTAACCCTAAGCTGGTGCAGGAAGGTGGCGAGGTGTTCTTTCTGGCGGTGGGTGGAGAGCTTGCCGCCCGCTTTATCGTCAGCTATCATATCCACGAGGAGCTGGCCCTGGAGCTGGACCGGATGGCCATTCTGGAAAAAGTCCTCATCGTCTACACCGTAGACCCCAATTTGAGCCCGGAAAAAATCTGGTCCCTCTACGGTTATCCTCAGCATCTGGTTAAAATTATCCCCTCCGAACTCCATGAGCAGTACCATGCTCTCACCGCCCCCCGGCAGGAGGCCATGGCGGAAATCGCCTACACCGGCCGCGCTTCGGCCATGGTGGGTGCTCTCAAAGCCTGTGTGGCAGCCCGCTCGTCTATTCTGGCAGCCACAGTGGTGCAGCTGATTCAGATTGCTCTGGGCTATGGACTGTTGGCGCTGGTGGCATTTTTAGGCACCATAAACACTGTAACGGTGCCGGTTTTGGCGGCCTATCAGCTGTTCTGGTTTGTGGTGATCTGGCTGGTTCAAAAAATACGGGCCGCGTAGGCGGTTTTTACGGCCGGCCCCCCGGGGTCGGCCTGTTGTTTTTTTGCGATTGTTAGGCCATTTTGCTTCACTATTGGAGGCTGGGGCATCAAAACATATTTTTGGACGATTTGGGCAAAAAAAGCAGTTGACATTCCCAACTTCCCATGGTATACTAACAACTGTGTTCTAAGGCCGCCAGATGCTCATATGCTTCACATGTTTGTGTTAGTCATTGAACGTTTGATGATTGCCACAAGCATGTGATTTTTTATGACAAAAGCGTCGTTGGAATCACAGCAATTATTAGGAGGTTCCACAAATGTACAACGGTACTGTAAAATGGTTCAACGCAGAAAAAGGGTTTGGCTTTATCTCCAACGATGACGGCGGCGAGGACGTCTTCGTACACTTCTCCGCAATTGTCTCCGAAGGATATAAGTCCCTGAACGAGGGCCAGAAAGTTACCTTCGATACCGAAATCGACCCCAAGAACAACAAGCTTCGGGCCGTCAATGTTGTCGGTGCCTAAGGCTTTCAAAAGAAAAAACGCGTCTGTCTTAGTGACAGGCGCGTTTTTTGTATAAACAGACAAATCCTCGGGCGGCTTTTCAGTCATGGAATTTGCGCCGGGGTGTGAAATCAATTGCAGAAACCCGGCCGGGAGCATTCCTCTTTTACTGGTGAGGCTCCGGTTCCCCCGAAGCGGGACAAGGGCCTGCACCCTGCTCCTGCCGGGGCATTTGAATGACTCCCGAAATATGGGCCACCAGCCTTTGAGGGGCAATTCGGCTCAACAAGTACACCGCCTGATTCTGCCAACCGGGAATTACCACCGTGCGGCCCTTCATCAGGCCTTGGTATCCCTGAGCCGCCACCTGAGCGGGAGTCATCACCCCTGCCCGGAACAGCAGGGTACTTTCCATACCGGCCCGGCTGGCAAAGCCGGTGTGGGTAGCTCCCGGACAAAGAGCTGTCACTGTAACACCGGTGCCCCGGCATTCTTCGGCCAGAGCACGACTCAGGGAAAGAACGTAGGCCTTGGAGGCGCAGTATACCCCGTTGTAAGGCCCCGGCACAAAGGAGCCGGTGGAGGCCACGTTGAGGATCCGGCCCCAGCCCCGCTCCATCATTCCAGGGAGAAGGCGGCGGCACAGCTCGGTGACGGTGTGGATGTTGACGTAGAGCATTTGCTGCTGAACCTCTGGTTGGTTTTCCACAAAGGGACCTCCCAAGCCAAAGCCTGCATTGTTGACCAACACATCCACCACAGCCCCCATTTGATCCAGCCGGGCGCAAAGTTCCCGAGCGGTTCCCTTGACGCTTAAATCCATACCAATACAGCGAATCTCTGTACCATAGGCACTGCAAAGACGCTGTGCCAGCCGATTGAGCCGGGCTGGATTTCGCCCGGTGATGATCAGCCGATAGCCCTGACGGGCAAACCGGCTGCACAAAGCCTGTCCGATTCCACCGGTGGCACCGGTAATCAAAGCCGTTTTGGTCCGTTTCATTGTGTTCCTCCGTTTTTGGGATGCAATTTCTTATATTATCCTGTATAATAGCGCCTAGAGTGTATTGGCAATCTGAATGTACTCTTGCTCCTTCGCTTTCATCACGACATGAGGATGGTAGATATATGTTTTTCGCCTTGACGATATTCTCCCAACTCACCGCTTTGCTGCTCATGGCGTTTGTGGGATGGCTGATGGCCCGCACGGGCAAGCTCACAAACGAGGAACCACTCAACGCTCTGCTCACCAACGGAGCCTTGCCTGCCCTTATCATCGCCAACCTGCAGGCCCCTTATTCCGTGGCCCTTCTCCGGGAGATGGGGCTGACCATGGTGGGAATGTCTGTGGCCGTGGCGGTGGGATGGCCCATCGGAGCTTTGGCCGCCCGGCTGGCAGGCAAAACCGGTAAAACCAAAGGGGCTTGGATTGCCTGTATTATGTTCCCCAACGCCATTTTTATGGCCCAGCCCATCCTCACCGCCCTGTATGGAGAGGAGGTCATGATTCTTCTCGCCCCCATCACCCTTGTCTTTAACCTGTGCAGCTACATTGTAGGAAGCTGGATGCTGGCGGGAGGAGGCAGCGGGCATAACATCCTGAAGCAGATTCTGCTCAAGCCGGTGGTGTTTTCCTGTTTTGTGGGGCTGCTACTGTTCTTTCTGCCCTTTCGGCTGCCCGCCGCCATCCTTGCCACCCTGAAGATGCTGGCGGCCACCACCACACCCCTTTCCATGTTGACCATCGGATGCCAGCTGGCCAGAGTCAGCCCCCGAAAGCTGTTCGGAGATTGGGACGTGTATCTCCTGAGCTTCCTGCGGCTGGTGCCGACCGCGGTGACCATCTATTTTGTTCTGAGGCTGTTCATCTCCGACCCCACCATTCTGGGAGTGCTGACCATCTGCTCCTGTATGCCCAGCGCCGCCATCCTCCCCGTCATTGCGGGAGACCGAGGGGGAGACTCCCTACTCTGTTCCAAAGTCGTCTTTGTCTCCACCCTGCTGTGCGTGTTTACCGTCCCCGTTATCCTGCAGCTGCTCCTCAACGTGGAATCCCTGTCCTTATTATAGCAAGGCGGAACAGGGGGCGCAATTCGCTGTTTGAACCCATTTCTGCCCAATCCCTCCCCCAACTCTCATCAAACTGTCAGTTTTTCTCTTGTCCTGTGTAATATTAAAAGGATATTCCACAATCCCCGAAGAGAATCAAAGGATTCCAAAGGAATCCTAATATCATTCTCCAAATCCTCCGATTTTAGGCTTATTTCCCTTGATTATTCCGGATTTTGAGTTTTGTCGCTGTCCGGCCTTCGTGTTATATTGTATCTTAATGGAATACACACGTTTTTGGGGGGTGGACAATTTGCAGGATTCTCCGGGAACAACAGGTGGTTCTCCCTACCTGTTGGTGGATAGTAAGGTGCTGCCGGACGTGTTTTTAAAGGTGGTGCGGGCCAAGCAACTGCTGGCTCAGGGAAAAGTGAAAAGCCTGTCCGAAGCTACCAAGGCGGCGGGAATCTCCCGCAGTGCCTTTTATAAGTACAAAGACAACGTCTTTACCTATCAAAACACCAGCGCCCGTCAGATTGCCACGTTGACGGCAGAGCTGGCCGATCAGCCAGGAATGCTGTCCGAACTGCTGGCGACCCTTTCCAAAAGCGGTGCCAACATCCTCACTATTAATCAGAACATTCCGGTGGACAGTGTGGCTCCCATTTCCATCTCCATGCGCACCGATGCCCTCACGATAGACATCGAAACCCTGACACAGAACCTTCAGGCTATGGACGGCGTGGTGAATTTGCGGATTCTGTCCAACTAAAAGAGAAGCCTTCCATTAGACTTCATGAAAAGGAGAGCATACATATGATAGCGGTAGCCGTTTTGGGCCACGGAGTGGTAGGCTCCGGCGTAGTAGAGGTGTTGGAGCGAAGCCGTGCCAGCATCGGCAAAAAGGCAGGCGCCGACCTCTACGTCAAAAAGATTCTGGATATCCGGGAGTTTCCCCATCTGCCCTACGCCCATCTGTTCACCAAAAGCTTTGAGGAAATTGTCTCCGATCCGGAAATCCGGGTGGTGGTAGAGGTGATGGGGGGCGTTACCCCCGCCTTCGACTTTGTGTCGGCGGCTCTGCGGGCAGGCAAAAGCGTGGTCACCTCCAACAAGGAGCTGGTGGCAGCCAAGGGGGCCGCACTGGTGGCTCTGGCCCGGGAACACGGCCAAAACTTCCTGTTTGAAGCCAGCGTGGGCGGAGGAATCCCCATCATCCGGCCGCTGCACCAAAGTCTGGCCGCCGATGAAATCGACGAGATTGTGGGGATCCTAAACGGTACCACCAACTTCATTCTCACCAAGATGATTCGGGAGAATATGGGCTTTGACGCAGCTCTCAAGATGGCTCAGGAGCTGGGCTACGCCGAGGCCAACCCCGCCGCCGACGTGGAGGGGATCGACACCTGCCGCAAAATCTGCATTCTGGCCTCTCTGGCCTTTGGCAGCCATGTCTACCCCGATAAAGTTCCCACCCAGGGCATCACTTCGGTGACCTTGGAGGACATCCAATATGCCGAGGACGAGAACTGCGTTATCAAGCTGCTGGGGCATACCCGCAGACTGAATGGAAAGTGCTTTGCTGTCACCGGGCCCTGCCTTGTTTCCCGGGAAAGCCCTCTGGCAGGGGTAGACGATGTGTTTAACGCCATTTTGGTGCGGGGAGAGGTTACCGGAGACGTAGTGTTCTACGGCAAGGGAGCAGGTAAGTTGCCCACCGCCTCCGCTGTGGTCAGCGACATCATCGACTGCGTCACTGCCGACGGCCCCATCGCCACCCTGCAGTGGAGCGATTCGGACGGCAACAACGTCATCGACTCCCGGGAGGATGCGGTTCCCCGCTATCTCCGCTGCCGGGGCGAGGGCCTGTTCGCCAAGATCGGTGCCGCCTTTGGAGAGGTTCACCTCCTGCGCCGTCCCGGCAAACCCGCTGACGAAGAAGCTTTTACCACCGCTCCCATCAGCGGCTATGAACTGGAAGAAAAGCTGGCCGCCCTGACCGCCCAGGGGGTGGAGGTGCTCTCCACCATGCGGGTGTGGGGGCAGCAATAGCCTCTGGGGAGCACAGGGAGTCAGATGCTGCTTTGCGGGATGCTCTTGCCCTTTTTTCTATAAAGAGCGGAGTGCTCCCGGGCAGCTGATTTTGTAACACAAGGATGGTTCGGCTTTATGGTCAAAGTGAGAATTCCGGCCACCAGCGCCAATGTCGGCCCCGGATTTGACAGTCTGGGCCTTGCGCTGAGCCTATACAACTATGTCTACATGCAGTATGACGACAAGGTATCCATTCTCTCCCGGGACGGAGCAGATATCCCTCTGGGCGAGGAAAATCTGGTCTACAAGTCTACCAAGTACCTCCATGACCTCTGCGGCAAATCTCTGCCGGGGCTGGCCATCGAGCAGCTCAGCCATATTCCTCAGGCCCGGGGACTGGGCAGTTCCTCCGCCTGTATCATCGGCGGAATGGTGGGCGCCAACGAACTGATGGGTAATCCCCTGACGCAGGATGAAATCATCGACATCGCTGCCGTGATGGAGGGTCACCCCGACAACTCCACTCCGGCTCTCATTGGCGGGCTGGTCACCGCTGTGCTGGAAGAAGACAAGGTTCACTATGTCAAGCAGGAGATCGGCGACCAGCTGAAGTTCGCCGCCATCATCCCCGATTTTGAACTAAAAACCAGTGTTGCCCGGGCGGTTCTGCCCCAGACCATCCCCCACATGGATGGGCGCTACAATCTGGCCCGAGCCGCCCTGATGGCGGTGAGCCTCTACTCCGGCAAGTACGAGAATCTGCGGGTGGCGGCGGGAGACCGGCTCCATCAGCCCTACCGGATGGATTTGATCCCCCACGGCGAGGACGCCATCCGGCTCTGCTACGATTCCGGGTGCTACGCCGCCTACATCAGCGGAGCAGGTTCCAGCTTGATTGCGATCTTCAACGATCATGTGCTGGATTTTGAGCAAAAAGTCCGGGATGGTTTGGATCAGATGGGACTGGGAAGCTGGGAACTGCATATACTTTCCATAGACAATAACGGTGTAGTGGTCATGCTGGACTAAAAGGGGCTGTCGGCAAACCAAGCCCCACAGAAAAACAAAGGGATTTTTGTGGCAGATGAAGCATAAACAAGGTTTTTGCAAAAGATGCCACTGCAAATCACCGCAGTGTTTCGGGGGGCGGCTTTGCCGGCACTCCCAATACGCCGACTCAGAGGAGGATACAAGATGAGCCTTATTGTACAAAAATTTGGCGGATCGTCGGTGCGAGATACCGAGCACCTGTTCAACGTGGCCAGGATTATTACCGAGACCTACGACGCCGGCAACGATGTGGTAGTGGTGGTTTCCGCCCAGGGAGACACCACCGACGATTTGATTGCCAAAGCCTACGAAATCACCAATCGGCCGGAAGGGCGGGAGATGGATGCTTTGCTTGCCACCGGCGAGCAGATTTCCGCTTCCCTGCTGGCCATGGCTATCAAAAAGCTGGGATACCGGGCTATTTCCCTCACCGGATGGCAGGCGGGATTCCTCACCGATTCCAATCACAACAAAGCCCGTATTCGCCGGGTCAACAAAGAGCGGATCGAAAACGAGCTGGATAAAAAGAACATCGTCATTGTCACCGGCTTTCAGGGGCTTAACCGCTACGACGACATTACGACTCTGGGCCGGGGCGGTTCCGATACCAGCGCCGTGGCTCTGGCGGCTGTTCTCAAGGCCAATCGCTGCCAGATTTTCACCGATGTTACCGGCATTTACACCGCCGATCCCCGTCTGGTCAAAACTGCGGTGAAGCTGGATGAAATCACCTATGACGAGATGCTGGAGCTGGCCTCGTTGGGCGCACAGGTGCTGCACAACCGCTCGGTGGAAATGGCAAAAAAATATAATGTCAAGCTGGAGGTGCTTTCCAGTCTGGAACGCGTGCCCGGCACAGTGGTGAAGGAGGTTTGCAAAATGGAAAAAATGCTGATTAAGGGCGTGGCCAAGGACGATAATGTTGCCCGCATCTCTCTGGTGGGCCTTCCCGACAAGCCGGGTACTGCTTTCAGGGTGTTTTCTCTCATGGCCAGCCACAAAATCAACGTAGACATCATTCTCCAAAGCGTGGGCCGGGAGGGCACCAAGGATATCACCTTTACGGTGGCTCAAAAAGACCGGGCCGAAGCGGTGGAGGCTCTGGAGGAGATTGCTCCTTCTCTGGGCATTACCAAAATCGCTGCCGATGACGACATCACCAAGGTCTCTATTGTGGGAGCGGGGATGGAGTCCAACCCCGGTGTGGCTGCCCGCATGTTTGAGGCGTTGGGAGAGGCCAACATCAATATCCACATGATCTCTACCTCCGAAATCAAGATTTCCGTTCTGATCGACAAGGAGCTGGGCGAAAAAGCTGTCATCGCCATCCACAACGCCTTTGAGGTGTAGCTTCGATATGAATTGCGACATGAGAAAAGCCCGGATAGAGGATCTGGACCATATTCTGCCCATCTTTCAGGAGGCCCGGGAATTTTTGCGAGAGCAGGGCTCTCCCCAGTGGCAGGGCGACCATGGTCCCACCCAAGCTGTCATCGAAGAAGACATTCAGCGGCAGGAGGGCTACGTCTTCCTGTTGGGGGATGAGATGTTCGGCTACTCCGCTTTGGTAGAAGGCGTGGACGAAAGCTATACCGACATTACCCAAGGCCAGTGGGATTCCACCTGCGAGGGGTATCTTTCCATTCACCGGGTGGCTATCAGTTCCAAGGTGCGGGGCAAGGGCCTTGCCCACCAGATGATGGAACATCTGATTGCCGCTGCCCGGCGCCTTGGCTACCGGGACATCCGCATCGACACCTATCACCGCAACCAGATTATGGAGCGGGTGATTTTGGGTGCGGGATTTCGCTGGCGGGGGATGGTCTCGCTGCCCATTCCCAATGGAGAGCGCAAAGCCTTCCAGCTGGTTCTGCCGGAAGAATAAATACATATATATCAAAAGAGGACGGGAATCATCCCGTCCTCTTTGTTATGCTGGCAGTGGTTATTCCGCCGGGCCCCCAATCCCTTCCATTCGAGGGAAGTAGACGAACATTGCCTTGCCCAGAATATCCTTGCGGGTGATAAAAGGGTAGGGCCAACGTCTGGAATCAGCGGAAAAGTTGCGGTTGTCTCCCAACACAAAGTACTCCCCTTCCGGTACCTCAACAGGGCCAAAGTCGCCGACGGGAACCCCGTTGGCTTCGGCGTCCACAAAGTCGTCGGCAAGTGGGGCTTCGCTGTCGTTGATGTACACCTTGCCGTCCTTTACCTCG
>JAHDPQ010000073.1 GCA_018434245.1 Oscillospiraceae bacterium
CGAGCTCTCGGTCAACGAGATCGACCTGAAAAAAGCGCTGGAAAACGCCATCGTTGTAGTGGGGGTCCGGATAGAGCAAAAATGTCAGGATCTGCGCCTGGATCTGGAGGACGTATTGACTCACCGCCTGAAAAGCGATGAACTTCGCCTGACACAGGTGATCATCAACCTGCTGAACAACGCCAGCAAATTTACCCACGAGTACGGCTCCATCACCCTACGGGTGTCGGACCCTACCCCCAATAAAGACCGCTCCCGCTTGCGCTTTGAGGTGGAGGACAACGGCATCGGCATTGCGCAGGAGCAGCAGCAGCGCCTGTTTCGGGTGTTTGAGCAGGCCGATGGCGGAAAGGCCCGCCGGCAGGAAGGTTCCGGTTTGGGTCTTGCCATCTGCAAAAAGATCGTTAATCTAATGGGCGGGCATATCTGGGTAAAGAGCACCTTGGGCAAAGGGTCCCGCTTCTTCTTCGAAATCCCCGCCGAGTGGGGCCCTCCCCTCACCAAGCCGGGGCTGGCCATCCAACAGCCTCTGCGGGTTCTGGTGGTGGCTCATCACAACAATCACTGCAGGCATCTGAAGCAGACTCTGGAGGAACTCTGCATCGAATCCGATGTGGCAGCCGGAGGGCACGAGGCCTATGGCCGGGTACAGGAGGCCGGGGAAAAGAATAAGCCCTACCATTTTCTGCTAATTGACTGTGACATGCCCGGCATGAATATTGGTGCTGCAGTAGAAAAAATTTATTCCATCTCTCCGGACAGCCACATCATTCTCATGACCTCCCGCCGGGAACGGCCTATACTGGAGCAGGAAGCCCAGCGGTATGGTGTGACACAATGCCTTTCCAAGCCGATACTTCCCACAGCGCTGATCAGCACGGTAATGCGGCTGATTGCTCCCTCTGTCCACTCAAAGCCCCCGGTATCCCCCAACCGCTACGACTGGAGCGGCAAGCGGATTTTGATTGTGGAGGATATTGAAATCAACCGGGAGATTGTGACGGCCATGTTGGAGGATACGAAAATCCAAGCCGACTGTGCCGTTGACGGAGAACAGGCCGTGGAGTTGTTTTGCTGCGGCAGTCAACACTACGACCTTATTTTAATGGATGTTCAGATGCCGCGGCTGGACGGACTTTCTGCCACTCGGCTGATCCGTTCGACCCATGGTGGAGAAAAGGTACCCATTATCGCCATGACAGCCAACGCCTTTAAAGAAGATGTGCAGGAGTGTCTGGACGCAGGAATGAACGATCATCTGGCAAAACCGGTAAGTATGGAAGATTTGATTGATATGCTTGCACGGTATCTGGAAGGAAAGGGGAGACGTGGGACCTCTTGTCACTAAGTTGTTTTTGGGCAAGTAACGCAAAGCGAGTTGGCAAAATTCTTTTGGAACAGGAGCGCTCAGCATGAAATGGAACAAGGTTATCAAACGCAAAAAAACCACTCCTAAAGCCCTCAAGCGCAAGAGAGTGGGAAGCCGAATGAAACACATGAGCACCCAAATGGCGATTTTAATTCCCTCGCTGATTGCGTTGCTGGTGGGTATTTCTATTATGATTCTTATTGTCAGCACCCTTTCTTCCGGCACGGCGGACAGCCTGACACGGGATTTGGTGACGGCGACGGTTCAGCAGTATGTCAGTGAATTCCAGACCATCTCCGGCGAAACCTACAGCGTCGTGTCCACTGTGGCTCCGGTGGTGAGCAACCTTGCCCAAACCTCCAAGGACCCGCGGTCCGAAATCATGCAGGCGCTGGTGGGGGTGCTTTCCAGCAATGATTCCATATCCGGCATCTGGAGCTGTTGGGAGCCCAACGCTCTGGATGGGAAAGACCGCTTTTACGCCAACACCAGAGACCATGATGAAACCGGGCGGTACATCCCCTATATCTCCAAAAACGGCAGCACCCTGAAGTATCAGGCTCTCACCGGCTACGACGATCCGGTCACCGGAGACTATTACCAGGGGGCCAAAACCCGAGGCAAACCCCATATTACCGACCCCTTTTACTACACAATCGGCGACGAGAAAGTTCTGCTCTATACCATTACCGTTCCCATCCTTAAGAATGGGGAAGTGGTGGGGGCTGTAGGAGCCGATATCAATCTGGATACCCTGATCGGGACCATGAACGGGGGAAAGATTCTGGACGACGGCTACATCTATACCCTTTCTCCTAACGGCATGGTGGCAACCCACTCCCGGGAGGAACTGCTGATGACTCACTACAGCACCACCTGGATGGCGGGAATAGGGGAGGAAGTGGAACATGTCTTCCAAAACGGCGGCGAGATCAACACTCAGGCCTACTCTGATATCACCAATACCAGAAACCAGCTGCTGGCCTCCGGCGTAATGATTGGTGATACCGGACGCTACTGGGCGGTCTGCGGCGTGGTGCCCCTTCAAAACATCAAGGCCTCCTCCGTTATGCTGACCTGGGCAACCATCCTGATCGGCGTTGTACTCATCGGGGTGGTGGGTTTCCTCGTCTTCTACAACGTGCGGGGACGCCTCAAGGAGCTGCCCGCCATCACCGCCGTAGCCGAGGCCATGGCGGTGGGTGAAATCGATGCCGCCAATCTGGATACTGGAACCGAAAAGACCCGCAACGAGATTACCCTGCTCAGCCGGGCTTTTGCCAAGATGTCCGAGGCCGTTCGCCAGCAGGCTGAAGAGATGTCCCGGATTTCCCAAGGGGACTACTCCGGCCTGATGCCGGTGCGCTCGGAAAAAGACGTGATGAATCAGGCCATCAATCATCTGTTGGACGCCACCAATACCACCCTGAGCCAGATCAACGTGGTGTCGGCTCAGGTTTCTATGGGAGCCAACCAGATTGCCGACGGCGCACAGACTCTGGCGGCAGGTTCCACCGAGCAGGCGGCCTCCATTCAGGAGCTGTCCAACTCCATTGGAGAGGTGGCGGAACAGACCCGGAAAAACGTGGAAATGTCCGCCCGGGCTGCTCAAATCTCCAGCGATATGCGGGAAAAAGCAGAGGACGGTGCCCATCAGATGAACGAGATGATGGATGCCGTGCGGGAAATCAGCAGTTCCAGCCACGATATCGGCAAGGTGATCCGGGTGATTGACGACATCGCCTTCCAGACCAATATTCTGGCCCTCAACGCCGCGGTAGAAGCCGCTCGTGCGGGTGCTGCCGGAAAGGGCTTTGCCGTGGTGGCGGACGAGGTGCGCAATCTGGCGGCCAAAAGTGCCGAGGCGGCCAAGAACACCGGCAGCCTGATCGAAAACTCTATTTCCAAGGCGGAGATGGGAGTGAAGATTGCGGGGCAAACGGCGGAGTCTCTGGGAGAGATCATTGCTGGAGTCAACGAGACCACCGACATTGTCCAGAACATTGCCGATGCTTCGGAGCACCAGTCCCATGCCATCAATCAAATCAACCTCGGCATCGATCAGGTGGCAGGCGTTGTGCAGCAGAACAGCGCCACTGCGGAAGAAAGTGCTGCCTCCAGTGAGGAGATGAGCGGACAGGCTGAGCTGATGGCAGGGCTGATCTCCCAGTTTAAGCTTCGGGATTCCGGCACCTTCTACACGCCGCGCCAGCCTGCGCAGGTTCTGCCTCAACCGGAGTGCGGGGACGATAAAATGGCCCTCTCTCTCCCCAACGCCGGCTTTGCCGACACCAAGTACTAGGAACGGCGACCGTCCATAGCCCAACAAAAAGCCCTCCGACAGCAGCAATATCTGCGGCCGGAGGGCTTTTTGTTGGCCATAGGTGGTGAATACCTTGGCATCGCAGGTGAGGAGGCATACTGGAAGCATGGCAGAGCGGGAGTGTAATTGTTGGATCCTCCTAGGCGGCGTGAACGTGATTGTGGGATGCCCCGGGGGACAGGCGGGCGGCCTTGGAAGGGCAAGACCCGAAAAGGTCCGCCGGGGCCAAACTCCGCCAAAGCCAGCCGCTTTTCCACAGTGTCCCTACAGGGCCAGCATATCCTCAATTTCCCGCAGCCGATGCTTGTGGGAGGTGGCGGGGCAGTCCTTTTGATACCGTGTGCGGTAAGCGCCGGGGGAGATGCCCAGCTCCTTGCGGAACACCTTGCAGAAGTAGTTGGCGCAGGAGTAGCCGGTCATACCGGCAATCAGTTCCACATCGTAGTCGCAGCTCATCAGCAGTTGGCGGGCGGACTCCAGCCGCACCTCCTGCAGGTACCGCCCCGGACCCCGCCCCATCTCGGCGGAAAAGCACCGCACCAGATGGCTTTTGCTCACTTCCAGCCGCTGGGAAAGCTCATCCACCCCTGCCAAATAGGGGTACTCCTCCTGAATCATCTTCATGGCGCTGCGGACCAGTTCGCTGTAGACGCTGCCCTCCCTGCCACGGATACGATGCAGCTCCATCAGCAGAGCGTAGCACTCGGTGGAAGCGGTGTAAACTTCTTCGGGCAACCCCTTTTGGGCGTTCTGATACATGCGGGCCATGGAAAGACCGATGCTCTCCTCCTCCAGCGGTATCTGATCAATGCCGCTCAGCAGGGTATCCGCCCCTGCCAGCAACAGATAAAGGTAACGGGTTTCTTCCCGGGGGATGAGGATCCGGGAACCGCCCAGCCCAATCACCTGACGGGGCTGATAACCGAAGCCCTTTCCCTTTCCCTTCCCCCCAATCCGCCCGGATCCCGACAGGATATACAGCAGCCCCGTGCCGTCCAGCGTGCTTTCCGCCTCGGCTTTGCCGCAGCCCCATCCTGTGGGATGCACCCCGCCAAAACCCTCCGGTACCGGAAAAGCCGGCAGGGCGTCGCCATATTCCAATTCGAGAAGAATAGACATCAATAAATTACCCTTTTCATCAATTATTTGCTATTGCATCCTATGAAGAATCCTGTTATTATCATAGTTAAGTGTAGAACAAACCCATCATAGCACAACAGGGGTACAATATCAATATATTTACATTGGAGGCTTTGAAATGGCAGGAATCTCTCTTCAGCACATCTTCAAGACCTACTCCGGCAATCCGCCGGTTACCGCTGTGCACGACTTTTGCCTGGAAATTGACGACAAAGAGTTTATCATCTTGGTCGGGCCTTCCGGCTGCGGCAAATCCACCACTTTGCGGATGATCGCCGGTCTGGAGGAAATTACCGACGGTGAACTGTACATAGGGGATAAGCTGGTCAACGACGTGGCCCCCAAGGACAGAGACATCGCCATGGTGTTCCAGAACTACGCTCTTTACCCTCATATGACCGTTTACAAAAACATGGCCTTTGGCTTGCAACTGCGCAAGACTCCCAAGGACATCATTGATAAAAAGGTGAAGGAAGCCGCCAAGATTCTGGATATCGAGCATCTACTGGATCGCCGGCCCAGAGCTCTTTCCGGCGGACAGCGCCAGCGGGTGGCCTTGGGCCGCGCCATGGTTCGGGACCCTGCCGTCTTCCTGCTGGATGAGCCTTTGTCCAACCTGGACGCTAAGCTCAGAGCCTCCATGCGGGCGGAAATTACCAAGCTCCACAAGCGGCTGGGCACCACCTTTGTCTACGTTACCCACGACCAGACTGAGGCCATGACCATGGGCGACCGCATTGTGGTGATGAAGGACGGCTTTATCCAGCAGGTGGATACTCCCCAGAATCTCTACGACTGCCCCTGCAACGTGTTTGTGGCCGGCTTTATCGGCACACCTCAGATGAACTTCCTCCCCGCTACCATCCGCAAAAAAGAGGACGGCCACTTTGTGGCAGCCTTTGGCGACAGCCTGTTCCCCATCCTGCCCGACCGGGTGGAGGCCAAGACCATTGCCGCTTACGAGGGCAAGGAAGTGCTGCTGGGCATCCGGCCCGAAGCCCTGCGGGAAGAGCCCATCTACATGGATCAGCCCACCACCGGTGTCATCGATGCTGAAGTGGAACTGGCCGAACTGATGGGCGCGGAAACCTATCTGTATCTGGTCAGTCAGGGGCAGAACATCATTGCCCGGGTACCTTCCCGCAGCTCCGCTAAATCCGGCGACTCCATCAAGATGGCGGTGGATTGCACCAAGCTCCACATCTTTGATAAGGAAACCGAACAGGTCATCACCGTCTGATTTTTCCAAGGTTTGTTGTATGTTAGATTAGTTGAGAGGCTTTACCGGGGGCCGCTTCCAATCCGCAAAGGTTGGAAGCGGCCCTTTGTGATGGGCAGGCCATACAAATTAGCTGCCAAATGGACAAACCCGGCATCTTTCCCCCGATAGACGCATAAGAATAAAGTACAGTATGTCCAACCGTTTTGCCGGAAAGGAGGAGCCTATAATGAGGGGCGCTCTGCTCTTTATTGCTGTTTTTGCACTGTCCATGCTGGTGATTCCCATGATTGCCGTTGGCTATCCCATAGAGGAGCCGGCCGATTTGGCGCTTCACTCGCCGCAAAGCCCGCAGCAAGAATCCCAGACGGCTGCTGTTTGGCCCCAGCAGGCGGCAGAGGAGGCGCTGGATGCCCCCCAAATGCCGCCGGAGCTTCCGGTGGAGATGGAGCAGGTTCAGGAATCGGCGGAGTCCACCTCCGTGCTGCTGGGGGTAGAGGCTTTTCGGGTGCTGGATGAAAGCACCGGGGAAATCCACACCGTTTCTGTAAGGGATTATGTCCGGGGGGCGGTGGCTGCCGAGATGCCGGCGGTTTTTCACAGCGAGGCCCTCAAGGCGCAGGCAGTGGCGGCTCATACCTACGCCCTCCACCATCACCGGGTTCAGATGGAACACCCCGACCCGGAGCTAAAGGGGGCGGACTTTAAAGCCGACCCTTCCAACATGAAGGTGTACATCACCGAAGAAAAGGCCCGGGAATTTTATGGGGCCAAGGCCGACCAATACTGGGAGAAGGTCTGTGCCGCTGCCGACAGCGTGGCGCATCTGGTGCTGGAATACGAGGAGGAGCCCATTGTGGCGGCCTATCACGCCATATCGGCAGGGATGACGGAGGATGCCTCCAACGTTTGGGTGGGTAGTGCTCCCTATCTCCTTCCCGCCGACAGCGAGGGGGATTATCTGGCCCCCGACTACGAAACCGAGGAGGAATTTTCCTATCCCGAGCTGAAACGGCTGCTGCTGGCTGCCTACCCGGAGATGGACCTTTCGGGGCAGGCCGATACTTGGTTCGGAGAGATGGAGCGGTCGGCTTCCGGCTACATTACCGCCATAGAGGTGGGGGGGCAGGTGCTCCACGGCAGCGAGGTGCGCACGGTGCTGGACCTGCGTTCCCACAACTTTGAAGTGGTGGATACCGGCAGCAGCTTCCTTTTTGTAGTGTACGGCTACGGACATGGGGTGGGGCTTTCCCAGTACGGGGCGGATTTTATGGCCCGGCAGGGGGCCGATTTTGAGGAGATTCTGGCAAACTACTACACCGGAGCTACTCTGAAGCAGGTGGTGCTGCCGCAGTAGCAAAAAAGCGTTTGAGAACCGCCTCCACTTGGGGGCGGTTCTTGCAGCGTCAACGGTTAGCCCACCGGGAATCACTGCATGGTTACAGGGAAAGTGGGTAGGTTTTTATCTAAATTGCCTAATTTTTTTAGGACTACTTGCGCCCGCTGATTTTCCACGCTATACTGGGAAACATACAAGCAGAAAAGCTAAAAACTTAATAAGCATCGGAAGAAAAATCCGGGAGATACTGCATCACAGCGGAGCCGAAGGGGAAACTCCACCAAAACTCTCAGGCAAAGGGACCGGATTTGGACGATACTCTGGAGAGTCATCCTCAGGATGACACCGAAGAAGCAGGCCTGGACAGGAATTGGCGTACAGCCACTGCGCGGGTTAATCTTTCAGGTACCAAGACGGAGGCGTGGCTTTACACGCACCCGTTCTTTTTTGCATTTAGACCGATTTTAAGGAGGTTTTTACATGGAGTTAAAAACGCCCCTATACCCCCGGCACCTGTCGGCGGGGGGGAAGATGGTGCCCTTTGCGGGCTACCTGCTGCCGGTTCAGTATTCCTCCATCATTGCCGAGCATCAGGCGGTGCGCACCGCTGCCGGACTGTTTGATGTTTCCCATATGGGAGAATTTGTGGTAGAGGGACCCGGGGCTCAGGAAGCGTTGGATCGGATTTTGACCAACACCGTAGCTGGAATGGCCGATGGCCGGATTCGCTACTCTCCCCTGTGCTACGAAAGTGGCGGCACCGTAGACGACCTGCTGATCTACCGTCTGTCTGCCCAGCGCTACCTGCTGGTGGTCAACGCCGCCTGCCGGGAAAAGGACTTCCAGCATATTCAGGAGCACCTCATGGAAGGCGCCACTCTGACCGATGTGTCGGAGCAGTATGCGCTGATGGCCCTGCAAGGCCCCGTTTCGGAGCAGATTCTCCGCAAGCTGGCGGAGCAAAAGGACATTCCCCCCAAAAGCTACACCTTCACCGAGCAGGCTGTGGTGGCGGGGAAAACCTGCCTGCTTTCCCGCACCGGCTACACCGGAGAGGACGGCTTTGAGCTGTACTGCGCTCCCGAGGACGCCTGCCACCTGTGGGACGCCTTGATGGAAGCGGGACAGGAGCTGGGCCTTCTGCCCTGCGGTCTTGGCGCCCGGGACACCCTGCGTCTGGAGGCGGGGATGCCCTTGTATGGTCACGAGCTGAGTCCCAGTATCTCCCCCCTGGAGTGCGGCCTTGGTTTTGCCGTCAAGCTGAACAAGGCGGAGGACTTTCCCGGAAAGGCCGCTTTGTCCCAGCCCCAAAAGCGGATTCGCGTCGGACTCAAAATTACCGGCCGGGGCATCGTCCGGGAAAACTGCGATGTCTTTATAAACGGCGAAAAGGTGGGCATCACCACCTCGGGAACCCACAGCCCTCATCTGGGGTATCCCATTGCCATGGCCCTGCTGCAATCCGGCGACTACCCCGTGGGCACCACGGTAGAGGCGGATGTTCGAGGCCGTCGGGTCGAGGCCGTTGTCACCCCCATGCCCTTTTATAAAGCGTAACTATATAAAAAGTATAAATATCAGGAGGATATCACCATGAACAATCCTGCGAATCTTTCGTACACCAAATCCCACGAGTGGCTTGAGGAGCTGGAAGATGATGTTGTCCGCATCGGGCTCACCGATTTTGCCCAGGATTCTCTGGGGGACCTTGTGTTTGTCAACCTGCCTCAGGTAGGGGACGAAGTTGTGGTGGGCGAGGCTCTGGGAGACGTGGAAAGCGTCAAGGCGGTTTCCGACATCTACAGCCCCGTCACCGGAGTGGTGCGTGCCGTCAACGAGGACCTGCTGGATGCCCCCGAGGCCATCAACGAGAATCCTTACGAGGCATGGCTGGTCGAGGTGGACAACATCACCGATCGGGAAGAAACGCTGAGCGCGGAAGCCTACGAGACCCACTGCCAGACCGAAGAATAATGCCTCTCAATCAAATAATAAGGAGAAACGCCATGTCAGGATACCTTCCTGCCACCGATGTGGAGCGGGATGAGATGTTGGCCGCCTTGGGGCTTTCCAATCTGGACGCCCTGTACGGCCACATTCCCGACACAGTTAAACGGGTGGAGCGGCTAAGCATCCCCGAGGGAGCCTCCGAGCTGGAGGTCCGCCGGAAGATGGAGGCCATTGCCGCAAAAAATACCGTCTTCCCCACGGTGTTCCGGGGAGCGGGAGCCTACAAGCACTACATCCCCGCCATGGTGGGGGCGGTTACCTCCCGGGAGGAGTTTGTCACCGCCTACACTCCCTATCAGGCGGAGATCAGCCAGGGGATTTTGCAGTCCATCTTCGAATATCAGACTATGATCTGCGAGCTGACCGGAATGGACGTTTCCAACGCATCGGTGTATGACGGAGCAAGCGCCGCCGCCGAGGCCGCCTCCATGTGCCGGGAAAGAAAGCGCCAGACGGTGCTGGTTTCCGCCGCGGCCCACCCTGACACCATCCGGGTAATTACCACCTACACCGAGGCCGCCGGAGCCAAGGTGGTTATGATTCCCCACAAAGACGGGATCACCGATCTTGCAGCTTTGGAACCCCTGCTGGATGAGGAAAGCGCCTGTGTCTACATCCAGTCCCCCAACTTCTTCGGCCAGATTGAGGATTGGGAAGAAGCCGCCCGGCTGGCTCACGGCCAAAAAGCCAAGCTGATTGCCGGGTGCAACCCCTTTGCCCTGATGCTGTACCGCTCTCCCCGGGAGTGCGGCGCCGACATCGCCGTGGGGGAGGGCCAGCCTTTGGGGATGCCCCTGAGCTTTGGCGGGCCTTACCTCGGATTTATGGCCTGCACCGACGCCATGACCCGCAAGCTGCCCGGCCGGATTGTGGGCCAAACTACCGATCTGGACGGCAAGCGCTGCTTTGTGCTCACTCTACAGGCTCGGGAACAGCATATCCGCCGGGAAAAGGCAAGCTCCAACGTCTGCTCCAATCAGGCCCACTGCGCCCTGACCGCCTCGGTCTATCTGGCCACCATGGGGGAGCAGGGGATGACGGAGGTAGCACGGCAATGCCGCACCAAGGCCCACTACGCCGCCGAAAAAATTTCCGCCCTGCCGGGGTTTGAGCTGGCTCATCAGGGCGAGTTCTTCCATGAGTTTGTCACCGGATGCCCCATTCCCGCCGGGGAGCTGAACGCCCGTCTGGCGGACAAGGGGATTTTGGGCGGCCTACCTCTGGAAGGCAATCGGCTGCTCTGGTGTGTCACCGAGATGAATACCAAAGAAGAGATCGATGCCTTGATCTCTTTGCTGAGGGAGGTGGCGAAATGAAGCTGCTCTTTGAACAATGCCCCAGCCAAAGCCCTCAGGTGCTGCCCCCTTGCGACATTCCGCAGCAGGAGGTAATTCCCCTTCCGGCCCAGCTGGGAAGAAAGAATCCCCCTCGTCTACCCCAGATGAGCGAGAGTGAAGTGGCCCGCCACTACACCGCTCTGGCCCAGCAGGTCTTTGGGGTAGGCAGCGGGTTTTATCCCCTTGGCTCCTGCACCATGAAGTACAATCCCAAGATCAACGAGCAGGTGGCGGCTCTCCCCGGATTTACCGGCATCCATCCCCTGCAGCCGGAGGAAACCATGCAGGGCTGTCTGGAAGTGCTGGCTCTGGCGGAGCAGTACCTCTGCGAAATCACCGGCATGGACGCCATGAGCTTTCAGCCGGCGGCAGGGGCCCACGGCGAATACACCGGGCTGCTCCTGATCCGGGCCTATCACCTTGCCCGGGGGGACCATAAGCGGACCAACATCATCGTCCCCGATTCGGCCCACGGAACCAACCCTGCCAGTGCTGTCATGGCGGGCTTTCAGGTGATCAATGTGGCCTCGGGCCCCGACGGCTGCGTGGATCTGGAGAAGCTGCAGGCTGTCTGCGACGAAAACACCGCAGGACTAATGCTCACCAACCCCAACACCCTTGGACTCTTTGAAAAGGACATGACCGCCATCGCTGAGATTGTCCATGAGGCGGGAGGTCTTGTCTACTACGACGGAGCCAACCTCAACCCCATTATGGGGGTCATCCGCCCCGGGGACATGGGCTTTGACGTCATCCACCTCAACCTCCACAAGACCTTCTCTACCCCTCACGGCGGCGGAGGCCCCGGCAGCGGGCCTGTAGGCTGTAAGGAGTTTTTGGCTCCCTTCCTGCCGGTGCCTTACCCCGTATCCCGGGAAGGCTCCCTGGTTTTGGATGGGGAAAGGCCTCAATCGGTGGGGAAGGTGCGGAGCTTTTACGGCAACTTTTTGGTAGTGGTCAAGACCTTGTGCTACCTTCTTCGTCTGGGGGCGCAGGGGATTCCAGAGGCGGCAAAGCATGCGGTCCTCAACGCCAACTACCTCAAACAGGGAGTGGCCAAGGACTACGATGTGGCTATCGACATGCCCTGTATGCATGAGTTTGTACTGGGCCTCGGCGATCTGAAGAAGGAAACGGGGGTTTCGGCCATGGATGTGGCCAAGGCCATGTTGGATCACGGGATGCACCCTCCCACCATGTACTTCCCCCTGATTGTGCCGGAGGCTTTGATGTTTGAACCCACCGAAACGGAAACCAAGGAGACCCTGGACGAAGCCATTCGGGTGCTGGCGGAAATCCGAAAAACGGCATCAGAAAATCCGGAAGTTCTCCATGGCGCCCCTCATCACACGGCGGTGCGCCGCCCCGACGAGGTGCAGGCGGCCCGTCACCCGGTGCTGCGGTACCGGTGGGAAGACTAACCCGCCAGCAGTAAGCTCTAGAAAAAATGGGTATGATAAGGAAGGCCGGCTGCCCTGTAGGCGGTCGGCCTTCTTCTATGACAATATGCGGTAAGGCAGGTGTATGGATGGAAATCAGTCTCTTTGATGTGTTAGGCCCTGTGATGATCGGCCCTTCCAGCTCCCACACAGCGGGGGCGGCCAAGCTGGCTCGGGCGGCCCGGCAGATTGTAGGGGAGCCGTTCTTCCACGTGGATTTTGCCCTTCACGGTTCCTTTGCCGAAACCTACAAGGGCCACGGTACCGACCGGGCCCTGCTGGCCGGAGTCTTGGGCCTGTGGGAGGACGACGAGCGCCTGAGGGACTCCTTCGAGCTGGCCCGGGAGGCAGGGCTTGGGTTTTCCTTTCTCCCGGAGGATTTGGGGGATGTTCACGAAAACACGGTGAGGATGACCTTTTATCTGGGGGAACAAGGGGAACTTGCCACCGCCCCCACCCAGGTGATTCAAGGATCCTCTCTGGGTGGCGGCCGGATTCTGGTGACCCGGATCGGCGGCTTTGATACCGGGATTACACTGGAAGCCCCCACCATTGTGGTGATGCAGAAGGATTTGCCGGGAGTCATCAGCTCGGTGACGGCGGCGGTGGCGGCCTGCGGCGTCAACATCGGCACCATGCGGGTGAGCCGTACCGCCCGGGGAAAGCTTGCCTGCTGCGTTCTGGAAACAGACACCCCGGTGGGGGACAGCCTGATTGCAGAAATCAGGGTGCTGCCCCATATTATTCACGCTCAGGCAGTGTCTATGGGAGGAGAGGAGGACCATCATGTACACCAGCATTGAAAGCCTTGTGGCCCTCACCCAAGAGCGGGGGCATCCCCTTTGGCAGGTGGTGCTGGAGGAGGAGATGGCCCTTTCCGGAGCCGGCCGGGACCAGGTTCTGGAGGGCTTGGCCCAGCGGTACCGGGTGATGGAAGCCAGTGCTCATCGGGCTCTTGAGGAAGCCTTGCCCACAGCGGGAAACCTCATCACCGGGCTGTCCAAAACCCATCATGCCTACGCCTCCAACCCAAACAGTCTTTGCGGACCCTTCCTCAACCGGGTGATGGCCATGGCCCTTTCCGGCAGTGAGGTAAACGCTTCCATGGGGAAGATTTGCGCTGCCCCCACAGCAGGCTCCTGCGGCATTTTACCCGCCGTGCTGGTGGGCCTGCGGGAACGGGACAACCTGACTCTGGAGCAGGTGCTGGAGGGGCTTTTGGTAGCCGGAGGGATAGGAGCCGTCATCACCCGCAACGCTACAGTGGCCGGGGCCGAAGGAGGCTGTCAGGCCGAATGCGGTGTGGCGGCGGCCATGGCGGGAGCGGCGGCAGTCCACCTGCAGGGAGGAACCACCCTGCAGGTGGTGAGTGCCGTCTCCCTTGCTTTGATGAATGCCATGGGGTTGGTCTGTGATCCTGTGGCGGGGCTGGTGCAGGTTCCCTGTGCCCAGCGCAACGCCTCTCAGGCGGTCAACGCCCTGCTTTCTGCCGATCTGGCGTTGGGAGGGATGGTCTCCATCATCCCGGCGGATCAGGTGATCGATTCCATGTATCAGGTGGGAAAGCTGCTCCCCGGCCAGCTGCGGGAGACAGCTCAGGGCGGGATTGCCGCCACTGCTCAGGGTAAGCGCATTTACAACCAGCTGTTCCACCCGGAAGCCCTGGAATAGCCAACCAAGGACCGCGGATACCATGCCGCGGTTCTCTTCTTTGGGCGGAAATCTTTGCAGCACCTGAAAAACCTGTGTCGCAGGCCGGTGCTCCTCCTGCGACAAAAAACCTTCCCTTTCGGAAGAACTTTGTCAACTCTTGGTGGATTTGCTGGGCCAATTGGTTGTAATTTTATCCCAATTGCGCTATAATATTGGATAGTTATAGGCTATATGGACAGCCCGGCGTAAATCAAGGGGGGATTTTTTTGGAGTCTGCCGATTGCCTGCAAGGAATGGAGCAACTGTTTTGGGAGCAGGCTTTGGACGGTGATAATCCGGAAAAGGTCGCCCTTTCTTTGCCTGTGGCGGTGGAGCTCCCCGGCGGCAAGTCTGCCGACGCTGTTTTTGTTTACGAGGAAGTGACCGGCCGGGGCAGGCCCTTTGCCTGGGCCCAGCTGGACCCGACCTCCCAAAAGCCACTGCTCTACGCCCGGTGTGAGGTCTGGGATTTTGCCTTTCCTTTCTCCCCGGCCCCCGGAGAAGCACTGGAGCTGACCCCTTCCCAGCCACTTTCCCAGGAGGAGCGGGCCGATACCCTGCAGGAGCTGCGGGAGCTATATGAGGGGCTGCGTGCCTTTGCCTTTACCCCATCCCCTGCGCCGGGGCAACAGGAGCTGATGGATTACTACGCCGTCCTGTTCGACATGCTGGTCTGGCAGGAGCACAGGCCTTTTTATCAGGCGCTGGCAGGCCCTTTCCTACAGTGGCTGGGCCTTGACTGGGGAGAGGAGCCTCAGCCAAAGCCGGAAGATGCTTCTGGTGGGGATTTAGCGGCGGCGGTGCGGGAGCTTTCTGCTTTGTTTGTCCGCAAGATCGAGACGGACCGCCACAAGGAAAAGCTGTTCGACCAAATGCATCAGGAGCTGCAGGAGTATAAAAACGATTTGCTGGATTCCCTCACCCGCTCCATGGAAGGGGATATCATCAAGCTCATTGACGATATTGAAAAGACCATGGAGATTTACCGTTCCCGCCAGTTTACCGCTGACAATTTCCGCAGGCTCCTCACCTTGTTTGAAGGAGTGGGAACCGATTTGACCGACCTTCTCTACCGCCACGGACTGGAACCCTTCCATCAGGAAGGGAACGAAGTGGTGGTGGGCCGCCAGAAGATTCTGGCCACCCTGCCCACCGAGAAAAAGTCTCAGGATAAAAAGGTGGCGGTTCGCCACGCCAAAGGCTGGGAAAAAAACGGAAAAATCATCCGACCCGAGCGGATTTCGGCCTATCTCTATACTCCGCCGGAAGAAAGCGGCACCGACATTGAATCGTAATTTACAGATGGATAGAAGGATGGACACGGCATGAACAAAGTATTGGGCATAGACCTGGGCACCACCTATTCCTGTGTTGCCTGCATCGATTCCAGCGGAAAACCTGTGGTGGTCAAAAACTCCGAGGGAGAACTGACCACACCCTCGGTGGTGTTTTTTGAATCCCCCTCCAATGTGGTGGTGGGTACTCCCGCCAAGGAAAGCGGTACCCTGTATCCCGACGAGGTGGTCAGCTTTGTCAAGAACCGCATGGGGCAGTCCGGCGCGGTGTGGAGCGTGCAGGGAGCCGAGCGCTCCCCCGAGGAGGTCTCGTCCTACATCCTCAAAAAAGTGGTGGCCGACGCAGTGACCGCCCTGCAGGGGGAAAACAAGCTGGACCCCGACGAAACCATCACCGATGTGGTCATCACCTGCCCCGCCTATTTTGGCATTACCGAGCGGGAGGCCACCCGCAAGGCGGGAGAAATTGCGGGGCTCAACGTCCTCAACATCATCAACGAGCCCACCGCCGCCGCCATTACCTACGGCATCAGCGATCTGACCGATAGCCGGGTGGTGCTGGTCTACGATCTGGGAGGCGGAACCTTTGACGTCGCCATGATCGACATCACCCAAAACGCCATCAAGGTGATCTGCTCGGGGGGCGACCACTCTCTGGGTGGAAAGCTGTGGGATGACCGGATCATTGAATACGTTGCCCAGGAGTTTGCCCGGCAGACCGGCTCCACCGAGGATATTCTCTCCGATCCGGAAACCTTTCAAGAGCTGGTGCTTTCCGCCGAGCGGGCCAAAAAGATGCTTTCCGCCCGGGACAAAGCCCCCATTGCCATCAACTACAAGGGAGAAAGAGCCCGGGTGGAGCTGACCCGGGAGGTTTTTGAGTCCCTCACCGAAGATTTGCTGGAACGCACCATTCTGCTAACCCGGCAGATGCTGGAGGAAGCGGTACAGAAGGGCTACGCCTCCGACCGGGTCAGCGAGATTCTCATGGTGGGCGGCTCCACCCGGATGCCCCAGATCACCCGGCGGATTCAGCAGGAATTTTCCGCCCCTGTCAAGATGTTTGACCCCGACGAGGCGGTGGCCAAGGGAGCCGCCATCTACGCCGGACGGCAGGCCTTCTTTGCCGAGCTGATCGAAAAAACCGCTCAGGAAACAGGCAAAAGCCCCAAGGAGCTGCGGGACGAAATCCGCAGCGGCAATGTAGACGTGCAGGAAATGACCAAGCAGGTGAATTTGCAGGCCGGGGTGATGGGGGTTGGGGCAGACATCGACATCGTCAACGTCACCAGCCGCAGCTTTGGAACCATCGCCTACAAAAGCGTCACCCCTCAGGGGGACGGCGAGCAGGAAGAGGTCCTCTTCAACATGATCTTGAAGAACACCGAGTTGCCTGCCGGCCGGGTTCAGGACTTCTTCACCGTGGCCCCCAATCAAAAAACTGTCACCATCCGGGTGCTGGAAAGCCTCTGCTCCGAAGAAGTGGCCGAGCCCTGCGAGGGCACCGAAATTGGAGAGGCCATTCTGGAGCTGCCCGAAGGCTTGCCTGCGGGAAGCCCCCTAAAAATTGAGTTTGTTCTGGGTGAAAACGGCCTGTTGGAAATGACCGCCACCGAAACCACCCTCCATCAGGAGGTGCGGGCCCGGTTCGAAACGGCAGACGCCATCTCGGAAGCGGACTTCTGCGCCGCCAAGCAGCGTCTGGAAGAAGCCATGGTGCTATAAGCCCTATCCAGCCTCATATAAAACCGCTTGAATCCTATGACTGGATTCGGGCGGTTTTTTGTGCTGTCTGCAAAAAATAAACCTACAGATTCCACAGGATAAAGCCACTCACTGCCAAAACTCGACCAAATTTTTACCCAAAATCTTCTATTCTATGTAATAGCAGTATTTTTTTGGGACAAGCTAACTATAAGGCCGGGTGATTTTGGGCCAAGAACTCGCCGGCCCCATATTCCACAAGGAGGCTGTTACATAATGTCGGTACGGGTTTATCTGGCGGAGGAGATTCTGACAGCATACCTGTCGGGAGAGTTGGATCATCACGCCGCCCGGAGCATCCGGGAAGAGATTGACGAGGCGGCTCAGCGGGCTCATCCCGCCGTGTTGGTGCTGGATTTTCGGGACGTCACCTTTATGGATTCCTCGGGAATCGGGCTGGTGATGGGACGCTATGCCCTGATGCAGGAGTTGGAGGGGGAGCTGAAAATCGAAAATCTGCCCACCCATATCAAAAAGGTGATGCGTTTGGCCGGACTGGAGCGTTTGGCCAACATGGAAGCAGGAGGTATTAAAAAATGAAGCCACTCAACGAAATGAGGCTGAGCTTTCCCAGCAAAAGCGCCAACGAAGCCTTTGCCCGCACCGCTGTCGCCGCCTTTGTAGCGGGGCTGGACCCCACGGTGGACGAGCTGACCGACATTAAAACCGCCGTTTCCGAGGCGGTGACCAATGCCATTGTCCACGGTTATCGGGAGAGTATTCAGACCATCTACATAACCGCGGCCATTTACCCCGACAACCGGGTGGTGATTCGCATTCGGGACAAGGGTTGCGGCATTGAGGATATAAGGCAGGCGATGGAGCCCCTGTATACCAGCTGCCCTCAGGAGGAGCGAGCCGGACTTGGTTTTGCCGTGATGCAGAGCCTGTGCGACAAAGTCAGGGTCACTTCCCGGCTGGGTAAGGGAACCACCGTCACCCTGACCCGGATTCTTTCCGGGCGGGAAAGTTGACCGGAGGTGCAATGAACAAGGCGATAACGCGTCAGGAGCTGATCGAAAACAACATCGGGTTGGTTCACTCCTGCGCTCAAAAGCTAAAAGGCCGGGGCATGGAATACGACGATTTGTTCCAGGCGGGCTGTATGGGACTAATCAAAGCGGCAGACGCCTTCGATGCGGGGCGGGGTCTGCGGTTTTCTACCTATGCCGTTCCGGTGATTCTGGGGGAGATGCGCCGCCTGTTTCGGGATGGTGGAACCGTCAAGGTGAGCCGCACCCTCAAGGAGCTTTCCCTCAAGATCACCCGGGTAAGGGAGCGGTTCTCTCTGGAGCACGGCCGGGAACCTCATATCAGCGAGCTGGCCCGGATTCTGGAGGTGGAGGAAAGCCAGATTGTAGAGGCTATCACCGCCGCCACCCCTCCTCTTTCCCTGACAGCGGGGGAGGAAGACGGCGGGGGCCAGTTGGACCTGCCGGTGGATTCCCCCGAGGATATGCTCTCGGACATCATCTCCCTCAAGCAGGTGCTGGGGCAGCTGGAGCCGGGGGATCGCAGGCTAGTCTTCCTGCGCTATTTTGGAGGGAAAACCCAAACTCAAACGGCTCAGGAGTTGGGGATGACTCAGGTGCAGGTATCTCGGCGGGAAAAGAAAATTCTGCAAAGCCTGCGGGCTCAGCTGAGCAAATAGAGCCCCAGACTGATTAATCCCCCCGTCATTCGGTCAACAATAGGAGGAGATCGAAGGAAGGGAGGGGTGCCGGTGGACAAGAGAAAAACGCTGAGGCTACACTATTTTCTCCTGAGCTTTAGCGCTGCCTTTTTCTTCATTTCCCTGATGTTTTTATTTCTCATCACCACGGTACACCCCGATTCCCCACAGGAAGTGATGCAGCCGGCCACCGAAGAGGAACCCTACATCCCTGATGAAGGCGATGCCCTGACAGTGCTGCTCTTTGGGGTGGATAGCGCCGATGCCGTGGCGAGAACCTACATTTTGGCCCGGTTCGACCCGGTGGGCCGCGGGGTGAGGGTGGCGGTGTTCCCGCCTCAGACCTTGATGGCATCGGGGCAGCGGGAGGAAACTCTCAGTGAGGCCTACCGTTATGGAGGAGCACGGTACACCCGGGATGCTCTGGCCGAGCATCTGAATCTGCCCATCCACCGCTATGCCCGCATTAGCCTTTCCGGCTTTGTGACGGCGGCTCAGGCAGTGGGCAACGTGGAGTTTGACTTGGAGGAGGAGCTGGTGCTGTCCGACGGGGATTTTGCGGTACAGCTTTATCCGGGACGACAGCTTCTGGATGGCAGAAAGGTGGCGGCCCTTATCCGCAGCCGGGATTACCCCGGGGGAGAGATTCAGCGCTGCCAGATGGTCGCCCGGTTGACCTGTGCCATTGTGGACCAAAGAATTGACGTGGTGAACAGCGTCCTGCTGGATAAGATATTCGAAACCATCATCAATTTGGTGGATACCGATATCTCCTATACCGATTACGAGGAGCGCAAGGCCCCCGCCCGGATGCTAGCGGAAGGCGACCGCCCTCTGGGAGTAGCGGTGGCGGTAGAAGGAGAGCTGTCTGCCGACGGGGAACGCTTTGTCCTGCCGGACACCACTCTGGCGGCTCTGGGGCGGCAGTTTCTGTAACGCTGGCTGAGGGCCCTTTTGCCCCAAACTTCCATAAAAACGCATAACAAACAAAAAAGCTCCCCATACTTTGATGGAATACCGTTCCAGAAAGTGAGGGGGC
>JAHDPQ010000010.1 GCA_018434245.1 Oscillospiraceae bacterium
ACCAGATGTACGGCGTTGCGCAACAGCTCCTGCAATCCCTCGTAAGTGTTGGAGGTGTCGTACCCCACAAATTCTCGGGTAGAACCAAAGAGCACGTTTCCCTTATGAGATTGGGTAAGGGAAATGCCAACCCCCAGCTTTGCCATGGCAGAATGGTCGTTTTCCAGTGTTTCTGGGTGGTGCTTGGCTACGATATAGCGGGCATTGAGGGTGCATTTGTGGACAAAGGGAGCCACTGCCTCGGTGATGTAGATTTGCCCCCGGCGGGGCCGGATGGGAAGCTTCAGCCCAACCGTTTCCGCCAGCAGGGGAGACCACGCTCCCGCCGCGTTGACTACCACCGGGGCATGAAAATTTCCCTTGGGAGTTTTGACGCCGACCACCCGCCCGTTTTGAGTGAGCAGGCTTTCCGCCGGTGTATAGGGGTGAATTTCCGCTCCCCGGGCAGCGGCACCCTCCAAATATCCCAGATTCAGCTGGAAGGGGTTTACTTCCCCGTCTACAGGACAATGAGTGGCCGCCACAATGGCCTCTGAGTTCAGCCCCGGCTGCAGCTTTAACGCGTCCTGTACCGAGACAAGCTCTACATCCAGCCCTCTTTCCCGCTGCTGAGCCACCACCCCTTCCATGGTCTCAAGCTCCAAGGGTGTTTCAATAAGCACCATGCCGCCCTTTTGCACATATTCAATATCACGGTTTAGATCCCGGGCCAGCTGTTTATAAAGCTCCACACTGGCAAGAGCCAGAGTCAGGTGCTCGTTGGGGGCCTTGGATTGGGGGATTACCATCTGATCGCAGGAACCGCTGGCCCCCGAGCTAAAGTAGTTGCGCTCCAGCAGGACAACCTTTTTGCCCCGCAGGCTCAGATAGTAGGCTGCAGCACTTCCGATGACGCCGCCCCCTACAATGATCACATCGGCGCTCATGGGCAATCCTCCTTATCCAGATCGGCTGAAAGGTCGTTTACGCTGACGGTGCGCACCGGAAAGCGATAGGGGGAATGAGGGGCAGAGTCTTCCGGCTCCAGGCCCTGCAGCATCCGCTCGATGTTGCGCCGGCAGGTCATCCCCTGACAAACTCCCATACCTGCGTTGGTCCGTACCTTGACAGCGGCAAGGGTGCGGGCTCCCTGAGCGATGGCTTGTTCAATATCCGCCAAAGTAATTTCCTCACAGCGGCAAACGATGATCTTGCTTTTATCGGGCTCCATGAATACCCCTCCCTCTATCGATGGCACGCACTTCCATGCAGTATTCTTTGGGCACTTCCACCGATACCACTGCCGTGGCATCCAGCGCCTTTCCCGTCATTACCCGCTGCACTATGCCGTCACAGCGGTAGGCTCCGTCTCTTCCTACGCAGGGAACCCTTTCTCCCTGTTGGGGGAGAGGCAGGTACTCCCACGGAAAGGAGACCAAAGCGGTGGTTTCGGTATAGTCCCGGTGGACTGTAAAGATAGCAAGGCCGGGGCAGCGGGCCACACACAGGCCGCAGCCGTTGCAGCGATCCCCGGCTAGGGAGGGAAGGGAGGTGATTTCTTCTCCTACGGTGATGGCGCCCCGGGGACAGGCATCCTCGCAGGGATTGCAGGGAATGTTCTGAGCACACTCCACCACCGCTACCGGTCCCCGGCTCAGACGCTCTTCCGACGGAACGCCGGGCAGATTGGCAAGCTCTTCCGAGCATAGATAGCCGGTTTTTCTCACGTAGGTCACGCCATCGCCTCCTTGAATGTCCGCAGAATATCCTCCTTGGCCTGTTGCCGCTTGGCTCCAAACTCCCCGGAGCGCAGAGCCAACAGACGTTCCTGCACCGCCTGTTGGCGGCCGTCGTCCCCAAGACCGAGACTGCGGGCTGCTGCAATGCCGGCCAGGCGGCCCTCCTCAATGGCGGTGCTGGCTTCTTCCACGCCGGCAATGTCTCCAGCTACATAAACCATGGGGTTGGTGGTGCAAAGATTCTTATCGTGAAGGGGAATGGTGCCTCCCAACGCAGGGATATGAGTCATTTGGCAGCCGGCCAGTGCTGCCAGCTCCACCATGGGGGAAAGCCCCACAGCCATGCAGACAGTGTCGGCACAAAGGATTTCCCCAGTGCCCGGAACCGGCTGAAAATGCTCGTTGAGAGCAACCAACTCCACACCCTCCACGGTTTTTTCGCCAATGGCCCGGTGGATGGTGCGGGAGGTGTAGATGGGAACTCCGGCTCGGCGCAGCTTGGATGCGTGGACTGCGTAGCCGCCGATCTGAGGTGCCGCCTCCACCAGAGCCACCACCTCTGCTCCCGCCTGCAATAGCTGGTAGGAGATAATCAGACCCACATTGCCGGTTCCTACCATCAAAACCCGTTGCCCCGGCAGAACTCGGTGCTCGTTGATCATGGTCTGGGCGGCGCCCGCCGTCATGACGCCGGGCAGATCGGAACCTTCAAAATACAGATTGTTCTCGTTGGCTCCGGTGGCGAGGATGATCCGCTGCGCAAAGAGGGAGCGAACCCCCTGTGCCGTGTTGAACACCACCCGCCCGTCGGGGAAGATGCCCAGAGCAGGGTAGCCCAACTGCACCGAAACACCCAACTCCTCGCAATCTCGCAGCAGACCCTGACCGATGGCAAAGCCTCGGGTTCCCGCCTGATGCTGCCGGGAGCCAAAAAATTTATGAATTTGCTTAAACAACTGCCCGCCGGGCTTGCGGTTTTCGTCAATCACGGTGACCTGTGCACCGGCCCGGGCTGCTTCCAGAGCGGCGGAAAGACCGGCCGGCCCTGCCCCGATCACAGCAATCTGCGCTTTATTCATGGCAGCTCCCTCTGCCCAGACCATACTGGGTCTCCACCCGCATTCCGTCGTGGGCGGGGGTGACGCAGGTGCGGGTATTGGGTACGCCGTCCACAATCATTTTGCAGTCGTTGCAGCGGCCGATCCCGCAGAAAATACCCCGGCCCCGCCCGGATTTTTCGGTGTGGCGCAGAACCCGCACACCGGCAGCGATCAGTGCCGCGGCAATGGGTTCCCCTTCTACAGCGGGAATGGGCTTACCGTCAAAGTAGATAGAAATACTTTCCGGCTCCGATTGTCCCAGAATCGGGTGTTCGTGAACTCTCATGAAAAAACGCCTACTTTCCCAGCATGATATTAAGAATTTCCACGTCGGTGGCCCGCATACCCTCCCGGCCCAGCCGGGCGATGTTGCGGATAGTAGCCTCCACATCCCCGGCCACCAGACCGTCCCCGGGGTGGAAAGACCGCTGATCCATACTCATGTAGTGGGCAAAGATGGCCGCGTCCACCGACGATGCGATTTTGGCGGCGCAGGAGGGCTTGGCTCCATCGCAGACAATGCCGGAAACGTTGGCCAAAGTGTTGGTGACGGTGCGGGAAATGGCGGCAAAATCCCCGCCATGGAGGTAGGTGATACCGGCTCCTGCTCCGGTGGCGGCTCCCACTACACCGCAGTAAGCGGAAAGCTTGCCCAGCCCAGTTTTGACATGGATGGCGGTCAGGTTGCTCAGAGCCAGTGCCCGGTAGAGCATCTCGTCACTGCTGCCCAGCTCTTCGGCGTAGGCCAGCACCGGCAGGGAAACGGTCATGCCCTGGTTGCCGCTGCCGGAATTAATCACAACAGGCAACACGCAGCCTCCCATCCGGGCATCGCTGCCGGCAGCGGGGAGAGCACGGGCCCGGGTGCGAATATCCTTTGGGTAGTGGGCCAGCAGGCTGGAACCCACATTGGCTCCATAGTTGCCTCGCAGGCCCTCCTGAGCAATGGCCCGGTTATATTCCACCTGACGGCTGAGAATGGGCTTTAGATCTTCCAGCGCCGCCGATACGGCAAAATCGTAGATGTTGCGCATGGTGAGCAGTTCCAGCTCAGCCATGCGGTTACGGCCCTGGACAGAGTCTGTCTGGTTTTGGTATAATATCGTTCCGTTGAGCTCCTCCCGGACAATGTTGGTGTGGCCGTCGCAAATTTCCACAATGGCCTCGTCCTCTCCGGCGTAGGAGTGGAGGATGATATGCAGGTTGGAAACCCCTTCCAGAAGGTCCACCTTACACATGCCGGTTTTAACAAGCTCCCGGGTGCGCTCAATATCCTCCGGGGTTGCCGCTGTCAGCACCTCCAGCCCCCGAGCACTGGCGGTGAGCAGGGAGCCTAAAATGGCACTGGTGTCGATGCCCCGCATGTCTCCGGTGGTGGGTACGGTGACACCCATAACGTTTTTAATGATGTTGCCGCTGCACTCGACTAAAATCTTTTCCGGCATCCGGCCCAGAATTTCCCGGGCGCGGGAGGCTGCGTAGGCAATGGCAATTGGTTCGGTACATCCCAGCGCCGGGATCAATTCCTCCCGGAGGATTTCCAGACAGGCGCTGTACACCGATTGATCCATATGGTTCATCCTTCCTGTAAATGGCAGATTTCCTGTATCAACGCAAAAAAGCAACCCACAAACAAACCCGAACCCTGCTTGCGCGAAAAGCAAAGGAGACGGATTTGATGTGTATTGCCTTAAATTGCGTGTGCTTGTATTGTTAAGGATAACAGATATTTGATTACATTTCCGTATCGCATGATACAAAAAGGCCAGAATAGGGAACAGATCGCAGATTACATGTCGTCCTCGCTGGAATGCACCAGCTTGTGGTATTCCTCTGCATTCATTTGCACCCGGCGGTTGACCATACGGATGTAGCCCTCGCAGCACAGCTCGTTCATCTGGCGGCTGATGGTGACTCTGGCCCCTCCGATAATCTCCCCCAGCTCCGATTGGGTGTAGCGGATTTTCAGGTTATACCAGCCGGGATCGGTGACGTTTTCGGTGTCTACCGAGGAGGCAAACAGCCTGAGTAGCCGTTTTTTGCAGGAGTGAAAGGTAAGGTTTGCCACCTCGAACCGCAGGATCAAAAGCTTGTAGCAAGAACATTGCAGCAGCTTTTGGCGGAACAGTTCGTTTTCCACCAGCAGCCTCTGAATGACGTCGTTGGGCACCTTAAAAAGCACCGTCTCTGTCTCGGTTTGGGAGTACAACCCGGTGGGGATATCCAGAAAGCACGGGGTTTCGCCAAAAAACCAGCCCGGGGTTAGGGTATAAAGTATCTTGCTCAGGCCGTCGCTGTTGTCCATAAAGTGTTTTGTACGGCCTTTTCGCACAAAATAAATGAAGCCAAGATTCTCGCCGGGGCGGGAAAAAATATATTTGGCGGGCAGCGAAAGCTTGACAGAGAGCGGCTCCAGCAGCTCGACTATCCTGTCATCATATAAATCGGGGGTTGTCAGCGTAGAATAGCCAAAATCCAAAATGGTTCCTCCTTAGTTTTTTAAAACATCCTGCCCGGCTGTAAATGATCGTTTCTTATTATATCTTATCATAAATTCGTTTTTTTTTCAGCGAAGGTTCCATTGCCTCTATTAAGTTTAATACAGTTCCGACAAAAAATGATGTTACTTTTGATTACTTGTATCATCCGATACATTGGGCCGGACATAACAGACATTGCCTTAAACCACTGCTATACTATATATTGCGCGAAAAGCAAAGGAAACCTGTACGACAATTATAGTTGAGGTGAATAAAATGATCAAACCGACCGGTTCCTGGGTGGCTATGCCGACCCCCTTTTCCAGCGACAATAAGATCGATTTTGGCGCCTTTAAAGTTCTGATTGACCGCCAAATTCAATATGGTACCTCCGAGCTGTTTGTTCTGGGCTCAGCAGGAGAGACCACTCTGCTGGATCTGGAAGAAAAGAGGGAAATTGTTCGCAACGTCATTAAAATGACCAAGGGACGCATTCCCGTATTCTTCAGCTGTGCAGCAAACACCACCGAAGGTTCTGTGGAGTTTGCAAAATTCTGCGAGGCCGAAGGCGCCGACGGCGTTATCTTTACCGTGCCCCCTTATGTGCTGATTCCTCAGGCTTCTGTCTTTGCTCATATGGATGCCTGCATGGGTGCCACCAAGCTGCCCTGCGGAATTTACAACAACCCCACCCGTCTGGGCGTCAACGTGGACCCGGACACTATTAAAAAGCTCTTAGACAAGCATGAAAACTTTGTGGTAGACAAAGAGGCCATGCCCAATGTCAGCCAGCTGGTAAAAGTGCAGCGGGCTTGTGGCGACAAGATTAATATTCTCTGCTGCGATTTCCCTAAGTATTCTATTGTTATCCCCACTCTGGCAGTGGGCGGCGCCGGAACCGCCAACATCGGCGGCAACATTATCCCCGAAGAAGCTGCCAAGTACTCCCGTCCCTGGACTGATATGACCATCATTGAGGAGTGCCGCTCCGAGTACTTCAAGTGGTTTGACTTGCTCAGCGAGCTGTACCGTCTTTCCAACCCCATTGTCATTAAAGCGGCACTGAATATTCTGGGCCTGCCCGGCGGACATCTGCGCCGTCCCTATCAGGACTATGCCGGTCCCCACTACGATGCACTGGAAACCATGATGCGGGAAATGGGCGTTATTGAAAAGTACTCTGTAAAATAATCAACCAGATACCGCGCTGCGAAAGGAAGATGTCCCTATGGCAAAAAGGCTGGTGGTAATCGGCGGCACCGCGGCGGGGCTCAGCGCCGCCTCCAAGGCGAAGCGCAGCTGTCCGGAGCTTGACGTTACCGTATTCGAGCGGACCTGCTACACAAGCTATGGTGCCTGCGGCCTGCCCTATTTTGTAGGTGGCCTAGTTGCCGAGCCCGAGGACCTGATTACACTAAACGTGGAGCAACTGGCCCGCCGCGGCATTGACACCCACGTGCGCCACGAGGTGCAAAAGATTGATCGGGAGCGCAAATGCGTCGAGGTGGTTCGCCTCACCGATGGTCGGGTGTTCGAGGCTCCCTATGATATTTTGGTTCTGGCCACCGGTGCAAAGCCTCTGGTGCCGGACATCCAAGGTCACGATCTCAAGGGTGTGCACTCTCTGCGCACCGTAGAAGATGGCATTATGCTCCGCTCCATTGTCCGCGAGTCCAAGCGGGCGGTGGTAATTGGCGGAGGCTTCATCGGTCTGGAAGTGGCGGAACAGCTGCGGGAAACCGGGCTCCATGTAGAAGTGGTGGAGCTGGAAAACCGCCTGCTGCCCATGTTGGAGGAATCCAACTCCCAGATGGTGAAGGATGCACTGGAATCTCACGGGGTGGTGGTTCACACCGGAGCCAGCGCCACCGAGATTTTGGGAACCGACGGCTTTGTCCACGGAGTAAAGCTGGCAAATGGAGAGGAAATCTCCGCAGATTTGGTGCTGCTGTCCATAGGAGTATCCCCCGAAACCTCCCTTGCCGCCCAGTGCGGCTTGGAGCTTGGCCCCAAGGGAGCCATCAAGGTGGATGCCCACCAGCGCACCTCTGATCCCGACATCTACGCCTGTGGCGACTGTTGCCACAGCTTCCACACCCTGACCGGAAAGCCGGTCTATGTGCCTCTGGGCACAACAGCCAACAAGCAAGGGCGAGTCGCCGGAGAAAACATCGTCGGCAATCCCGCCACCTCTCCCGGCGTTCTGGGCTCTCTGGTCACCAAGGTGTTTAACCTGACGGTGGCCGCCACAGGATTGGGAGAAGCGCAGGCCAAACGGGAAGGCTTTGATGCCGTTTCCTGCACCATTGTCAAAAGCGACAGAGCGTCCTACTATCCAGGGGGTATTGATACCCGAATGACCCTTGTGTTTGAACAGAAGGGCGGTCGGCTTCTGGGGGCTCAGGCCTTGGGCGGCCCCACCGCAGCAGGGCGGGTAAACGTACTGGTTGCTGCCATTGCAGCAGGAATGACGGTGCAACAGCTGGGTGAGCTGGATTTGGTCTACTCTCCTTCGGTGGCGCCGGTATACGATCCCATTTTGATTGCCGCCAGTCAGGCGCTCAAGCTGGTTCAATAGGAGGTATCCCATGAATAAAGTCTGCGAATTGTTGATTGAACGGGGTCAGGATATCCGAAAAGCCATTGGCGATTACGTGCTTGAACAGGGTTGGGAGGCCGCCTATGTCAGCGGGGCGGTAGGGTCTGTGCAGGATGTTTGCCTGACAGCTCCCAAATGCCGCGAGTTGCCGCCTCAAGTGAACCGTACAGAGGTGGAAGGCCCCGGAGAAATTCTTGCCTTTACCGGAGAGGTTATGGTAAAAGACAAGATGGACCCCAATCTTAAGTCTGTTTACAAAGATGATGGACATCCCCTGTTTATTCACATTCATGCCTCGTTGGCTGTTTCCGGTGCCCATGTGTACGGAGGTGGCCTACAGGAAGGGAAGGCGTTTCGCCTGCTAAAGGTTTACCTGCAGCAGGTGTCCGCATAAATAAAAAAGACCATGGTAAAAACGAGGAGGATTATAATGAAAAAGCTGCTTGCACTATTGTTGACCCTGACTATGATCGCAGGATTGACGGCCTGCGGTTCATCCAATGCACCATCTGCTTCTTCTGCCGCTCCCGCACAGTCCGAAGCTGCTTCCGAGCCTCAGGCCGAAAGCGAAACCCCTGCCGATAACGGCGCCGAAGAAATTGCTCCCCCTGCTTCTCCCTACAAGTACTCTATGGCCAGTGGCTCGGTAGGCGGCAACTTCTACCTCATGGGTGGCGGTATTGCCCAGGTGATCAACCAGCACCTGCCCGAGTACTTTATGTTCACCTCCGAGACCACCGGCGGAAGTACCGCCAACCTGAGCATGCTGCAGAGCGGCGACGCCGAGCTGGGTATCAGCATGACCGCCTCCCTGGGTGAATCCCAGAAGGGTGAAGTGGAGTGGACTGCCGGAGTCAAGCACGATAAGCTCCGCGGCGCCCTGGCTCTGTACCCCTCCTGGCTGACCATCTACACTCTGGAAGGCTCCGGCATTGAGACCATGGCTGATCTGGAAGGCAAGATTGTTGGCCTGGGTTCCAAGGGTATGGCCATGGATACCATCTTCCGCCAGTTCTTCGAGGATCGGGGCATCACCCCCAAGCAGATCCACAACGACGGCCACGCTGCTACCGCCACCGCTCTGGGCAACGGCGTTATCGATGCGGCTATCCTGTTTTCCTTCCCTCCCTTTGCTGCTATCAGCGAGCTGGAGAGCACCAAGAACCTGAAGTTTATCGCCCTGAACGACGACGAGCAGAAGTACCTGACCGACACCTATGACTTCTATAAGGCCGACGCTATGCCCGGCGGCTCCTACAAGGGCGCTCCCGAGGATGTACAGGGTGTTTCCGAGTGGAACATGCTGGTTTCCAGCGTGGATGTTCCCGAAGAACAGGTATACCTGATGGTTAAGGCTCTTTGCGAAAATCAGGCCGATATGATTGCTGTACACCACAGCGCTGAGTATATGACTGCCCAGAACACTCTGAACTTCAACATTCCCCTTCATGCAGGCACTGTCCGTTATCTCAAAGAGATTGGGATCGATGTCCCTACTGAGCTGGTTCCGCCGGAATACGCAGAATAATTTTCCCCCACATCTCCCCTTTCCCCCCATGGGGGGAAAGGGGTGAATAGGAGTGAGTCCATGGATTCCAAACGATTTTCTTATGAAGTGTTTCGCAAATACTTCATCACCGTGCTCTCTGTGTTTACCGGCCTTTTGCACATTGGTAACTTTACCTTTCTCCCCATGGAGAGCATCAAGTTCTTTGCATGGCACCTGATGCTGGGACTTGTCTTTGTATTTCTGTATACACCCACCAGTAAAAAAAATCCCAAAGCCTGGCTTTGGCTGGACTGGCTGTGCATTCTACTCACCATGGTGGTGGGAATCTACGTTATCTTTAGCTACAACCAGTACGTTGTGATGATGCAGACCAACAGCATGACAAAAATTTTATATGTATTTGGTTTGATCACCACCCTGCTGGTGCTGGAAGCCGCTCGCCGGGTGCTGGGACTGGTGCTGCCCCTAATTGCAGTGATCACCATTCTCTATGCCCTGTACGGCAGCAACCTGCCCGGACTGCTGGGCCACAGAGGCTACAGCTTTGCCCGGGTAGTCACCACCATCTTTAGTGATCAGGGCGTCTACGGCACACCCATTGGAGTTTCCGCTTCCAACGTGTATCTATTCCTGCTGTTTGCAGCGTTTCTGGCGGCTTCCGGCGCTGATGAGATTTTCCAGAACATCGCCATTGCCCTGACCGGACGCAAGCGGGGCGGCCCCGCCAAAATGGCTGTTGTGGCCAGTGCCCTGTTTGGAAGCATCTCGGGCAGCGCTGTGGCCAACGTGGTCAGCACCGGCGCCTTTACCATTCCCCTGATGAAGCAGCAGGGCTACAAGAAGCGCTTTGCAGGCGCGGTGGAAGCCGTAGCCTCTACCGGCGGGCAGATTATGCCTCCCATCATGGGGGCGGCAGCCTTTGTGCTGTCCGACATTTCTGGTACTCCCTACGCCACCGTCTGCCTTGCGGCACTGCTTCCGGCGATGATGTACTATCTCACCCTGTTTAAGATGGTGGACCTGGAATCGGTGAAGTACAATCTTCAGGGTGTGCCGGAGGATCAGCTTCCCAACCTGAAGGAATCTCTGCGCAGTGCCTTTAAGCTGTTTATTCCCCTAGCTATTCTGCTATTCCTCCTGCTGGTGGTTCAGACTACCCCCATGCTGGCCGCTATCTGGTCCATGCTGGCCATTGTCATCTGTGGTATACTGGACAAACAGGACCGCCTGACTCTGGACGGTATTCTGAATGGCTTTGTGGAGGGCAGCAAGGGCTTGACACAGGTGGTTTCTGCCTGTGCCTGTGCCGGAATTGTCACCGGTATGTTTGCCCTGACCGGCCTGGGCCTTAAGTTCTCCGACTTTGTGGTGAGATTGGGCGGTTCCTCTATTTTGCTCAGCCTGCTGCTTTCCATGGTGGTGTGCGTCATTTTGGGTATGGGACTTCCCACCACGGCATCTTACATCATCTGCGCCACCGCCATTGCGCCTGCGCTGATTAAAATTGGTGTACCCACTCTGGCGGCTCACCTGTTCTTGCTCTACTTTGCCTGTATCTCTGCCATTACCCCTCCTGTGGCGGTGGCGTCCTACGCTGCCTCCAGTATCGCGGAGGAAAACGCTCTCAAGGTGGGAACCACCGCTGTCAAACTGGGAATCGCGGGCTTTGTGCTGCCTTTTACCTTTGCACTCAACCCCGATTATCTCCACTTTGGACTGGATCTGACCACACTGTGCACCTGGATTTCTGCCGTTACCGTTTGCTATGCGGTGGCCATTGCTATTCAGGGTTATGTGGAACAAAAGATCACGGTGGTGGAACGGCTGCTGTATCTGGTGGTTGTTGCTACAGCCATCCAATCCGATTTCCTCCTTTCCGTCTTTGGCTGGACCTTGTTTGCCGGACTGTACTTCTTCCGGGTTCGTCAGGCCAAACGCGCTACGGTACAAGGCGCATAACTTTTTCTGCTTACCTTGCTTACAGTACTATATAAGAAACGGCGTTACAGGCTCCTAGGAAACCTGTAACGCCGTTTCTTATTGTGTGCTTCCGATTCCCCTCTGACATGGGAGCTAACGTTCTGTATAGCACCAAAGGGCGCGGAGAGGCAGGGACACTTGTATTGCTAACCCATGATGTCAATCAAAAATCCCCCGGGTACCTAAATACCGGGGGATTCTTGATACTACGCTCTTTTACAACCGCAAGAGCAAAAGTGCCCGGGGGCGACTTCGATCATTTCACCGCTCTGTTCAAAGCACTGGGGAATGGCCTGTTCACAGCGGGGCGCAAATCGGCAGCCCGGCTTGGGATTGATGGGAGAGGCCACCTCACCCTTGAGCAGCTCGATGGTCTTGTCCCGCATCTTGAGGTCGGGGACAGGGATGGCGGAAAGCAGTCCCTTGGTGTAGGGGTGGGTGGGATTCTTAAACAGCTCCCGGGAGGGAGCCCGCTCCACACATCTGCCCAGATACATCACCATGATCTCGTCCGAAATGTGCTTGACCACGCTTAGGTCGTGGGTGATGAACATGTAGGTTAACCCCATATCCCGCTGCAGGTCCATCAAAAGGTTGAGAATCTGGGCCTGAATGGAGACGTCCAGAGCGGAAACAGGCTCGTCGCATACGATGAACTCGGGGTTGACCGCAAGAGCCCGGGCCACACCGATTCGCTGGCGGCGGCCGCCATCCAGCTCGTGAGGATAGGCAGTGGCCAGCCGCTTGGCAAGGCCTACGGTATCCATCAGCTGCTCTACTCGGGCAAAGATTTCGCGGCGGCTACCAAAGGTCTTGTTGACAATCATAGGCTCGGCGATGATCTCGGCCACCGAAAGGCGGGGGTTGATGGAGGAGTAGGGGTCCTGAAAGATGATCTGAAGCTTCTGGCGCATTTGACGCATCTGCTTTTTATCGTAGGCCAGCAGGTCCTCGCCGTGAAAGAACACCTGACCCTCGGTGGGTTCCAGTAGCCGCAGTACCGAGCGTCCCAGAGTGGACTTGCCGCAGCCGGACTCTCCCACTACGCCCAGAGTTTTGCCCCGGGGGATTTCCAGATCGACGCCATCCACGGCGTGGAGGAAACCACCGGGAACCTTAAAGTATTTTTTCAGTCCCACTGTTTTGAGAAGGGGCTGGCTCATGCTTCCTCAACCTCCTTGCCGCTGTAGAGATGACAAGCGATGCGATGGGTTCCGTTTTGATAGGTGGTGGGTTTCTGCTTGGTGCAGATGTCCATGCACTTGGGGCAGCGGGGGGAAAACTTGCAGCCACTGGGCAGATCGGTGGGGTCGGGCATCAGGCCGTCGATTGGCTGCAGACGGTCGGTTTCCACCTCCAGATTGGGGATGGAGCCAAAGAGTCCGTCGGTGTAGGGGTGATGCTTATCGGCGGTGAAGAGATCGAACACGCTGCCGTACTCCACAAATTCCCCGGCGTACATCACCGCCACATGGTCGCAGGTTTGGGCCACAATACCCAAATCGTGGGTGATGAGGATCATGGCGGTGTTGAGCTTGTGCTTGAGATCGTTCATCATGGCCAGCACCTGCGCCTGAATGGTGACATCCAAAGCAGTGGTGGGCTCGTCGGCAATCAGAAGCTCCGGCTCACAGGCCAGAGCGATGGCGATGACCACCCGCTGCTTCATCCCGCCGGAAAACTGGTGGGGGTAATCTCTCTTCCGACTGCGGGGAATACCCACCAGCTCCAGAGTCTCGTCCACTCTTGCCTCCATCTGTTCCCGGGTCATGCCGGTATCGTTGTGGAAGGCTAGCGCTTCGAAGATCTGATCGCCCACCGTCAGGATGGGGTTGAGGCTGGTCATGGGGTCCTGAAAAATCATAGAAATTTGCTCGCCCCGGGTGCTGCGCATTTCCGCTTCCGGCTTTAGCAGCAGATTCTCCCCCCGGAACAGGATTTCTCCCTTGGGAATCCGGGCGGTTTTCTCCGGCAGCAGCCGCAGGATGGAAAGGGCGGCGGTGGTTTTGCCCGCTCCCGTCTCTCCCACAATGCCCAGAGTTTCGCCCTTGTCCAGTGCGAAGGAAATGCCGTTGACGGCATACACCGTTTCCAGATCGGTTTTGTATTGGATTTCAAGATTTTTGACTTGCAAAAGTTTTTCGCTCATACAGGCTCCCTCCTAGCTCTTCAGGCGCGGGTCGAGGGCGTCGCGCAGGCCGTCACCCACAAGGTTGAGGGACAACACCGAAAGCACAATGGCCGCCCCGGGGAAAATCATCAGATAGGGGGCCCGGCGCATGAACTCCCTCGCCTCCGACAGCATGGTGCCCCACTCCGGTGCGGGAGGCTGCACTCCCAGCCCGAGGAACGAAAGGCTGGCCGCCAGAAGGATCATCTTGGAAATAGACATGGTGGCCTGAATGACAATGGGCCCCATGGCGTTTTTAAGGATATGGCGGTGAATGATCCGCCAGTCCCGGGTGCCGCAGGCCTTGGCGGCCTCGATGTAGTCGTTTTCCACAATGGAAAGAACCACCGCCCGGATGATCCGGGCAAACACCGGGATATTGGAAATGGTAATGGCGATGAGCAGGTTTCCGATACCGGAGCCCAGAGCCGCTACAATGGAAAGGGCCAGCAGCATGTTGGGAATACACATGATGGTGTCCAGCACACGCATGATAAAGTCATCCAGCCGCCCGCCATAGTATCCGGCACAAGCCCCTAGAACGCCACCGCCGACAGCGGAGATCAGGGTGGTGACCAGCCCCAGGGTCAGGGAGGTGCGGGCTCCGTGGATCACCCGGGTAAAGACATCCCGGCCGTTTCCGTCGGTGCCGAAAAGATGGGTGGAACTGGGGGGCAACAGCCGCTCCTTGGAGTTCTGCTTAATGCCATATTCGTAGGGAGAGATAAAGTCTGCGAACACAGCCGTCAGAATGATAAGGGTAATGATGACAAGGCCGATCATGGCAGCCTTGTTCTTTTTCATCCGACGAAAAATCTCTTTAAAATTTTGCTTCATTGAGCCCTACCTCCTTGCGTATTTGGCCTTGATCCGGGGATCAACAAAGGCGTACAGCAGGTCCACGGCCAGAATGACCAAACAGAAGAAGAAGGCCAGCAGCATGACCGAGGCCATAACCACAGGGGTATCCTTCATGCGGATCGCGTTGACAATGTGGGAACCTAGTCCCGGAATGGCAAAGACGGTTTCGATGACGACGGCGCCGCCCAACAATTGCCCGAACACGTTGCCCAGCTGAGTAATGACGGGCAGCAGTGCGTTGCGGAAGGCGTGCTTCCAGATGATCACCCATTCGGTGACGCCCTTAGCCTTGGCGGTGCGGATGTAGTCCTGACGCACCGTTTCCAGCATGGTGGAGCGGGTCAGGCGCAAGATGCCCGCCGAATAGGGAATGGCAATGGACAAGGTGGGCAGGATGTAGTGCTTAACGGTATCCAGTCCGTTGGAGGGCAGCAGTCCCAATTGCAACGCAAAGAGGAGGATCAGCATCATGCCGAACCAGAAGCCGGGTACCGAGGCAAAAAACAAAGCCAAAATAGTGGAGATGGTATCAAAGGGGGAGTACTGCTTGATGGCGGAAAACACCCCAATGGATATTCCGATGATGGAGCTGAAGATCACGCCCAGAACGGCCAGACGCAGTGTGTAAGGAAAACGGGTAAAGATTTCGTCAAACACCGGACGCTGGCTGTTGTAGGAAAGACCAAAATCCAACTTTGTTACTACATTCACAACAAAGGTTCCAAAACGAATCAAAAAGGGCTGGTCCACTCCCAGCTGGGTGTTGAGCATATCCAGCTGTTCCTGAGTGGCGTTTTCCCCCAGAATAGCCCGGGCGGGATCCCCCGGCGCCAGACTCATAACCGAGAAAACGATGAAGGCGACGCCAAGAAGCACCGGAATCATCAGCAGTAAGCGTTTCAACACATATCTTATCATATCGTTTCCCCCAACAGATTCTCTTACGGGAATTACCGTTAAGAGGCCCATGCTCTTTTTCGGAAAAAGGCACAGAGGAGAACCCTTTCTCCTCTGTACCCTTGGTGAGACCGAGGTTTCTTTAGTTCCAGGAGACATCAAACATAAAGATGCCGTGGGTGTAGCTCTTGGCCACGTTCAGATCCTTGTTGTAGGCGCGAATGATGTGAGGATTGGAAAGAGCTGCATAAGGAGCATCCTCCTGAACGATTTCGATCAGCTCGCCGTAGTACTCTCTGCGCTTTTCTACATCCAGCTCGCCGCGGCCCAGCTCCAGCAGCTCGTCCACCCGGGTGTTGGAATACCGGGGAGCGTTGTGCAGGTCGATGCGGGCAGAGTTGTAGAAGCGGTTAATCATATCCATATCGTTGTAGATCATGTTAAAGTTGCTGACGGACAGGATGGTGGAGCTGGTGTAAACCTGAGAGGTAAAAGTGTTGGTTTCCAGAACGTCCAGATTGGCTTTGATGTAAATGGCAGACAGGCACTCCTGTACCACTTCGGCCAGCTTCTGGTTGGCGGTGTTGGTCAGCATAGTCACTTCGATGGGATTGCTCTCGCTGTAACCAGCTGCCTCCATCAGGGACAGAGCCTTGTCCAGATCGTAGCTGTAACGGGTCTTGGGCTCCACAAAGCCGGGCATGGTATCCAGGGGCAGATAGTCTTTGATGTCGCTGCGGCCTTCGTCCACAATATCCTGAATCATTTCCCGGTCCATGGCGTAGTTGACAGCCTGACGAACCTTAACATCGTTGAAGGGAGCGGCCTGAGTGTTCATGGCTACGTAAAGAACGTTGATGGAGGGCTCGCTGAGGAGCACCAGCTTTTCGTTCTGCTCCAGAGTGGCGGCGGTGGCGGCGTTGGTGGCCCAGATCATATCAATGTCACCGGACTCCAGAGCCACACCGGCGGTAAAGTTGTCGGGCATGATGCGGTAGACCAGCTTTTTGATAGCGGGAGCACCGTGCCAGTACTCATCAAAGGCTTCAAATTCAATCTTGGAGCCCTGCTCGTTGCTGACAAACTTGTAGGCGCCGGTTCCAATGGGATGGTCGCCGTAGTTTTCCACTTCTTCCACAGCCTTCTGGTTGTAGATGGGGAACTTCTCGCCGCAAAACTCGATCAGGAAGGTGGAAGAAATTTCGTTGCAAACCACCTTGACGGTGTAGTCGTCCAGGGCTTCGATGGTGGCGATGTTGGCGCAGATAGCGGACATTTTGGGGGATTCCCGGCCACGCTCTACGGTGAAGACCACGTCGGAAGCCTTCAGCTCTTCGCCGTTGTGGAACTTAACGCCTTCCCGCAGGTAGAAGGTGTACTCCAGGCCATTGTCGGAAACTTCCCACTTTTCGGCCAGCCAGGGGTTGGGGGTTCCGTCGTTCTCGAACTGCAGCAAGCTGTCGTAAACGTTGATGCCCAGCTGGGTCATCAGCATGCCGCTGCCGTACATCAGGTCAAAGGTTTTTATATCTTGGTTGATGGCAATGATCAGGTCATCTCTCCCCGAAGAGACGGAAGGAGCAGGTGTGTTATCCCCTGCGGGTGCGGCGCTCTCGGAACCGGCAGGAGCAGCGGTGGAGCCTCCAGCTTCGCTGTTGCCTGCACAGGCGGAAAAGACACTCAGCATCAAGGCTAAGATCAAGAGCAGAGATAGCTTTTTCATAGTTGTTTCCTTTCTTTATGTGAGATTGTTTCTGTATGGCCAGGGATGCAATCATCCCGAAGCGCTTTGGTTAGGTCCTGTTGGAGCAGGGGCAAAGAGAATTAAATATTGTAGATTGTATACAATAATATCACAATTGCCAACGCGATACAAGCCCTATTTTTCCCAATAAATTTATGAATTGTATTGCAAAATATACCGCTATTTTGATGGATTTCACGAACTGGGCGTAGAATGATTGACAATGCAAAAAAATGTATACATTATATAGTATATCGCATGAAAAACGCTGCCCTAAATTGCGAAAGCAGGGATTTTAGGAGCCTTGATGCATCGGAAACATTTTTGCCACCCAGATGGATCAAACATTCCGGAAAACAAAATGGGACGCGGTGAATTTTAACCGGCAGTAGCCGGAATAATTAGCGGAAAGGACGGGGTAAAATGAAGGCAAAGGAAGCGATTACCTCTTTTGTAGAGCAAAACAGGGAGGCTTTTATCCGGGTCAGCGACGGTATTTGGGATGCGGCGGAGCTGGCCATGCGGGAGTATCAGTCGGCAAAGCTTCTTATCGACGAGCTAAACAAACACGGGTTTACCGTGGTGACCGGCATTGCGGGGATTCCCACCGCCTTTGAGGCAACATGGGGAAAGGGCCGCCCGGCCATCGGCTTTTGCGGGGAGTTTGACGCTTTGCCGGGGCTGAGTCAGGAGGCGGGGAACCACTTGCGCAAACCCATTACAGAGGGGGGCTCCGGCCACGGCTGCATGCACAACCTGTTGGGGGCGGCAGCCATGGCGGCGGCCATTGCCACTCGCCACTACATGGAGGAGGAAGGCATTCCCGGTTCGGTCAGCTTTTTTGGCTGCCCCGGTGAGGAAGGCGGCTGCGGCAAAGTCTTTATGGCCCGGGAGGGAGCCTTTGACCACCTGGACGCCGCACTTTCCTGGCACCCCGACGACTTAAACTCCCCCTGGTCCACCGGAAACAGTGCCACCGTTACTCTGGACTTCCACTTTTACGGGCAGGCAGCCCATGCTTCCCGCTTTCCCCATCTGGGGCGCAGCGCTCTGGACGCTTGCGAGCTGATGAACATTGGCTGCAACTATCTGCGGGAACACAAGCCTCCCAACACCAAGATTCTCTACAACTACGAATACGCCGGAACTCCCCGCAGCGGGGTGGTTCCCGATTACGCCTGTGTCCGCTACTCCTGTGGCGGAGCCAATGTCAAGGATACTAACGAGTTGCGGGACCGGATCATCCAGGTGGCGGAAGGCGCTGCCATGATGACCGAAACGCAGGTGAAGTACGAGTTTTTGCAGGGTACCTGCGAGTATGTCCCCAACCTCACCCTCTGCCGGATTCTCTCCGACGCCCAGAAGGAGGTGGGGCCTCCCCAATGGGATGAAGCCGACCTTGAGCTGGCCCAGCGGATGCGCTCCGGCCTGCCCATGGAGCAGATTCGCAAGCGGGACCCCTTTATGACCGGCCTTGCACCCGAGGAGGTTCCCGACTGGGTGGAGCAGAACCCTTTGAGCAACATGGTGGCGGACATGTTGGAATCCACTCCAGTGGTGATTCCCAGCTCCTCCGATATCGGGGCGGTGAGCTATGTGGTCCCCACCGCCCAGCTGGCAGTGGCCTGTAAGGCCTTGGGAACCGTCAACCACACCTGGATGACCACGGCTCAGGGAAAGAGCTCCATCGGCCACAAGGGGATGCTGACGGCGGCAAAGGCGCTGGCCTTGGGCGCTGTTCGGATGCTGGAGCAGAACGCCTGGGAGGAGGGAGGGCTCTTCCGCCGGGCCAGAGAAGAGCTGATGAAAAAGACCGGGGGCAAGCTGGTTCTCCCCATTCCCGACAGCGTCGCCCCCGATGTGGAGGAAGGCGTGGTTCTGTAGACGGCGCAAGACATTGGCCTCATACGGGGGAGAAAACCGGGCAGTGGAACTCCACAACAGAAGGACACAGGCGCAAATACAAAGCAAGGGCTGAGGCGAATTTTCGCCTCAGCCTTTTGTCCGTTAAAGATCTCATTAAAATTTACACTTCTGTAAAACAGAAATACTTGTCACCTGTCTAAAAAGCTGGTAAAATATTGACATTATGAATGGTAAGGAGACGACTCATGACGATTAAATCAGTCAAGCGGTTCTTTTTGGGACTCAATGTAGCGGTTGTTCTGCTGCTGCTGATTCTGCTGGGAAGCAACAGCTACTTTCTGGTGCAGGAGCAGGAGCAAGCCGTAGTAATTACCCTGGGCAACGCCAGTATAGTGTCTACCCCCGGTATTCACTTCCGCATCCCCTTTGTCCAGCGGGTGGTGCCGGTTTCCATGGCGGTGAAGGGGCTGAACATCGGCTATGTGGACGATGACACCAGCGTCTATTCCGAATCCATGATGATTACCTCCGACTACAACTTTGTCAACGTGGATTTCTTTTTGGAGTATAAGGTGAGCAATCCCGAGCGCTACCTGTTTGCCTCCAACGATCCCGAAGGCATCTTCCGAAACATGGCACTTTCTTACATCCGGGACACCATCGGCCTCCACGGGGTGGATGAGGTGATCACCACCGGGAAAAACGAGATTCAGGCAGAAATTAGGGAAAAGCTGACCACTCGGCTGGAGGAGGAGGACATCGGCCTGCAGCTGATCAACATCACCATTCAGGATTCCGAACCTCCTACCGCCATTGTCAAGGATGCCTTTAAAAACGTGGAAACTGCCAAGCAGGGGAAGGAAACCCGGATCAACGAGGCCAGAAAGTATGAGAGCGAGCAGCTTCCGGCGGCCCGGGCACAGGTGGACGCCACCCTAAAGGAAGCGGAAACCCACCGGGAGGTGCGGGTCAACGAGGCTAAGGCTCAGGTATCGGTGTTTAACGCCATGTATGAGGAGTATGCTAAGAATCCCCTCATGACCCGGCGGCGGATGTTCTACGAGGCCATGGAAGATGTTCTGCCCGGCCTCAAGGTAATCATCGACAGCGGAACCGGGTCCACCAGCAAGATTTTGCCTTTGGAACCCTTCATGGATTAAGAAAGGGGAAAAGAAATTATGTTTGATTTTAAAAAGTTTATGGGTAATGAAAATCCTCAGCCTGAAACTGTTCCCGATGGAGAAACCGCAGAGGCCGTCAAGCTGCTTCGGCAGGGGATCACCCGCCGCCTGATTGTTCTGGCCATCCTCATTTTAGCGGGTCTGCTCCTTTCCCAGATCATCGTAGTCACCATGCCCAACGAGTACGTGGCCATCAAGCAGTTTGGGGAGGTTAAGAGCATCACCACCCAGCCGGGAGTTTCCTTCAAGCTCCCCTTTATCCAGACGGTTTCCTGGGTTCCCAAGGATGTCTGGCATTACGATATGGCTATCTCCGATGTCATCACCCAGGACAAAAAGACCATGGTGGCCGACAGCTTTGTCCTGTGGAGAGTCAACGATCCCATCCGGTTTATTCGTCAGGCCTCCGGCTCCATCAGTCAGGCGGAATCCTTCATCGGAAACAACTCCTACAACTCCCTGAAAAACGTTATCAGCCGCCTGCCTCAAAGTGAGATCATCAGCGGGCGGGATACTTTGGCAGAGCAGATTTTTGCCAATCTGGGTGGGGCGCTGGACTCCTATGGAGTGGAGATGGTGGCCATCGAGACCAAGCATCTGGACCTGCCCGATGACAACAAGGAGGCGGTGTATGGCCGAATGATTTCTGAGCGGAACAACATCGCCGCCCAGTATCAGGCGGAGGGCGAAGAAGAGTACCGGATGATTAAGAACGAGACCGACAAAAAGGTGAACATACTGGTTTCCAACGCCAACGCACAGGCCGCCGAAATCATTGCCGAAGGGGAGCGCCAGTACATGGAGATTCTGGCGGAGGCCTACAACGATCCGGAAAAAGCTGACTTCTATGCCTTTTCCCGCGCTTTGGATGCCGCCAAGGCTTCTTTGAAAGAAGGCGACACCACCCTGATTTTGGGCAAGGATTCCCCCTTGGCTCAGATTTTCTACACCAACTGATGCTTTGACATAACCGCAAAAGAGAGCGTGGACTGGGGGTGTTATCCCTCTTCCACGCTCTTTTTTTCGTTGGATGGCTTTGCCACGGCAAGCTCCGGCTCGTCGGAGGCTAGATAGAATTCCTCACATTCCTGCTGGGCGGCAATGAGAAGATTCAGCGCGTCCTCCGACGCACGGAATAGCTTGAAGTATAGCTCCTTGTAGTTTGGCACTGCATTCACCTCATATAGATATATTTTAGATACATATTATATCTATATTTTACATTATAACACATAAAACCCCTAATATAAACACATAATGCGTTTAATTGGGGGTAATTGTATGGCTATCAAGAGCCTTTCTATTCGTATTGAAGAGGAAATGTTAAATAAACTGCATGTAGTGGCAAACTACGAAGGTCGCTCGGCCAACAGCCAGATTTTAATTCTGATCCGAGACTGCATTGAACATTACGAAAGCAGACATGGCAGCATTGAGTTGAACGGTAAGTAGAATGGAAAAATACGAACGAATCCGTGGACTCTGTGAAGATGCAGACTTGACCCAGCAACAAATAGCGGAGCTGCTTAACATCAGCCAAGCCACCTACTCTCGGTACGAAAGTGGTACGTTGGATGTTCCCAGCTCATCCTTAATTGCTCTGGCGCAGTTTTATCGTACCAGCGTGGATTATCTTCTCGGTCTGACCAACAACAAGACACCTTATGGAAAATAAGTCCAATCGGGCATAGGGGGACCGCTCGTACCAAGCGGTAGCTTTTCTGCGCTTATGCCGCGCGGGCACATCCTTTCTGCACGAGCAGAAGGGGGCAAGCCCCCTCTGGACTCCCCTTGGCAGCTTTCCCTGCTGCACGCGATGATAGAATCTGCTGCTTCTGTGTTCAGCGGCCGCAGTCGCCATGGGCGACATTGCGGCCCGGCAGCGTAAAGAGAGAATATGGGAACCTAACCTGATTCACTTGCGTACCCAAGCATAGATATCGTTAAAACATTCGACCTTCGGGGGATGCTGGAAGAGATAAGTGCTTTTGCATAGCTGGGACGGGACGCGGGGTTGCAAAGGGGTGTCAAACCCCTTTGAGAGGGGGCCGGGGACCCTTCCCCGGCGTATTTTGCCTCCTTTTGCACGAGCAAAAGGAGGGGCCTGCCCCGGCCTGAGGGGTATGAGTGTCGCCCCGGCCTGAGGGGCAGACAAGCTGCGCGGTACGGATACAAAAAAGCTAATCCCCTAGGCGAGGAGAAAACTATAGACTTACCGCAGCTTAAAGGGCTATTCAGCCCCATGTGGCATAAGTACAGAAACATACCCCTTGGCACAGGAAAGCCCCCACTAGAGGGGCCCTACCCCTCGCTACGCCTATAAAAGGTATACTCCCGCTGCACCTCTCCCAAGGGAGCTGCATCCCCCATAAAGAGGGAGACAATCTCCTGATTGGCCCGTTGCAGGCGGTTGACATCCCAGGAATTGAGCCCCAGAGGGTTATCCCCCGCAAGGCCTTTGAGGGCATCCCCCACCGGCACCACCCGGATGTTGACGCTGCCGGTATTGTCCCGGTAGCTGACCCAGGTGGGGACAAACCGCACTTCTTCGATCACCGGGCGCTGCCCCGCCTGCTGGGAAAGGTCTACCTTGAGAATGATGCCCACATCCCTGGGCTCGTCTCGCTGGACGGCGAGGAAATTCCCCAGGGAGCAGATGATAAAGCCCTGCCGGGTCACGCCCTCTATATCAGTCAGCTCCCGCATCACCATGGGCTGGAGCACGTGGGGGTGGCTGGCCAGCACCAAATCCGCCCCGTGATAAAGCATTAGGTCCATCCACTCCAGAAACACATCCCGGGTGTAGGTCTCGTACTCGTTGCCCATATGCGGCATGACCACAATCAAATCGGGCTCCAGAGCACGGGCCTTTTGAAGATCCGAGACCATCTTCTCGGTGGTGAGCATGTTCACTATCCAGGGAGCATCCTTTGGCAGGGGAATGCCGTTGGTGCTGAAGGTAAAGGCTAGAACGGCAATCTTCATCCCCTCTGCCTCCACCACGGTGATCCTTTCCGATTCCTCCCGGGAGGCGTAGCTTCCGGTGTGAGAAAGGCCGATGGAATCCAGAACCTGCAGGGTGCGCAGCACTCCAAAGGCATCCTTATCCAGGCTGTGGTTATTGCAGGTGGAAAGGAAATCAAATCCCGCCTCTTTTAAAGCTTGGCCATAGGCATCGGGAGTGGAAAAACGAGGGTAGCTGCTGTACCCCAGAGTTTCGCCTCCAAAGACCGTCTCCAGATTCCCCAAGGTATAGCCCTGAGACAAATCCTCCTTCACTGCCTCAAAGGAATGGGTGAAGTCGTAGCCCCCCTGGGAGGTGAGAGCATCCTCCACCTGATCCCAGTGGGCCATTAAATCCCCCACCGCCACCAGAGTCAACCGCCGGGGCAACTCCGGTTCTGGGGCAGGGATAGGCTCCGGCTGGGACTTCGGCTGGGAAGGGGAAGGCTCCGAGGGGGAGATGGGCATGTCGGGGCGGCAGCGGGGCTGACAGCCGGACAGCATCAGCAGGATCAGTAAGCAGGCCATCCAACGTCTATTCAGTAAATTCTGCATACGCGTATCTCCGTAGATCTGAACTTGATCTGATTGTACCCCATCCCGCGGAAGAACACAAGTTTTTCCCATAGAAAACATCCCGCGGCTTTCCTCCAGAGGGGCAGGGTATAGAGAAGGTAAAATCCACATAAAATGAAACAGCCCGGCACCATCCAAAATAGGATAGTGCCGGACAGGTAGAGTCCGGGTGGAACGGGAAGCTATTCCTCCATCTGCTTGCCTAAGAAGGCGGCAGCGGTGCTGATCAACTTGATCTCGGTATCACCGGCCAGGGTGTCGGGGCTTTCGCCCAGCAGCATGATGGAACCACAGACATCTCCGCTGGTGATGATGGGGGCACCGGAGATGGCAAAGCGGTCAACGCCTTCCACAGGCTGGAGACGGGGAGAATCGGTGCTGACGTAATGGAAGGGCTTGCGCTGTTCCATATGATCTTCCAGAGCCGAGGAGACACGGCGCTCCAGCAGTTCTTTTTTGGGGATACCGGCTACTGCGATCACATGATCCCGGTCGCAAACCACTACGGCGTAACCGCTTGTTTTATGAAGAACCTCGGCGTATTGCACGGCAAAGATGCCCAGCTCTCCAAGGGGCGAATATTTTTTAAAGATAACTTCGCCGTCGTTATCCGTATAAATTTCCAGGGGGTCTCCCTCACGGATTCGCATGGTTCTGCGAATTTCCTTGGGGATGACAACACGGCCCAGGTCGTCGATTCTTCTGACGATTCCGGTGGCTTTCATATAGGGAAGTTCCTCCTTCATAGAGTGGTGGAAAGAAAAAAACATCCAAAATCAGCGTGTTACGTCGGTTAATGGGAGCACAATTGCTATTATTTACTCCCTCTGTTATTTTATTCCCCGAGCATGCAATATTTTATGCCTTCCCGTTACACTATTAAAATGGCAGAATGGGTACGGACGTTCCCCGAAATTGAGCATGACAGGTAAACGGGGAAAGTTATATTTGCATTATTTGGATGCTTATCAGACAATAAATGTTAATTGAACCAAATTATATTATATGGTATATTTAGTTTTGGTTCAACAAAAATTTACAATTTTGTTTTGGAAACTTATTCCATAATTTTTGTTTTTGGCATGGTTATCCCATTTTTAAAATTTTATCAAAATTTCTCTTTAGTGAAATTGAAAAAAAAGTAGCAAAAGTTTTTCAAGGATGCCATTTGGGTTATCTTATCTACGCTTAACCCAACGGCGAAATGTGAAAATCTTCTCACGATTTGCACATAACCTTGTTACATTGCCGTGCGTAGCGGCCAAAGGATATAATTATGAAAACTCATGCTCCACCCCGTGAGGTGATTATTTCGGTACAGCACCTCTCCAAAATATACAAAGTTGGTGCCGAACGGGTTGTTGCCCTGCACAACATCAATCTGGATATTCTCACCGGGCAGGTGATCTGCATCATCGGCACCTCCGGTTCGGGCAAGAGCACCCTGCTTAACCAGCTGGCGGGACTGGAAAAACCCACCAGCGGAAAGGTGCTGATCGGCGGCCGCAACATCTCCGCCTTTACTGAGGATCAGCTGGCCCGATTCCGGCAGCGACACATCGGGTTTATCTTTCAGTCCTACAACCTGATGCCCGCCATGACTGCCCTGGAAAATGTGCAGATGCCCCTGATCTTCCGGGGAGTATCCAAACAGGCCCGGAACAAGGCGGCCAAGCGGGCTCTCAAGGAAGTGGGATTGGCCGAGCGAATGCGCCACAAGCCCAACCAGATGTCGGGGGGACAGCAGCAGCGTGTGGGAATTGCCCGGGCCTTTGTGGCCATGCCCCGCATTATCTTTGCCGACGAGCCCACCGGAAACCTGGACACCCGCACCACCATTGAGGTGATGCGCATGATGGTGCGCATGAGCCGGGAAAACAACCAGACTCTGGTGATTGTCACACACGATCGGGAAATTGCCGAGTATGCCGACCGGATTGTCACCATACGGGATGGGGTACTCATTGAAGATAAGCTTAACAAATCTTTAGCGGATCGCCCCGAGGACGAGCAGGCCATGCTGGAACGGGAAACCGACCCCGTGAGACAGCAAGAGCCGCAAGGGGAAACAGGGGCTACACCATCCTCCCCCGAACAGGAAAAGGCAACATCAGAACTTGAGGAATACAGCCCCGAAGACATGCGGGAGCAAAGGAGCGGGCAATGAAAAACCAGAAGATGATAGCAAGAGTGATGGCAGGGCTGCTGGCCGTACTGATGATCGGCGGAGTTTGTATGCAGCTGTTCAGCGTCATGGCCAGCGCGGCTCAAAGCAGTGTTACCATAGATGAGATGACCTATACCAACAATGAGGGAGTAACCAATCTTACCTCGGGTAAAACCGTCAATGTGACCATGACCTTTATTGACCGACAGGAGACCGCAACGGCTCATCCCCTAAAGAATTGCAAAGGTGATGAAAAAACTATTAACAACAAATCCGATATCAAATTGGGTAGCGGATTTAGAACCTCCAGCGACACTACCATGAAGGTTGTGGTTACTGATTTCGTGGCCAATGTGGACGAGGGCTACAGTATTGCTTATGTTATGGTTTATCTGAATAAAGTGGTTTATAACGGCCCACCTAAGTCCCTGCATGTGAGAGATACCGTTGTTAAATTCCCTAACGCCACAGATTCATATAATATAAACGTAAGTGCCTCTATTCCCGACTTTTACTTTAGCAAGAGCGGCGGCGGTTCCACCGACGATGACGACGATGAAACCTTTACCTCCGACATTGTCATCGAGAGCGTGTTTGCCCGGGACAAAAACGGAGCCATCATCAGAGAGGTGACCAAGGATACCGCCCCCTTTACTCTGGACATCGTCTACACCGACCGGGGATTTCGGCCGGAGCACGAGGATGAATTTAGCGACGATACCCTCTTTGCCTACATCACCGATGCCGGAGACTTTATTCCTCAAGGCACCAACCGGGGAACTCTTAAGCGAACCGCCTCCTCCGATGGGGATCCTCCCCGGTTCCGGGTCTCCTTCGACAACCTGAAGTACGGCGGTGCCACCTCCAACTTTGCCAAGCTGGATTTCCGGGTGCAGTATCTGGTCTACGGCGAAAACATCTCGGGTACCGGCTCGGCCCGGCTCTATTCCATCAAGTCAGACGGAGACGGCACCGACGATGAAACCGCACCTCCCACCCCTTATATCATCATCAGCCAGTACGATCTGGGAGCGGAGCAGATTGAGGCGGGCAACACCTTTACCCTTTCTCTCAACTTTGCCAACACCAGCAGCGATCTGGCGCTGGAAAACATTATGATGGTGGTCAACCCTGTTTCCACCGAGCAGCAGCAGAGCTTTTTGTCCATTGCCTCTGCCACCAACACCTACTACTACAATTCCCTGTCGGCAGGGGCAACCCTTTCCCAGAATGTGGATATTTTGGTCAAGGCATCTGCCACGGTGGGCAGTCAGGCCATCAGCGTAGATTTTAAATACGAGTATCTGGTAGATAAAAAACGGGAATCCGGCACCACCAGTACCACTATTTATATTCCCATCACCCAGATCGACCGCTTTACCGTAGACCCTATCACCGATTTTTCCGAGTGGATGCAGGTAGGGGAGGAAGGATACGTCACCGTCTCCTTTGTCAACCGGGGTAAATCCCCCACCTACAACGTCACCGGATACCTGCTGGACAGCGAGGGTAATCAGGGTCAGACCGAGCACTTTGGTAATCTGGAGGCGGGAGCCAATGGCACTCTGGACTTTACCCTGATGCCCGAAATGCCCGGAGATTATGAGGGCAAAATTATTATCCGGTACGAGGACGAAAACGGCGAGGACAAAGAGGTTCCCGTCACCTTTACCGCCTTTGTGGAGGAGCCGTGGTACCCCGATCCCAACGATCCCGGCATGATCGATCCGGGAATGATGGAGCCACAGGAGCCTTCTACCCCTTGGTGGAAGTACCTGTTATTTGTAGCAGGGGGACTGGCCATTGCCGTGCCTATCGCTCTGTATCTTGCCAAGCGTGTCATGGCCAAGGGAAGAGAGGAAATGGATGAAGATTTCTGACCTGCTGGGCACCTGCCTGCGCAATCTGTCCCGACGCAAGCTGCGCACCATCCTCACGGTGATCGGGGTGGTGGTGGGCACCTGTTTTATTGTGTTGCCCATCTCACTGGGCATCGCCATCAGCGAAAACAACCAGAAGATGCTGGAGCAATGGGGAGATTTGACTCTCATTGAGGTGAACAACTACGGCAACACCGAAACCTCTCTGGACGATGCAGCCATCGATGCTATTCGGATGATTCCGGGGGTGGAGGTTGCCACTCCCATTATGCAGATGCAGATACAGGGCAGCACCAGAATTTTTGCAGGGCGGAAAAACCGCTATCAATGGTATGCGTGGAATGTGACCGGGATGAGCGCCGATGCTCTTTCCAAGCTGGGCTATACCGCCGCCGAAGGAAGAATGCTCACCTCCGACGATGAGGGGAGCAAAAAGCTTAGGGTGATGTTTGGCGACCGCACCGCCTACGACTTTGAGGACACCAAAAAGCGGTGGCCCAACAATAGAATCGATTACTGGTCGGTGGAAGAAGGGGGCGAACTGCCCGATCCCTTCTTCAATCCACTGGAAACCGAACTGGTCTACCAGCTGGACCCCGCGCGAGACACCGCCAAGCCCCTTACCTATAATCTGGAAGTGGTAGGTATCTTTAAAGGGGATTACCGCCGGGGCTACGAGACGGTGTACGGCGCTGTCATGGACATTGAGGACATGAAGCGCATCCAAAAGGAATACGAAAAGGCGAACAATATCAAAAAGGATAAAGACGCTGCCAAAGGTTACGAAAACGTCAAGGTGAAATGCATCACCATGGACCATGTGGCGGCAGTGGAACAGGCCATCCATGATTTGGGCTTTGTTAACACCTACTCCATGGAGCAGGAGCGTCAGAGTATGCAGGAAAGCGCCCGCCAAACCCAGATGATTCTTGGCTTTATCGGCGGTGTTGTGATGATTGCCTCAGCGGTTTCCATCATGAACACCATGTATACCGCCGTCATTGAGCGCACCCGAGAGATCGGCATCATGAAGGTGCTGGGCTGCGAGCTGGCTCAAATTAGGGCCATCTTCCTCATCGAAGCAGGGCTCATCGGCTTTATGGGAGGGGTGATGGGGGACGGCATCTCCTACATCGGCTCCTATATCCTCAACCTCATCGGCAGCACTGTACAGGAAGAGGGCCGCCGGGGAATGGCGGAGGCCTTTGTTACCAAGATGAGCATCATCCCTCCGTGGTTGGCGGTTACCGGACTGGTGTTCGCCACACTGGTGGGGGTTATCTCTGGAGTTTATCCCGCTCACCGGGCGGTCAAGGTCAGCGCCTTGGAGGCCATCCGCACCGAATAATGCCTATGCTAAGAGCTGTCCTCACGCTGGGGGGACAGCTCTTTCTTATATCTGAGAATTTAAGAAACCCCTTTACAGGGCAGGGGGATTATGCTACAATGTGACACAATCTCAGACTCAGTTTGCACGGAGCAGATTAAGAGGTGCCGTGATGGTATACGCTGTTACTTTAGTCGGCTACGTTTTCTTTTTTAGCTTTACCGGCTTTGGAAAGGGTAAGGCTTATTTGCGTTTGGCCGACAGGGATTGATGCTCCGCACTAAAATGCAACCGCTGCATGTGGGAGTCCCGTGGCAAACGCCATGGGACTCTTTTTTATGGCGGAACCCTGCCAATACAATCAGAACATACAATGGTGACGGCTCTGAATATACCACCGGAGGAAATAAAACGGCGCAAGGTGTGCATCCTGTCATCAGAAAGGGGAAGATTCCATGGAATTGCAAGATCTGCGCATGAAAATTGATCAGGTAGACACCCAGCTTACCGATTTGTTCTGTCGGCGTATGGAGCTTTGCTCTCAAGTGGCAAAGCATAAAAAGGGCCAGGGCAAGATGATTCTGGATAGAACCCGGGAGCGGGAGATTCTGGCCCGGGTGGGCAGGCAGGCGGGGGAGGAGCTGGACCTATATGCCCGGATGCTCTATGGGGTTCTGCTGGATTTGAGCAAAGCCTACCAGAGGAGCTTTTATCACAACGAGAGTCAGCTGTCCCAAAAGATTCGGCAGGCTGCCGCCGAAAACCGGCCGTTTCCCCGCCGGGGTACCGTGGCCTGTCAGGGGGTGGAGGGAGCCTACTCCCAAATCGCCTGCGACAAGCTGTTCCCTATGCCCGACATCACCTACTGTTGGGATTTTGAAGGAGTCTTTCAGGCGGTGGAGCAGGGACGCTGCGACTTTGGCATCCTGCCTATCGAAAATAGCTCCAACGGCTCGGTCAACCGAGTGTACGATCTGATGCACCGCTATCAGTTCCACATTGTGCGCAGCATTCGGCTCCACATCGACCACAACCTTCTGGCAAAGCCAGGGGTGCAGTTCTCGGAACTTAAGGAAATCTACTCCCACGAGCAGGCGCTAGGCCAATGCCGGGATTTTTTAAACCAGCACCCCCATATCAAGATCATCCCCTGCGAAAATACCGCCGTGGCCGCCAAGCTGGTAGCCGAATCGGACCGCAGGGACATTGCCGCTCTGTCCTCCCGCAACTGCGCCGGACTCTACGGTTTGCAGGTGCTGTCCCACCGGATTCAAAACAGCGAGAACAACTACACCCGCTTTATCTGCATCGCCAAGGATTTGGCCATCTATCCCGGCGCAGACCGAATCAGCCTGATGCTCTCGGTGGAGCACACCCCTGGTGCTCTCTACCATATGCTTGCCAAATTTTCGGCTTTGGGGCTGAATTTAACCAAGCTGGAAAGCCGCCCCATTGCAGGGCGGGACTTTGAATTCCTGTTCTATTTTGACTTGGAAGCCTCCGTCTGGTCCGAGGATGTCATACGCCTGCTGGGGGAATGTTCCACCCGCGAGCAGCTCTTTGTATTCCTTGGAAGCTACAGTGAGGTGCGATAGCTACCCGCACCTTGTGATTTTGGGGGAATCCAGCCTGATACCCCATCTCCATCCGCTGCACAGAAGTACTGAGCTATTATATAAAAAAATAGATTAGGCTGGAACAAGAAACCATTCTGCAAGGCTCCCCTTGTTTAGAGAATTAGAAGGGTGCATTGCTATTTTTTAAATAATATCTGTTCGGCGTTTTCCCAGCAGATTTTGCGATAGACTTCCCCTTTCAGCCGGCCCTTTTCGTGCATGGCATCCAGCCAAAAGGAAAGGCCGATATCCTCCTCCCGGGCACACAGGTCGGTGGCAAAGAAGAGGCGGTCGGAAAACTCCTCCAAAAACGTCAAGGCAAACTCCTCATCTCGCTTGAGGGCATTGAAACCGCTGTTGGCGGAAAGGTCAGCATAAAGATTACTGTAATGGCGCATCAGCTCCACCACCCGACCGGGCTTTACCAAGCCCTTCGGGTATTGATTGCGGTTTTGAGGAGTGACTCCCTGAGCGATCTCGGCCCAAAAGGGCTGGGAGTGGGCAATAAACACAAGGCTTGGAAAGGTTTGCAGCGCATTTTCCAGACCGGGCAGTCCCACATCGTCCACAAGGCCGTAACAGCCACCCTGCTGTGGTGCTATGTGGAACAATACCGGCATGCCGTTTTGCTCACAGTGGGAAAACAGGTTTTTCATCAGGGGATCATCAAAAGGCAGGTTGGCTGTAATTTCTCCCAACCCCAGGGCGCCCTGGTCTTTACAGGTGCGCAGCAAAGAACTAAAATCGCTATTGGGGCTGTTCCCGCAGGCTCGGGGATCGATGTTGCAGAACCAGGAAAAGCGCTCCGGATATTCCCGCACAAGGGCTAATACCTCGGCGTTGGTTTGGGTAGGGCCCATGTACTCGGGGCTGACTACGGGCAGCAGAATGCCCGACTTAATGCCGTAAGCATCCCATTTGGCCAATACTTCTTCCGGCGTCATAAAGTAAGTGCTTTCACCGGTGTGAGGGGCAAGAGGGCGGGTCCGAAAACAATGCATGTGGGTGTCTATTTTTTGCACGATGCTTCCTCCTGGCTTCAGGCTATAGGAACGGCAAGAATGCCTCTCCAAGCGGTTAAATGTTTGCTGTCCATCGACTAAAAACCTTGCAGGGAGTCAGCCTGGGGAAATATTTTTCCCGATGATCGGTGTTTGCTTTAATGAATGCAAACTGCAAATATTCCAGCGGATTTTTATAAACTAAGACTGTTGCGGTATTCGGTAGGCGTCAGGCCAGTTTCCTTTTTAAACACACTGGAAAAATATTTGGTTTCGGGGATGCCAACCCGCTCGGCCACCTCGTACACCTTCAGGCTACTGTCCTGTAACAGCTCCCGTGCTTTTGCAATGCGTGCCTGCAGCAGAATATCCACAAAATTTTTGCCTGTAACTTTTTTGATAATTCTGCTGAGATAGCTGGTGTTGACGTGGACACGGCCTGCCACATCGCCAAGGGTAATGTTGTCCGGATAAGTTTCCCGGATATATGCCAGTGCCTCATCTACCACGCAATGAAAGTAGCGGATATTGCTGTCCTGATTGGCGCCCACCAGCCGGCACACGGTTTGGGCCAGCTGCTTTGCCACATCTTCGGCTGTGCGCAGGGTGATGATGCGGGCATACATGTCGCTGGTAATAGCTTGATCCTTGGGGCTGATCAACGCCCAGAGCTCCAGTGTCTTAAACAGGGTGACGGTAAATTCGATATAGCAGGCTTTGGCCTCCTCCACGGCTCTGCTGCGGTAGGCCGGGCCCGACAGTATATCCGCCAGCAACTGCTCCAAACCCCCGCCCAGCACCACCGCTCTCCGGATATACTCGGCCACCTGCTTTGCATCGGCTGAGTAGTCGGGCTTTTGGGGAGCTTGGGAGAGGCTTTCGGCCAGGTTTTGATAGCTGATGACGGAGTGTGCTCCCACATAGCAGGTATGGGAGCATGCCTTGGCCGCCTGATAATAGTAAAACCGCATGCGCTCCAAGGCTGAAAAGCATTCGCTTACCCCGCAGGAAACGGTGAGCCCCAAAAGGTCTTCCACAACGCCAATGGCTTTTTCCAGCGCGGACAGCACCTGCTCTTCCGGCTGGGGCATCAATACCGCCAGATACCGGTCGATTCCCACCTCCAGCAGATAGGCTGGCATATGGGGACGCAGCTGGTCCAACAGAAGATTTTTCAGTGTATACAAGGCGGACTGATGATGATATTCCGAACTTTCCGGTCCTGGGTAGGGTCCTACTTCCAGTACGGCAACCTGATAACGGGCACTAACCAGGTTGAAGAACTCAATTTTTCGCTCCACCTCTTTTGGGGCGGGGGGCAAGAATAGAATCTGGCTTAAAAAGCGTTCCCTCAGCTCGTCCTTGCTGGTTTCCAGCATATGGCGGAACAGGTGGTGTTCTTCTTCCAGAGTTTTTTGCCTTTCCAGTGCACACACTGTTCGGGCCAGAGCACTGCGCAGCTCGGTGGGGTCCACGGGCTTTAGGATATATTCATCCGCCCCGCTCTGAATTGCTTGCTGAGCATAGGCGAATTTATCGTGCCCAGTTAAAAAAATGATACGGGTACCGGGTGCCGTTTTGCGCACCCGTGCAGCCAGATCCAATCCACTTTTGCCCGGCATCTCAATATCGCACAGAAGGATTTCGGGGTGCAGGCGTTCCATCTGCAGAAGAGCCTCCTCATAGTTCTGGGCTTCGCCCGCCACAAAGCAGCCCTCTTGCTCGTAATCCATGAGAAGGCGCAGGTGCCTGCGTGTGTTCATCTCATCGTCTACCAACAGAATCTTATGCATCGGAATCCTCCTTTGCCGATACGCCTTTGGGATGCTCCTGCCGGGGAAGGAGCACCTGTACCGTGGTGCCCTGATCGGGTGTGCTTTGCACGCGGACAGGCCGGGCAAGTCCAAAGATCAGCTGCAAACGTTTGTTTACCAGCGTAAGGCCCACACTCCCGGTTTTAGCGCTACTATCGTCCTGCTCCAATACACCGGCCAGAATTTCAGGACTCATGCCCTCGCCGTTATCCGATACCTCCAGCACCACATCCTCACCTTGGGCATACACTTTGATCTCGATGATCCAGTTGTCGGGTTTGTTGGCAAAGCCATGGACAATGGCGTTTTCCACAATAGGCTCAATGGTTAGTTTGGGGATGGTTTGGCCCAGCAGGTCTTCGTTTAGATCGTAGTAAACACGCAGCCTGTCTCCAAAGCGATAGCGTTGAATTTCCAAATAATAGTCGGCAAGGGTAATTTCTTCGGTAATGGCCACCATCCTGCCGGGGCTGGTGATGCTCTCCCGCATCAATTTGGCCAGTGCCACCACCATATTGCTCACCGGCTGGGCATCCAGCTGACGGGCCAAAGCGCTGATGGACTCAAAGGTGTTGTATAGAAAATGAGGGTTAATCTGGGCCTGCATGGCCTTGATCTCCTGCTGGCGATTGAGCAGCTCCAATTGGAGCACCTTGTTGATCAGCCGGTCAATTTCGGCGGCCATAGCGTTAAACGCCAGAGACAGCTCCCCGATTTCGTCCTTCCCACGGTAACTGGTCTGTACGCTGTAATCGCCTTCCTGTACTTTTTTTAAGGAGAGGGACACCTCCCGGATAGGTGCAACCATGCGGCGAACCACAAAAAGGCAGGCCCCAATTGTGACAACGCTGAAGGCTACCAGCACCAGCAGGCTGGAGGATACCAGGGTGCGGAATTTTTGAGTGATATAGCTTTTGGGGACCAACAGGGTATAATCCCAACCGCTTTCAGCAGAATGATGAGATACAATTAGCACCGGCTTTCCATCAAGATCCACCGTGCCTCTAAATCCGTTGGGCACGGCGGGGGCAGATTTTATTTCTGCAAGGGACAGCAATCCTGCTTGATCACAGGAGGAGAGCGTCTCCCCTCCGCCATTGGTTACAAAAAAAGCACCGCCATAGCCTGTCACCCGCTCCAGATAGGTTTGGGAGATGACTTCTTCCCTGATATTTACCTGCACATAGCCAATGGGCTCAAAGTTGGCGATACTTCGAATTTCCCGTACCGAGAGGATATAAGGCCTTTGGCGAAAGGAAACCGCCCGAATGGAACGATAGGTGGCGGAAGAAGCTATGGCCTGAAGCGTGGCCTTATCCAGCAGACGGTTGAGAGTGTTTACCCGTTCGCCCAGCACAAGACGTCCCTGTATATCATAAAGGTTGATGGAGTCGATATCCGGGTTGGAGATGACAATGGAATTGGCCACCGATTCCATCTGGTTGAGGTAGGCGGACTCCTCCTCCCGGGTCAGCTGCCCCGGCGGCGTACTCAAGACTTTTTGTACCACGGCACTCGAGACGATACCCTTGCTCTGGTCGGCAATGCGTCCGATTTTCTCCTCAATGATGTAGGATACATCATCCAGCAACAGCGCAGAGGATTCGTAAAACTGATTGGTGACGATATCCCCCACCTGCCACAGGGATAACAGGATAAGTGTCAGCGCCAAAACAATTACCGGCACCAAAACCAGCAAGGTGAATTTTCCGGTAATGCCCAAATGTTTCATGCGCCCGCCCCCAGCACCCATGATTTCTTGTTTCCATTGTATCATATGTGCCAAGAGCTTTTTAACCTTTGACAGCCCCCATGGTAAGCCCCTTTACAAAGTACTTTTGCAGGGCAAAAAATATAAGAGTGACAGGCAGCGCTCCCACCACACCACCTGCCATGGCGTACCCATAGTTGATGGTGTTGGAGCCACCAATGGTATTTTTGGCCAGGGTAGCGACACCCACATTGATAGTCCAGGATTCAACTTCCCGCAGCACTACCGACTGCCACATAAAGTCGTTCCAGGAATTCATGAACATGATGACTCCAAGGGCTGACAGGGCAGGGGCCGACAGGGGAAGGATGATCTGCCTGAAAATACGCAGTTCCGAGGCGCCGTCAATGGTGGCGGATTCGATGAGCTCGTTGGGCAGGGGAGCAATAAACTGGCGCATCATGAATACGCCGTAGGGCCAAACGATGATGGGTACGATAGCACCGACAAAGGTGTTGAGAAGCCCCAGATGTTTCACCATCTGGAACAGGGGAATAAGCACCGACTGGCGCGGCAGCATCATAGTGACCAGTACTAGAACAAACAGCACATTTTTGCCATAAAATTGTTTTTTTGCAAAGGCATAACCCAGCATGGTACAGATGAGCAGTGCCAGAAAGGTGGCTGAAACAGAAACCAGGGCACTGTTAAACAACCACCGAAAGGCAGGAAAATGTCCTCCAAAAATAAAGGCGTAGTTTTCCAAAGTGGGATTCTTGGGGAAGATTTCCGGGGGCACTATCATAGTGGCCTTCATGACCTTGAAGGAGCCCGTCACCATCCAGTATAGCGGCAACAGAACCAAAATGCCCATCACAGATACAACGGTGAGACGCACCGCAAAGCCGGGGCTTATTTTTTGTTTGCCCATGTTTGTTTTCCTCCTCATTTTTCTTCCTTCCCCGACACTGCCCGCAGGGTGGTGAGAGACACCAAAGCGCACAGCACGATAAGCATGACCCCTTCGGCGGCGGCCAGCCCGTAGTCGCCTAGCAGAAAGGCTTTTTTATAAATATCAAAGGCCAAAGTGGTAGAGGCGTTCACCGGCCCTCCGTCAGTCAGCAGGTAGATCACTTCCCATAGCTGAAAGCAGTTAATCAGCTGAGTGGTGATGATAAAGGTGGTGACCGGCTTGAGCAGTGGCAGGGTGATGCGAAAAAATGTCTGAGCGGGGCTGGCACCATCAATTTTGGCAGCTTCCATCAGGCAGGGGTCGATGTTGCCCAATCCTGCCACATATAAGATGATGAGAGAGCCGCAGGTCCAGCTCATAATGACCAGCACCACCGAGAGAATCACCGTTTTGGCGTCGGCCAGCCATAAAAGAGGCTGAATTCCAAACAGGGACAGTACGTAGTTGAGCACGCCGTACACCGGGTGAAAAATCCAAAGCCAAATGGCAGAAATGATGACGCCACCTATCACATTAGGTAGAAAAAAGGCGCCGCGATATACTGACTGGGCCTTGTTGCCCAATGGAAAGATGGTGGTGGCAATCAACAGGCTTACCACCGTGCTGAGGGGGGTGATGATGACTGCAAAGAGCAGGGTGTTGCCTACGCTCGCACGAAAGGCTTCGCTACCAAAGAGTTTTATATAGTTGCCAAAGCCCGCAAACTCCATGGTTGTAAGGTTATAATCAAAAAAGCTGGTGTATACGGTTCGCAGCGTAGGGATAATATTGAATAGGAGGAAAATGATGTATCCGGGGATGATAAAGAACCAAGCCCATCGCTGCCTGTACAGGTTAGTCCCCACTTTTTTTAGAGCTTGCATGGTGTGCCTCCCGTGACTTGTATTCCTTGTATGACACGAGCAGGGGCCAAAAGCAAAACCGGCCGGGCGGCCAGTACCAACCCGACCGGTTAGAGCGAAAGCTTCCTGATGCTTTATGTTGACAGGCCCAAGCTTTTTACTTGGTCAGGGCGGCATTTAAAGTCTTCTCAAACCAGGCAAGAGCTTCCTCAGGCGTCTTGTCACCGATGAACAGAAAGGCGTTCATATCCTTAAAGGTGTCGCGGAGCACCGGATAGGCGGGGGATGCGGTGCCTGAGCCGACGGTTCCTACCTCACCCACCAGGTCCACTACCGCCTGCAGTTCCCCGGTGAGGTTAGCTTCAGCTTTTTGGGACTCTCGTACCGGCAAGGCACCGCATACTTCGCTCATAGGCACGGCCCATTTGTCGGCCATAAACTTGGCTAGGGCGACACTGGCTTCTACTTCTGCCGGGTTGTCTGACTTCCACACTGTCAGAGCATAGGTAAATTGCCACAGGGGACCGGGCTCCTTGTCTGCAGGGTGGGGGTAGTTGACATAATAGACCTCGAATCCGGCGCTGGAGGCCATGCCGTCAAAAGCGGGAAGTTCGGGTGCAACAGCCAGAGTCTGATTTTCAAACATGGCCCACATGTCATCGTCGGTCAGAGCAGTGGGACCACTTACGGCCAAACCCTCATCCAGAATACCCTTCAAAAAGGTAAGGCCCTGTGCGGTTTCCGGCGAATTCAAGGTAGTTCTACTCAAATCGGAACCGTTAAACATTCTGGCGCCAAACGGCCATAAATATCCCATCATGGACTCCTGGGCACTGGCTGTTTTAGCAAAGAGGATGGTGGGGAAGATACCTGCCGATGAATTGTTCACCGCCCGCAGCGCTTCCATGTACTCCTCTGTAGTCCAGTTGCGGTCGTCCGGCGGGGGCAGCAGGTGGGCTGCGCCGGCGTTTTCAAACAGAGTCTTGTTGATGCAGATCAGCTTTGGCGCGCTGAACATAGGGATGCGCCACTCGTTCTGATTGGTCATTATACCGCCAATGTAATCAGATATCTCCTGGTCGGTAAAGTAATTGTCCAGAGTCTGAATCATGCCCATGCCCATGTACTTGCTTTGGTCGGCCTCTTTAGAAAAAAAGAGGTTGGGCACATTGCCGCTTGCAATTTCTACATCCAGTGTTTCGGTAGTACCGCTGGCTGCATTGTTTACCAGAACTTCTACTTCTATGTGAGGATTCTCGGCCATGAATTCTGCGGCGATAGCCTTTAGGTAATCCCCCACATTTTGAGTGGTATCCTCATGCCCGGGCACATTGATGATGTTGGAAAAACCGGTACCGGCAAATAGTAGCTTTACTTTTTCGCCATGGCCCGCACCTTCCCCAGTGGCGCTGGCCTTTGCTCCACCGGGTGTATCACCCGGAGATTTGGTTGCATTGCCGGAGCCGCCACAGGCAGCCATTGTCAGAGCCATTGCAAGACACAGTGCCAGTGCCAGCCATTTTTGACAGGTCTTTTTCATGTGGTTCCCTCCAATTATGGTATGTGGTTGGGTATGGTCGATGTTAAATGCTCTATGGTATCGCTTATGGTATAGAGAGGGCGGCGCGGATTTTCTCCACCAGCTCGTCGTACTCTTTGCCGGACAAAAATACCTCGTGGCCGCCCATCAGGAAGGCCTGGCCCCATTCGCAGCCTCCTTTGTACTTAGGTACAATGTGCATGTGAAGATGCTGGTCGATATCCCCACAGATGTAATAGTTGATTTTATCGGCGCGAAAAACCTCTTTGACGGCACGCGCCACCTGAGCCACCTCTGCCATGTAGGTGGAAAGCGCCTGAGGCTCCAGCTCAAATAGCTCGGTGGCATGTTTCCTGGTTACCAAAGCACAGCGCCCTTCATAGGTTTGCTCATTATTCAGCAGTACAATGGATTCTTTCAGCTCGGTGATAAACTGGTAGTAATCCTTATATTCGTCGGTACAAAAAAAGCAATCCATGTAGGTTGTCGCCTCCTATTTATTTTTCCAGTTCCAGCTCTCTCGCAACAATGGCCATCCCTTTTTCAAAGGTGCCCCAGGGATGAGTGCGGCAATTGCGCCATTCAAAGCCACGGCGTTCCTCAAAGCGACAAAGCCCGTTAACATTTTTGATAGTTATGTAGATGCGCCTTAGAATCTCACGGGCTGGCAGGGTCTCTCCAGGTTCGATTCCCAACTTTGCAAAAACATCCAAATCCTTTTTGCGGTCTCGCAGAGAGCATGAGTAAAAGCACAAACCATTATCGGGATTAAAGGCGTAGCAGGGTGGACATATGATGCATTCGCCGGGCCCTTCAATGACGGTAACGGGAAGATCGGGATTTTGCTTAATCTTGTCCCATAGTTCATACAGATTATCCTCAGGAATGGGAGCATCGGCGTAGGTGCCTCCTACAAAGCAGATAGTGCACAGAAAATGGTGGGATCGTACCTGTACAGCTTGGGCCTGGGTCAGTGCCTTACAGGATTCCGCCTTGCTGCAAGCCATTGCTTTCTCAGAGCGCACGTTGCACAGCGCTTTAAGACCTTTGGCATAATAGTCTTCTATTGCATGAGGGCAGTTTTTCCAGCCAGAGCTTTCCGTCTGATAGGGCGCGCATATAGGTCCGGGGTGGGGCAGGTATTCTTCCAATATCTCGGACCAGCATTGGGCTGTGCGAACCATTTCGGGAATTGCCCCCAGTGCATGCAGGATATCAAGATCCCGTTTGCGCTGTTGGGGAGTCAATGTCGCATACCATTCATTCCGTGCACCGGCATCGTCAAAGGCGGTGCGAAGCTTGATGTGAACGTTGGAGTCGGCGCGAATTTGTTGCAGCAGATGCTGAACTTCACCCTTTTTTCTGGAGTGTTGGGGGCGCCGCCTTGGGCACAGCAGGCACACATGAGCACACCGGGCCGGGCTTGGGTGTTGTTCTGCGCCAGATCAGAGGCTTCGAAATCACGCTTCATAGTATTTCTCCTGTCTTTTTGGGATGATTCTATTTGCATTTTATCACACATAACTAGAAATACATACCAATATTTTTTTACAATGGATTAATTTTTTGACATTATTAGCACTACTTGAAATGGAACACAGACTAAGAAGTAATACAGAGAGTATTGTGCAACTGCCATAAAAAGAAGTTGTTTTTGCATGTTTCCTTACAGGTAACACTGCATTTGTTATGAGGCATAGCATGGTTATCATACCATCATTGCCATCAATGATTGAGTTTGGAGTGAGAAAAACCTTTATATTCTAAGCCTATATATTAAATAAGTTTGTTTTACAAATCGGGCATCTTTGTGGTAGTCCTCCGGAAAAACCTTGGCTCAGGGTTCCGAACTTCAAGCCAGTGCTATCATATTTTTGGCACATATCAAATAGCATCCGATTCAAATAAACCGGGCTGTGCGAACCAAATTCGCACAGCCCGGTATTGGCATGTCAAATGTTTGTCAGCAGGTGTTAGGTGTCCAGTTAGTCGGTGACAGTCTCGAAGCCGGCACCCAGCCAGCCGGTGCCTTTTTCTGCATTGCCCATGCCGCCGGACATGGAGTAGGCATCGTAGCCCAGCAGGCGCAGAATGGCGGTAGTCTGGGAAGAAGTCTGGCCGCTGTAGCAGTACACCACAATCTTTTTGTCGGTGGGCAACTTGACCAGTTCTTCCTGCATGCCAAGGCCGTAAGGGATATTAGAAGCGGTGGAAATATGGCCCTTGGCGTAATCTTCGGCGGAGCGGATGGAAAGGATGTAGTACTCGTCGTTTTCGTCGTCAATGATCTGCTTGACATCCTCAGGCTTCAGGTTAAAGTTGGCGAATGCAGTTCCGTCCTGTGCCTGCTTTTCTACAAAATATTCGGAAAGAGCCTTTTGCACAGCCTCATCTACGGGATAGCTCTCGTCAGGCAGGGGATTGGCATCGGTTTCCAGATATTTTTCGTAGCCTTCGGTGACGCTGATGCCGTTGTTAAAGCCGGACTGGGCGTTTTTGGCCATCTTGCCCGCCACGTTCAGCAGTGCCGTCACCTGAGAGGCGGTCTGCCCGGTGTAGCAGTACACCATGACAGGCTTGTCGTCGGGAATTTTGTCCAGGTGATCGGAAATATCCGTGGTGAAGAAGGAGAGGTTGACGGCACCCTTTAGGTGGGAGGTGTTGTAGTCGTCGGGGCGGCGGATATCCAGAATGAACATATCCTCTTCCGCATCCATCAGGGCAAACAAATCTGCGGAAGCAATGACGTTTTTGTCGGAGGGGAAGCTTTCAAAATACTGGTAAGCCAGCTGATACACCACATCGGCCTCGGGGGCGGCGGGCTCAGCTTCGCTGGCTGCAGGTTCCGAAGAAACCTCGGGGGCGGCACTTTCGCTGGGGGCCGGGGCAGCAGGCTGGGAAGAAGGCGCCGGGCTTTGGCTTGCGCAACCGGCAAAAGTAGCGGCCAACAAAGCAACAACCAATAAAAGCAATATCCAACGTTTCATAAAGGTTCCTCCTGTTTGTCTATCATATTGTCAAGCACTTGCGCGCTTGCTGCAAAATGGTGGAGTCTATTGACATAAAGTTAACAACCAGATTGAAGGAAAAGGGACTTTCAGTGTTTCAGGAAGTTTTTTTCGTGGTTCCCATGGACTGAAAATCCCGTGTTCATCTTTGATACTAGGAGTTGTTGCGGCTGCCTGCAGCCACCGGCGCTCCGTCCGGCATTTCCAGAGGGTTCTGCCCACTGGCCGACCACTCGAGGAAGGCGCCATCGTAAATCTTCAGGTTGCGGTAACCGGCATCGTAAAGCCGCAGGAAGGATACCGCCGCCCGCATGGAGGTCCGGCAGTACAGGATCATCTCGTTCTCGGGGCGGATGCCGCTTTCAATGTAGTTGATTCTGGTGGCCTGGGTATCCAGATAGGTTCCGTCCTTGTAGAAGTTCTTGGTGTAGTTGTACATGACAGCTCCGGGAATTTTGCCTTGCCCCAGATACTCCTCATCGGAGCGGGTATCCAGCAGAATCACATTGGGATCGGGATTGTCCAGCAGAGCCAGCACATCTTTCATCTCCACCAGATACTGGTCCCGGCGATCCTCCACCACAAACTCCTTGGGGGTGATCTCCGGCAGATCGGCGGTCATCTCAAGGCCTTGGGACTGAATAGCGGGCAGGCCGCCGCTGACCACCTTAATGTTATCGTGGCCATACACCAACATACTCCACCACAGGCGGGCGGAGTTGAGGCTGCCGCCTTCGTCGTAAATCACAACGGTGGTGCTGTTATCGATGCCGGAGCCCCCCAACACCTTGGCGATTTTGCCTTTGGGAGCCAGCATGTTTTCCACCGGCAGGCTGACTGTAATGTCTTTGAGCTGGATATTCACCGCACCGGGAATATGACTGGTGAGATAATCCTCCTCTGCCTGCATATCCACAATCACGGTGTTGTCCTGCCCGATGTAGTCCGCCAGCTGCTTCGCCGGAATGATGATCTGATCCGACTCTGCATAGCTGACGCTTCCGCAACCGGAACACAAAGCAGCAATGCACACAGCTGCCAGAACCACACTTATAATTCGCTTCATGGCTGCATCCTCCTACTTGTTTGTATCGCTGCCGCTTTGGCAGCATTCTGTATTGCAATACCCACAGGGGGATTAAAGATGGTATGATAGAACTCCCAACGCAAATGTCGGACCGGGAGCTTTGGAGCTGGATTGGCCACGTTGGCGAAAGCCAAAAGGCCGTTTGCGTTGTCGGTGCTGCTGCAACCGCAATGCTTTTGTGGTATGATAAGTCTATTAAATCCGGCGGTTGGGGCCGGTTGTTTTCCAATGGATGGGGGGAGAACCTTTGCGAAAAAAGGACAGATGGTTTCTGGTCTATCTGCTGGTTTATTTTATGGCAAACCTTGGGTTCCTCTGTGATTTTCCCTTTGTCCACTCCGACGAGGCATGGCTTTCGGGCCTTACCCGCCACATGATGGTAAGGGGAAGCCTTGGGGTAACTGAACCGTTCTTCAACCTAAAGCCCCGGTATCCCCACGGGATTAAATCCCTCTTTCATCTGGTGCAAATGCTCTTTCTGCGGCTGTTTGGCTACTCGCTGTTTTCCTTCCGGCTGCTTTCTCTGCTAGGGGGAGTGGCCTGTCTGTGGCTTTTCTACCGCCTGAGCCTTCGCCTCACCGAAAGCCTGGTGCAGGGAGGACTTTGCGCCGTCCTGCTTTCTCTGGATATTCAGTTTCTCTACGCGGCCCATTTTGCCCGGCAGGAAATCCTGATTCTGTTCTGTATGCTGGGGGTGTTTTGGCTTTTGCTCTATGGTGGAAAGAACCGGTGTCTTTGGGCAGCTATCCTCACCGGGCTTTCGGTGGGGCTGCACCCCAACAGTTTTTTGGTGGCCACACTGGGCGGCGCTGTGCTCTGTGCCCGGTGGTGGCAAGTTAAAAAGCTAAGCGGGCGGGAGCTTGCCGTCTACACCGGATTGACCGGTGCCTTTGCCCTGGGGTTCGTCCTGCTTAGCCTCCACTTTGATCCCCATTTTTTCCGCAACTACCTCACCTATGGCTCCGAATTTGGCGTGGACAGCTCCCTGTCTGGCAAGCTGGCGGAAACGGGGCCCTACTTTCAGAGGTTATTCTATCAGGTCAGCGGAACCTACTACACCCCGGACATCCGGTTTCAGCTGCTACTGTTTTTGGGCGTGCTCTTCATCGGCGTGGCGGTGCTCATTGGCTACAGGGGGCAAAGCCCTCTCCTCTATCCTCTGGCTGCCTGTGGGGGGATCTGGGCGGGAATGATGCTGGTGGGACGGTACAGTCAGCCCTATGTCGTCTTTCTGTTTCCCTTTGCCTATCTGGGAGCGGCGTGGCTGCTCCATACTCTCAAAAGAAGGCTCCCGGCTCTGGGGATGGTAGCCATCCTCCTGATGGTGGCCTGCTCCACAGGGGTGCAGCTCTATCCAGTGCTGAAGGAGCAGCGGGGGAGCTATCCCCGTTATCTGGGGGAGATCGCCAAGGTGGTTCCCGCCGATGGCAAGACCCTGGGTAACCTCAACAGCGAATACCATTTTGCAGACGGTGCTCTGCTGGATTACCGCAACCTCTCCTACCTAAAGGAGGAGGGGGTGACGCTGGAGGAGTATCTGGAGAAAAACGAGGTGGAATATCTTATCATTTCCGATGAGCTGTCCTTCCTGTACGGGATGCGCCCGGTCTGGAACGGCATCTACGGCAACCTGAGCTATCTGGATCAGCTGGACGAGATTTTGGAACGCAGTCAGCTGCTTCACCGGTTTACCGATAACCTCTACGGTGTGCGGGTGGTTCGCTTCCAAAATAGTCAGCGAGACTTTACCGTGAGCATCTACCGCTACCGCCCGAAGTCATAAGGTAACTGTTCACTTACCCGCCCCCTTGGTCAGGGGGCGGATTTTTTGTGAAACGTTTATCGGATTGCCTCGAGAATACACTCCTTTGTAATACCGCACCCGGAAATGCGCTGCTCCACCTTGCCATCCTTGACAATGACGGTGCAGGGAGCCTCACATACATCCAACCGCCGGGCGATGCCTTTGGATTTGTACACATCCACCCGCACCACATCCAGACAGTCGGCGCACTCCTGCTCCAGCTGCTCAAACACTGGCAGAAGCGCCCGGCATTCCGGTTGCACGGCATTCCAGATATACACCGCTTTGGGCTTGCCGTCGCAGAGAATCTGGCGCTCTACGATTTCACTTTCGGCGATGTAGCGCTCCGCTGAGTATCCGGCAATGGCACCGTCCCCCACAGCGGTGGCCACCTGCTTGAGGAACTTATCGCAGACATCCCCCGCCCCAAATACGCCGGGGAGGTTGGTTTCCATCCGCTCGTTGACCAGCAGGTATCCCGCCCGGTTCATGTCTAGCTGCCCCTTGAAAATTTCGGTGTTGGGCAGGTAGCCGATGAACAGGAAGCAGGAGTCTACGGTCACATCGGTGATCTCTCCGGTTTTGACATTGCGCAGGGCCACACTGTTCAGCCGCTCCCCGCCCCTAAATTCCTCCACCATGGTGTTCCAGAGGAACTCCATCTTAGGGTTGGAAAGAGCCTGATTCTTGGCGATTTCGTTGCAGTCCATCACGCCGGTGTCGTGCATCACCGAGACGATGACCTTGTCGGCGAATTTGGTGAGGAACATGCCCTCCTCAATGGCTGCGTCACCGCTGCCCACCACCAGTACCGTCTTGCCGGTGTTGGCTGCCGCATCGCAGGTGGCGCAGAAGGAAATGCCCTTATCGTAGAGGTAGGCATCCTCTCCCTTGGCCCCAGTAAGACGGGGCTTGCCGCCGGATGCCACAATCACCACCTTGGCGTGGTAATCGGTGCGGAAGGTTTCCACCACCTTGGTTTCCCCTTCCAGATGCACCCCTTTGACATCGGTGAGCTTAAACGTTACCCCAAAGCGCTTGGCCTGCTTTTGGAACAGGTTCATCAGATCGGTTCCGGTAGCGCCGTCGGGAAAGCCGGGGTAGTTTTCGATCTCGTTGGTATAGGTGGCAAGGCCCCCTACCAGGGATTTTTCAATCAGCAGGGTCTTTAGCCTGGCCCGGCCGCAGTAGATTCCGGCGGTCAGTCCGGCGGCACCCCCACCGATAATTACTACATCGTACTGCTCTACTTTTTTTTCTCGTCTATTCATTGTGCAACCGCCTACATAAAGAATTTGCGCAGCAGCTTGCTGCCAAAGAACGCCCCAATAAAGAGGAAGACCGCAAATGCCCAGCCGGAAAGGGACAGGGACGCAATGGCGCTGTACAAAGCGCCGATGTTGCATCCGTAGGCAAGGCGGGCACCATAACCCATCAAGAAGCCGCCCACTACTGCCGCTACCACCTGCTTTTTGGATTTGATCTTCTTAATCTTGAACTGGGACGCCAACAGCACAGCAGCCAGTGCGCCAAAGATGATGCCCAGATTGCGCATGGTGCCCGGATCGTTAAGGAAGCCTCTGTCCAGAACAGCCTGTGCCCCTGCGCTGCTGAAATAGTACCAGCGGTCCACGTTGCCTCCCACCAGCCGGTAGAGCCAGGCTCCCCAGTTGGCAAAGGTGCCCGAAACGCCCCAGGGATCCCCGGTGGCACCAAGGGAGACTACCTGAAAGATGGAGAGCAGTATGGCTCCAGTGAGGTATGTAAAAGGGGTCTTAAAAATTTTGACATAGGTCTCATTTTTCCCCAGCTTATCAAAGAACGCCTTCACTGCGCACACACACCTGCCTTTCCAAAATAATGGGTGGGATGGGCCTTATTTTGTCTTTTCGATGACAACTTCCCACTCCCCGTCATCCACTTCGTCAATTTCCACGTTGTGACCCTGCTTGCGGGCCCATTCGGGGATGTTCTTCATGGCGCAGCTATGGTCGATGCTGACAATTAGAATATCGCCTACCGCAAGACCTTCCAGTTTCTTTTCGGTTTTCATCAGGGGTATGGGGCAAGCCTCGCCCAAGCAGTCCAGTGTAAATTCAGCCATGGTTCATTCCTCCGTTTGTTATGATTGTGCGGGTTAGTCCTCGCTCCCGCCCATTTTCTTTTCTTCCCATAGTGCCGCCGCCTTATAAAGGCAGGCAATGATCAAAAGCTGCAATACCACAGCGCCTACCCATCCGAATACATCGGGCAGAAAGACGGAAGGGCCGTGGATGATGAACTTTTCTTTCCACCATCCAAAGTGCGCGGCTCCTACCAGAGAGCCCACCACAAAGAAGAACAGGGAAAGAATCTGCATGAAAAATCCTTCGCCGACACGCATCAGAGTCCCCGATGCGCAGCCGCCCGCAATAACCATGCCGATGCCAAACAGGATTCCGCCTGCCGCGGTGGCAAAGCTGATGGGCGTGACATAGCTCATGCCCGGTACAGGCAGGCCCATGGATGCATAGCCAAATTTAATAGCGGTAAACATGATGGTTGTGATGGCAAACGCAATCAGAACCGCCCGGGTTACCGAGGTACTGCCGGTGATACAGGGGTCCCGCATGGATGCGGTAAAGCAGAACCGGGATTTTTGCAGAATAAAACCGAAAACACCACCCATCATCCAGTAAAAACCCAGCATGGGCTCCCGGTTTGCCTGCACAAGGCCCACCACCACCATCAGTACCACCACCAGCATTCCCAGCGGAATCTGGTTCTTTTTTGGCTTGCGCCGCGAAGAGGTCGAAGAGCGGCGAATCGAGCTGCCGGACGATGCTTGACCAGTTTCGGGCATATCTTCTCACCTCCTTGAAATTGCCGATAGAAACTGCCGAGACGCATTGTTAAAATTCTATCATGGCGTCATTATAACACACAAAGATTGTTATGGAATATGCAATCTTATTATCATGTATAAGAAAAGCTTATGGCAAGAAAATGTTTAAAACGGCAAATTTCCCGATGCTATCCGGTAAAATATACTTTTTGTTCCCACTTTAATTGTACGAGATGCCATTTGAAAGCGGGAATATTTTGTGTTAAACTGTTAACAAGCAAAACGCAACAGAATCATCCGCATCTGCGGCGGATGGTGGAGAGGTGGCTTATGCAAATCGAAAATATTCGCCTGTTTCATCTGGCCGCTTCGCTGGGCAGCATATCAAAAGCTGCACATGCATCTCACATTTCGCAACCGGCACTCAGCCAGCAAATCCAGCGCCTGGAGCAGGAGCTGGGTTTTAAGCTGTTCGAGCGCAGCAATCGCGGCGTGGATTTAACATCTGCTGGGCAGATTGTGGAAAAGTACGCCGGCAACATTGCCCGGCTGTACGATAACCTGATGGAGGACTTGAGCAACCTGCAGCAAAGCAACGGCGTGGTGCGGATTTCGGCGACTCCTGTGGTAGGGATTTACGGGCTGCCCTGCACTATTTTTAAGGTGAAGGAGAAGTTCCCGTACCACACCTTCAATTTGGAGAGCGCCCCTTCCATGGAGGTAGAAAAAAGGGTGCTGCAAGGGGAAAGTGATATTGGGTTTATCAATGGCCTGCCTGCCTCTGACGATTTAGTGGCTAAGCGGGTTTACTCCGACCGCTTGGTGGTGGTGGCAAGCCCTCAGTTCCAGACCAAGCAAAAGCTGGATATGGAGGGGCTGCGTGGCTATCCCATCATTATGCTGTCCTCGGCCTCCAGTCTGCGCAAGCAGTTGGAGGAGTACTTTAGCACCCATCATCACCCATTGGACCAATATAAGGTACTGTTTCATCTGGATTCAGCGGAATCGGTAAAATCTTCGGTGTTGCGGGGGCACGGCATTGCCTTCCTACCTTATATGTCCGTAAAAAAAGAGCTGTATCAAAAACAGCTCAAACAGATCGACGTTTCCAATTTTGATATGAGTTACGATGTTTACAGCATCTACAAACGGCATGAGAATAAATCCGATATGCTCTACCGCATCTGCGCATATTTTTCCAAAATAGTATCAGAGACCTTTTGCTAGCTTTCTTCCTTGGGGGAAATGGTGATTTCCCATACGCCGTTGATCACCTCTTCGCTGGAACAGAGCAGATTTTGCCTTTTGCAGATGGCTTGAATAGAGTTCATAACGCAGGAGTGATCGGTGATCAGCAAGATAGACTGACCGGCACCTTCTTCCTTGAGTGCTTTCTGCAGCCGCATGGCCGGTATGGGACACATATCGCCCAGACAATCCAGTTCGATCATGCTTCAGCCCTCCCTGCTGGTTACGGCGATTTTTACCCATAGTAATGGGATCGTTGTGGTGGTGCGTACACCAGCCTATGGCGTGGATATGGTTTTGCGTGGGAGCCACAATTGTTCAGCTAGCGCTTAAACCGCAGGTTGTCGCTGCCGCGACGGGCGTTACTTTTCCCCACGGAAAAGTAACCAAAACGTGTATTAAGACCTGTGCAGGGAGGCCTGGCCGGCCCCCCTCGCAACCCCCCGCGTCAAAGAA
>JAHDPQ010000076.1 GCA_018434245.1 Oscillospiraceae bacterium
CACGAGCCTTGCCATCCTTGACCATCACCACGGCAGGCTTGGGAAGCCGGTTGTAGTTGGAGGCCATGGAGTAATTGTAAGCGCCGGTAGCCAAAACCGCCAGCACCTCCCCGACCCGGGGTTTGGGCAGAGGAATCTCCTTGCCTAGCAAATCCCCGCTTTCGCAGCAGCGGCCCGCCACGGTATAGGCTCCGGTTTTGGGCGCTGTTGCTCTGCCAGCCAGCAGCATCTCGTATTCGCTTTGATAGAGAGCATAACGCGGGTTATCCGCCATGCCGCCGTCGACGGAAAGATAAGTTCGGATGCAGGGTATCTCTTTGATGGCTCCAATCTTATAAAGAGTGATGCCTGCGGAGCCCACAATGGAGCGACCCGGTTCGATGATGATACAGGGCATGGGAAGATTCAGCTGGCGGCAGGTATCCCCGATGGTGCGGGAGACTGCGTTCATATAATCTTCATAGGCGGCGGGAGAGTGCTCCGGCAGGTATTTGATGCCAAAGCCCCCGCCCAGATTCAGCTCTTCCATGGTCCAGCCCAGCTCGCTTTTAGCCTGAGCCGCCAGTCCCAGCATCACCCGGGCGGCGATGGTGAAGGAGGTGATCTCAAAAATCTGGCTGCCGATGTGACAATGGAGTCCTCGCAGCCGGAGATTAGGCAGAGAAAGGGCGGTGCGAATGCCTTCTAGGGCCTCCCCCGTTTCCAGAGCGAAGCCGAACTTGGAATCGATCTGCCCTGTCTGAATAAACTCGTGGGTATGAGCTTCCACGCCGGGCTTGATTCGCATCTGAATATCCACCGTCTTCCCCGCCGCTTGGGCCAATTGGCTGAGAAGCTCCATTTCAAAAAAGTGGTCCACCACAATGCGGCCGACGTTTTTATCCAAAGCCTCGGCCAGCTCCTCCACCGACTTGTTGTTGCCGTGAAAAAAGATGTGCTCCGGCGGGAATCCTGCCGCCAACGCAGTGTAGAGCTCCCCACCGGATACCACATCCAGCCAGAGGCCCTCCTCTTTCATAATGCGGCAGATTTCCTTGCAACAAAAGGCTTTGCTGGCAAAGGCCACATGGCCATTCCCCCCATAATGCCGCTCGATGCTTCCCCGAAAAGCCCGGGCGTTTTGGCGGATCAGCTCCTCGTCCATCACATACAAAGGGGTACCGTAGGTTCCCGCCAGTTCCACCGCGTCTGCGCCGCCAATGGTGAGATGGTCCAGCTCGTTAACCCCCAGCGCGTCCGATACAAACATTTCCAACACTCCTCACCCAAATCACGCCTTAAAGGCTCACCTGCTCGATGATGGTGTGCAACTCGTCGACTCCCTGCCCGGTTTTGGCGGAAAAGGGAGTCAGGTGCAGACCGGAAGCATCAGGTATTTCCTGGGAAAAACCCTCCAGCCGGGCTTGTTGTTGAGCCCGGCTCAGCTTATCCGCCTTGGTGAGCACAATGGTAAAGGGATACCCGCTTCCCCGCAAGAATTCCAGCATAATCAGGTCGTTTTCGGAGGGAGGATGGCGCATATCCATCAGTAAAAAGACCAGCTTCAGATTCCGGTTGGAGGTGAAGTAGCCCTCCATCAAATCAGACCAGCGTTCTTTTTCCGACCGGGACACCTTGGCGTATCCATAGCCCGGAAGGTCGGCGAACCGCACCTCATCCAACCGGAAGAAGTTGATGGTTACCGTTTTGCCCGGCACCGAACTGACCCGGGCTAGGGCTTTACGGTTAAAAATTTTGTTAATCATAGAGCTTTTGCCCACGTTGGACCGTCCGCAAAAGGCAATTTCCGGCAAGTCGGAATCTGGAAGCTGACTCATGGTGCCAAAGGAGGCCTCAAATTGTACGTTGTGAAAATTCATCGGTCGACCTCCTTTCTCTTAATCAGTCTTAGGGTCACTGTCTATCCTCGGCTGAACAGCTTCGAGTCAATGGGCAATCAGAGGTTCGCCCCGTTGCTCTTCCTCCTCCCGGTACTCTAGGGTTCCGGTGGTTTTTGCAGAGGATTCGGCAGCAAGTTCCTTGCGGGGAACAAACTTTCGAATCAGTGCGGTATCCAGCACCGTCTTGATATTCTTAGCCGTTACAAAGCGGATGGACTCCTTGACTATGTTGTCCACTTCCTCCAAGTCCACCTTGTTGTCCTCGGGAATGATGATGGTTTTGATGCCGTTGCGATAAGCTGCCATAGTCTTTTCCTTCAGGCCGCCGATGGGCAGAACCCGTCCCCGCAGACTCATCTCCCCGGTCATGGCCACATCGCCCCGGGCAGGGATGCCGGACAGAGCGGAGAGCACCGCCGTGCAGATGGTGATGCCCGCCGAAGGGCCATCCTTGGGCACGGCGCCTTCTGGCACGTGAATGTGAATGTCTTTGGTTTTGTAGAAGTCCTTGTCCACGCCGTACTTGTCGGTGCAGGTGCGGATGTAGCTGATGGCCGCCTGAGCGGATTCCTTCATCACATCCCCAAGGCTGCCGGTGAGCACTGTCTTGCCGGAGCCTTCCAGCACCGCCACCTCGATTTGAAGCATCTCTCCGCCAACACTGGTCCAGGCCAAACCGTTGACCAGCCCCGGCTCCCCGTCGCTAGCCAACTTTTCCTGCTTGAACTTGTGGCCGCCTAAAAAGCTCTCGATGTTCTTACCGGTGATGCTCACCTTCTCCGCCTCGCCGGAAACAATCTGCTTGGCGGCCTTGCGGCAAAGGGAAGCAATCTCCCGCTCCAGACCGCGGACGCCGGATTCCCGGGTGTAGTAGTCGATGAGAGCGTAGATGGCGCTTGGGTTGATTCGCAGCTGCCCCGTCGTCAAACCGTGGCGCTTCATCTGCTTGGGCACCAGATACCGCTTGCCGATCTGGAACTTTTCTTCCCGGGTGTAGCTGGTCAGCTGAATTATTTCCATCCGGTCCAGCAGGGGCTGGGGAACATTGCCCAGATTGTTGGCGGTGGCGATAAAGAGCACCTGACTCAGATCAAAGGGAACCTCGATATAGTGATCCCGGAATGCGTTATTTTGCTCGCTGTCCAACACCTCCAGCAAGGCGGCGGAAGGGTCTCCGCGGAAATCGTTGCCCAGCTTGTCTACCTCGTCCAACAGAACCAATGGGTTCTGGGAGCCTGCCAGCTTGATAGCGTTGATGATCCGCCCCGGCATGGCACCAATATAGGTTTTGCGGTGGCCCCGGATGTCGCTTTCATCCCGCACGCCGCCCAGAGAAAGGCGGACGTACTTGCGCCCCATGCTCTTGGCAATGGATTTGGCAATGGAGGTTTTACCCACGCCGGGAGGCCCCGCCAGACAGATGATCTGCCCCTTGATGTCGGGAGCCAGAGCCCGAACCGACAGCATTTCCAGAATCCGGGTCTTTACCTTTTCCATGCCGTAATGATCCCGATCCAGCTGCTTTTGAGCCTTTTCGATATTGAGTTTATCCTTGGTAAACACATTCCAAGGCAGGTCCAGAACCGTGTCCAGATAACCCTTGATTACTCCAGCTTCGTGAGAGTTATAGGGCATCTTGAGCAGGCGGTCCGCCTCTTTGCGAAGCTTTTCTGCTGTCTCCTCTTCCAGTTTAAGCCCTTCAATCCGGGTGTGATACTCGTAGATATCCTCCTGAGCAGAATCGCCGTCCCCCAGTTCGGAGGAGATGGCCTTCATCTGCTCCCGCAGATAGTATTCCCGCTGGTTGGTATCGATTTGACTGCGGACTTTTTCGTGGATTTCCTGCTCCAGAGACAGGATGTCGTTTTCTTCCTCCAGAATCTGAATCAGCATCTTAATTCGTTTGGTGACGCTGCTTTCTTCCAGCACCATCTGCTTGTCGTCGGTGTGGATGGGCATGTTGGCAGCTATGTACTCGGTGAGAAACTCCGGACTGTCTGCGGCAAGGGCATTGAACACCAGATCCTTGCTCATCCGGGGAGTCATCATGCTGTACTCCTGAAACAAATCTTTGAGAGTCCGCATCAAGGCATTGATCATTTTTTTGCCCGCGGACCGCCCGGACTTGAGAGGATGTTCCTCCACCTCGGCGATAAAGTAAGGCTCTTCCTCCTCGATGTGGAGGATGCGGGCCCGGTAGCGGCCCTCCACCAGAACCCGCAAATGGTTCTGTGTCTTGATAATCTGCTTGATCTCGGCTACTACGCCGACATCATATATATTATTCCCCTCCGGGTCTTCATCTCTGATGTCCTTTTGCGCCGTTAAGAAGATCAGTCGGTCCTCGTTCATCGCCTCATTGAGAGCATAAACGGATTTTTCGCGACCAACGTCGAAGTGAAGCACCATTTGGGGGAACAAAACCATGCCGCGCATAGCAAGCAACGGCAGCTTTACCGTCTTTTTGTCAATTTTGGCCATGATGATACTCCCCTTTCATAAAGAATTCCCAGGGCAAACAACGATGCCCTGGGGTTATTATACTTGAGTCAATCACCCATTGCAAGTGGAGATGGATAAGTTTAAGGGATACGACATTTTTTGCACATACTTTGTTCTTATGCCTGTTCCCCCCATTCTGCGATGAGTATCTCCCTTCCTTCCAACGGATGTTCCATTGTCCGCAGTGATGCTACAGGTCCTTACAGACATCCACCCAGCCCAAAGAGAGGGAAAATTGCTCCAAATCAGGCAGGGTTAGCTCAATGGCGGAATTGCTGGTGCCGCAGGCGGGAAAGACAGATTCGAACCGCTTCATGGAATCATCCAGATAGACAGGGGTTCCTTTGGGCACACCAAAGGGGCAGACGCCGCCGGGGGCATGTCCTGTCAGGCGCTGGGTGTCCTCCCCTTTGAGCATGTGGGGCTTAAAGCCAAAGCGGTCCCTGAACTTTCGGTTGTCCAGCTTGGCGTCTCCTGCCACCACCACCAGAAGGGCACCTTCTTTGGTTGCGTCGTACACGGCAAGGGATTTGGCAATCCGGGCGGGGATGACTCCCAGAGCCGAAGCCGCCTCCTCCACCGTAGCGGTGGAAACCTTGGGGACGATAATGTCCCCATCCCTACCGAACTGTTTCAGATGTGCTTGGGCAAGCTCCATGGACAAGATGTTTCACTTCCTGTTGTATGTTTAATGGTTGTTTTGCAGCAAAAGCTGCTGCTTGGTATCCCACAGCTTTTGGGAAAGGTCTACATAGTAGCGGTGGGGATGCTCAAACCGCTTGACCTCATCCCACAGCCTGCCGATCTGCTCCTGACAGTACCGCTGAATCTCGATAAGATCGGGCAGATCGTAGACCAGCTTGCCTTGGAGAAAGATGGGTTCCAGAAGGTTGACGGCGTCAAAGTTGGACACCCGCTTGCGCTTCCAGATGGCGTTGGGGTCAAAGAGCACGATGTTTTGGGAACCGTCCACCACCTCATCGTGATGAGTGATGTAGTCGGCAATGGCCTTTCCGGTCTCCCGACTGAAGAAGCGGTAGGCTTTTTTAAAGCCGGGGGTGGTGATCTTTTCCACCGATTCGCTCACCTTGATTTTGGGGATGTAATCTTCCCCATCCTGCAGGGCGGCCAGCTTGTACACTCCCCCAAAAACAGGCTCGGATTTGCTGGTAATCAGCTTTTCGCCCACGCCGAAGGTATCTACCTGAGCCCCTTGAATCAGCAGGTCTCGGATGATGTACTCATCCAGTGAGTTGGTGGCCACAATCTTTACGTCAGGGTAGCCTGCCTCATCCAGCATGGCACGGGCCCGCTTAGAAAGATAGGAGATATCTCCCGAATCGATCCGCACTGCCTTGGGCCGGTGCCCCAGAGGAGTCAACACCTCGTCAAACACCCGGATGGCATTGGGAATCCCCGAGGAAATGACGTTGTAGGTGTCCACCAGCAGGGTGCAGTCATCGGGATAGAGCTGGGCGTATTTTTCAAAGGCTTGGTATTCGCTATCAAAAATCTGAACCCAACTGTGAGCCATGGTGCCGGAAGAAGGCACGCCAAACTCCCGGTCTACCAAGGTGCAG
>JAHDPQ010000079.1 GCA_018434245.1 Oscillospiraceae bacterium
CTCACCCCTACGGTAGTGCCTAGTCGGGCCGCCGTCATAAAGGCAGCTTTGTCGTAATGCTTCAGGATGTAGTTGGCAATTAATTTCTGCCCTTTGGAAAAGGTGGGTAGGGCCGCCTCAATGATACTGAGCAGGTTCCGACTCATTTTACGCTCCTTTTCGCAGATGTTTCGTTCCTCTCTTTATCTTATCCCTATGTGACGAAAAATGCAAGAGGGACAGCCCTTTCATTGCAAAAAAAGCCTTGATTCCCTCCGGCACTCTCCATAAAATACTATAAATACAATACCGTGTCTTTCAGCACTTCTAAAGCAGCTCCTTGCATCCTGCAAAAAACGTCATGCAAAAGCGTTTACTCCTTATAGGATAAGCATCGCATCCCCAAAGGAAAAGAAGCGGTAGCGCTCCTGTACTGCCTGGCGGTAGGCTTCCATGGTATGCTGGTAGCCCGCAAAAGCGCTCACCAGCATGATGAGGGTGCTTTTGGGCAGGTGGAAGTTGGTGAGCAGGCCGTCCAGTACCTGAAAGCGGCTTTCGCTGCCGGGATACAGGAACAGGCTGGTGGCACCGGAGCAGGCCACTATCTCTCCCCCATGATCCTGAGCCACCGACTCCAAGGTCCGGCAGGAGGTGGTTCCCACGGCGATAACCCGGCCTCCCCGGGCCTTGGTTTCCCGGATCAGGGCGGCGGTATCCTCCGGCAGGGTGTACCGCTCCGAGTGCATGTGGTGGTCGGTGATCTCCTCCGCCTTCACCGGGCGGAAGGTTCCCAGCCCCACATGGAGGGTGACATACCCGATCCCCACTCCTTGCTCCTTTAAGGTTTCCAGCAGAGCCGGAGTGAAGTGGAGTCCGGCGGTGGGGGCGGCAGCCGAGCCGTTTTCCCGGGCGTAAACCGTCTGATAGCGGCGGTTGTCCCCCAGTGTTTCGGTGATGTAGTGAGGCAGAGGCATCTGGCCGATTTGATCCAGCAAGGCGTAGAACTCCCCCTCGTACTCAAAGCGGGCGATGCGGTTGCCGTCAGGCAGCACTTCTAAAATCTCGCCGGTGAGCAGTCCGTCCCCAAAGGAGAAGCGGGCGCCCGGCAGAGCTTTGCGTCCCGGCCGGGTGATGATTTCCCACACGTTTTCTTCCCGGCGGTCCAGCAGCAAAAATTCGATGGCGGCGCCGCCGGGGATTTTGTGGCCCAGAAGCCGGGCGGGAATCACCTTGGAGTCGTTGAGGATCAGGGCGTCTCCCGGCCGCAGAATCCCGGGCAGGTCCCGAAAGGTGCGGTGCTGCACTTTGCCCGTTTCCCGGTTTAGCAGCAGCAGGCGGGAAGCATCCCGGTTTTCCAGGGGAGTTTGGGCAATCAACTCCTCCGGCAGAGCAAAATCAAAATCTGAGGTTTTCATGGTTTCACCTAAAATTCCGCCCGTAGCCGGGCTGTGATATGGCTGTCCGGCGCAAAATTCTCCCTGAATCAGGCAGACGGGCATAAAAGAATTGACAGAATCTTTGTAGAATGCTACACTAGGATTAATTAAATAGTAGTGATACGCAAACATCGGATAGAGGAGCGGTTTTGATGAGTAACCGGGGATGGGCTGCCGAAAGCCAATGCCCCGCGCCAAAGGCAGAAACCGCCGAAGAGAAATCGCCACGGCAGCTTTTTCTCTGGGTGCAGAGCCGAAAGGCCTGCAACTGTCGTCACGCAATGTGATGAAGCGCTGTCCCGTCGCGGTAATCGGCCTTGTATTTGCCCGCGCAACACAGCAGCTTTCATTATAGTGCAACAGCATCCGGTTTTCAAGACCGGTTTTTTTATACCATAAAAGGAGTGAAAAGGAGAGGTTTTCATGAAAACATACAATGTAGCCGTGGTGGGCGCTACCGGCATGGTAGGTCAGCGCTTTCTCACCCTATTGGATGGGCATCCCTGGTTTAAAGTCAAGGCTCTGGCGGCTTCCGCCCGCAGCGCAGGCAAGCCCTACCGCCAGTCGGTAGAGGGCCGCTGGATGATGGAAGGCCCCATTCCCGCCGAAGCAGCCGGTATGATTGTGCTGGATGCTCAGGCCGACGCCGAAAAAATTGCAGGCATGGTAGATTTTATCCTCTGTGCTGTGGACATGAAAAAAGAGGAGATCACAGAGCTGGAAGAGCGGTACGCCAAGCTGGAATGCCCTGTAGTTTCCAACAACTCGGCTCACCGCCACACCCCCGATGTTCCCATGGTGCTGCCTGAGGTAAACCCGGAGCATCTGGAAATCATCGCCGCCCAAAGAAAGCGCCTGGGCACCAAACGGGGCTTCATCGCCGTCAAGCCCAACTGCTCCATTCAGAGCTATGTCCCCGCCCTGCACCCTCTGCGCCAGTTCGGCATCAAAGAGGTGCTGGCCTGCACCTATCAGGCCATTTCCGGAGCGGGCAAGAACTTTGAGACCTGGCCCGAGATGGTGGATAATCTGATTCCCTACATCGGCGGCGAGGAAGAAAAAAGCGAGCAGGAACCCCTGAAAATCTGGGGTGACATTGAGGACGGCGAGATTGTCAAGGCCCAGAGCCCCGTCATCACCACCCAGTGCCTGCGGGTACCGGTGAGTGACGGCCACACCGCCGCGGTCTTTGTTAACTTCGAGCAGAAAGTGGATGTGGAAACCGCCAAAGAGCTGATGCGCAGCTTCCAGGGCGAACCTCAAAAGCTGGCTCTGCCCAGTGCCCCCAAGCAGTTCCTCCATGTGTTTGAGGAGGATAACCGTCCCCAGGCCCGTCTGGATCGAGATCTGGAGGGTGGCATGGCTGTTTCGGTGGGGCGTGTCCGCCCCGACCATGTCTACGACATGAAGTTTGTCTGCCTTTCCCACAACACTCTGCGGGGTGCAGCCGGCGGCGCTGTCCTGACAGCGGAGCTGCTGGCGGCCAAGGGATACTTCGATTGATCCAAACGTCCGCATACATGCCACCTACAACCAACTGTGGAGGTTATCTGTTATGAAGAGAGTTCCGTTCAAAGGCTCGGCCGTAGCCATTGTCACCCCTATGAACGAGGATTTTTCCATCAACTACAACAAGCTGGGCCAGCTGATTGACTGGCAGATTGAACAGGGCACCGACTGCATCCTCGTCTGCGGAACCACCGGCGAAAGCACCGTGATGACCGACGAGGAGCATGTGGAGTGCATCCGCTACGCCGTGGAAAAAACTGCAGGCCGGGTACCGGTGATGGCGGGCTGCGGCAGCAACGACACCGCCTATGCCATCTGGCTTTCCAAAGAATCCAAGGCCATTGGGGCAGACAGCCTGCTCCATGTGACTCCCTACTACAACAAAACCTCCCAAAAGGGTTTGGTGGCCCACTTTAACGCCATTGCCGACGCCACCGACCTTCCTGTGGTTTTGTACAATGTGCCCAGCCGCACCGGACTGAACATTCAGCCCCAGACCTACGCCGAGCTGTGCAAGCACCCCAACATTGTCGCCACCAAGGAGGCCAACAACGACATCGCAGCCATCTGCAAGACCATCAGCCTTTGCCGGGGGGATTTGATCTTCTACTCCGGCAACGACGACCAGATCGTACCAATCCTCTCCATGGGGGGACTGGGGGTCATCTCGGTGATGGCCAACATCATCCCCAAGGAGACTCACGCTCTGACCCAAACCTTCTTTAATGGGGACCTTGCCGGAGCCGCCAAAATGCAGGCCGATGTTATGGGCCTTGTTTCGGCTCTGTTCTGTGATGTCAACCCCATCCCTGTCAAGGAGGCCCTCAATCTTATGGGCCAAAACGCAGGGCCCTGCCGTCTGCCTCTGGTGGAGATGAGTGACGCTGGCCTTGCCCAGCTCAAAGGCGAGCTGAAAAAGTTCAACCTGATCTAACCTGCGCTTTCATTAACCAAGACGTTTGAAAGGATACACCTGCTTATGATACGCATCATCCTGTCCGGCTGCAACGGACATATGGGAGAAGTGGTCTCCCGCTGCGCCAGAGAGCGCGGGGATGTGGTGGTGGCGGGCATCGACCCCAACACCCAATCCCGGGAGGGCTACCCGGTCTTTCTAAGCGCCGACCAGTGCGCCGCACAGGCCGACGTCATCATCGATTTTTCCCACCCTTCGGCGCTGGAGGGTCTGCTTTCCCTTTCCCGACGCACCGGCATTCCTCTGGTGCTGGCCACCACCGGCATGAGCCCCGAACAAATCCAGCGGATTCATCAGGCTTCGGCCGAAATTCCCGTCTTCTTTACCGCAAACATGTCTCTGGGGGTCAACCTGCTCACCGAGCTTGCCAAGACCGCTGTTCGGGTACTGGGCAGCGGCTTTGACATTGAGATCATCGAAAAGCATCATAACCGCAAGCTGGATGCTCCCAGCGGCACGGCTCTGATGCTGGCCGACGCCATTGCTCCGGTGATGGAAGAAGCCGACCCCGTCTATGTCTACGAGCGCCACAGCAAGCGGGAAAAGCGAAAGAAGAACGAGATCGGCCTGCATTCCATTCGGGGAGGAACCATTGTGGGCGAGCATGAGGTGCTCTTTGCCGGGCGGGATGAAGTGGTCAGCCTGACCCACATCGCCTCTTCCCGGGATATTTTTGCCACCGGTGCTCTTTCCGCCGCCACCTATATGGTGGGAAAACAGCCCGGCCTCTACTCCATGAAGGAGCTGATCGCCTCTGCCGAGGTGTAACGCTCTGTGTTCGCGATTTGTTGTTTCAACCGCCAGACGTTGTTTGCTGTGTGTTGACCGACCCAACAGGAGGTGCTTTTCATGTACGGCGTAACCCGCCTGAGCTTTTGTGAGAAGATTGCCGTGGTGACCTTTCACAACATTCCCCTTGCCACCGGACTGGCTGCGGACATCTTCCAACAGCTTGCCCAAAACAACATCAATATCGACATGGTGTCCCAAACCGCCCCCGTGGGAGATGTAGTGAGCATTTCCTTTACCTGTGCCGATGAGGATTTGCGCCGGGTTCTGGATGTTTCCCGGGTGCTGCGGGAGCAGTATCCCCAGATCAAGGCCTTGGTGAGTAGCGGAAACTGCAAGCTCCAGCTGTTTGGAGAGGAGATGCGCACCACCCCCGGCGTCTTTGCCCGGGCCCTTTCTGCGCTGGCCCAAAGTAAGGTGGAGCTTCTGCTGGTCACCACCTCGGAAATCGACATTTCCCTGCTGATTGCCGCCACCGATCTGGAGGTTGCCGTTCAGGCACTCAACCAAGACTTCGGCCTGTAAAGTCCCACCCGACCTTATCCGTCGCAGAGGCTGTCCCATGGGGCAGCCTCTTTTCTATTCCCCCGAAGAAGAGGCCGGACATGAGACCATGCCCGGCAGAGGTGGTTTTATGGCATTGTAACTATTCGATAACGGTGATTTTCTCCTGATTGGGAACATGGGGCTTGGCCACAGTATTGGCATAGCCCAGCAGAATCCCCATGCCGCACTGATAGCCCTCGGGAAACTGGAGCTTCTCCTTAAATTCGGCAGCCCGGTCCCCGGCAAAGGCAAAGCCTACAAACCCACAGTGGACATTGGCAATCCCCAGAGAGGTTGCCGCCAGCGCCACGTTTTGAGCCACGATTCCCAGGTCGATTAGCTCGGCCCCCTTGGGGAACGCCTCCTTGACGGCCAGCATCACCATACAGGGAGCGTGGTAGAACAGCTTGCCTCCCCGGGACATAATCCGCTCATAGTGGGAACGGTCCTCCAGACAGGCCAGCATCTTGAGGCCCTCCTCCTCCATCTGGGCGATCAGTTCCTGATTTTTCACCACAATCACCTGCCAGTGCTGGCGGTTCATCCCGCTGGGGGCCTGAATCGCCGCCTGTGCAATGGCCTGCAAGTCCTGATCCGGCGGCATCACGCCGTTAAAATCACGGCAGGAATACCGCTCTGCTATGGTTTTCAGTGTCTCGTTCATCATCAGTCTCCTTTATGTTGGATATACTCTCTATACCTGTGTGCTCCGCTCCTTCCTCACCAGAGCCTGCACCACCTCGTAGGGAAGGGAAACCTGCCCCCGCCTGCCTTGCTCCAGAGTGAGCATCTCAAAGCCGCCGCTCAGGCGAATCCAAGCGGAAAGCTCTACGGTGCGAAGGCTCTCGTCGCTGCCCTCCAGCCGGGCGGAAAGCTCTAGAGTTCCCCCGTTTCCCCCAGCCTGCTGCCGGGCCTGCCGGACCAGTCTTTCGATGGGCCGAAAGGAGGTTGTGATGCGATAGGCTCCCACGATATCCACCGTCAGGTTTTCGTGAAGGCCGTAGCCGTCCAGCGAAAGCCGAAGAGTACAGGGCACCGGCTTTGCCCCGGCCGGACTGAAATATCCCTGTGTTGACACCACTCTGCCCATGGCAGCCACCTCCTGTTTCTTCCTGCCTATAGCATACCAGAAAGTGGCAGGGGGATTCAACCGTTCATTTTGTCGTGGGAATTTTCCGCTTTTTCTGTTATACTATTGCTAGATTGGCAAACTCTGGCGAGGTGATGGAATGATAGAGCAGTACACACAGGTTTTGGAAAGCAACCTGCTGTTTCAGGGGATCGGTACCGGGGAGCTGGACGATATGCTCCGCTGCCTGGATGTGCGAACCGCCCGGTATCCCAAGGACAGCGCCATTTTTCTCGCAGGGAATCCGCCCCGCTGGGTGGGGATGGTCCTCAAAGGCACGGTGCAGGTGGTGCGGGACGACATCTTTGGCAACCGCTCCATACTGGCCAAGCTGCTGCCAGGGGATTTGTTCGGCGAGGCCTTTGCCTGTGCTGAAAGCAATGCCCTTCCGGTGAGTGTGCTGGCCGTCACTGACTGCGACGTGCTGCTGATGGATTACCGCAGAATCATCACTACCTGCTCCTCCTCCTGCGTGTTCCATAGCCGCCTGATCGAAAACATGATGCGGATTCTGGCCCAAAAGAATCTGAATCTCAACCAGAAGATTGAGATTCTTTCCACCCGCTCCACCCGGGAAAAAGTGATGGCCTATCTTTCTCTGCAGGCGGCCGGACAGGGCAGCAGCCAATTTGAAATTCCCTTTAACCGCCAGGAGCTGGCCGACTATCTTTCGGTGGAGCGCAGCGCCCTTTCCCGGGAGCTGGGAGCCATGGAGCGGGAAGGGCTCATCTCCTTTTCCAAAAGCAGTTTCCAGCTTCATGAGCCGTAATAAAGTCAAAGAACAAACTCCCCCTGCGTCTGGCAGAGGGAGTTTTTGCGTTGATTAGTAGGCTATTTTGGCGGCGACGTAGCGTTCCAGCTCATTGATGGCGACCCGCTCCTGCACCATGGTATCCCGGTCCCGGACGGTAACGCAGCCGTCGGTCTCGGAATCAAAGTCGTAGGTGATACACAGGGGGGTTCCAACCTCATCCTGACGGCGGTAGCGGCGGCCGATGGCGCCAGATTCGTCATAGTCCACCATAAAGCTCTTTTGCAGCTTATGGAAGACAGCGGTTGCCTGCCCGCTCAGCTTCTTGGAAAGGGGCAGTACGGCAGCCTTAAAGGGAGCCAAGGTGGGATGCAGGCGCATGACGGTGCGCACGTCTCCCCCTTCCAGCTCTTCCTCGTCGTAGGCGTCTACCAGAATGGTGAGGACCATCCGCTCTACACCCAGAGAAGGCTCCACCACATAAGGTACATAGTGCTCGCCGGTTTCCTGATCAAAGTATTCCAGCTTCTGGCCCGAATGCTTGGAGTGGGCCCCAAGGTCGTAGTTGGTCCGGTCGGCGATGCCCCACAGCTCCCCCCAGCCAAAGGGGAACAGGAACTCAAAGTCGCTGGTGGCTTTGGAATAGTGGGAAAGTTCTTCCTGTTCGTGATCTCGGATTCTCAGGTTATCTTTATGAATGCCCAGACCCAGCAGCCAGTTGTGGCAGTAATCCTTCCAGTAGTGGAACCAATCCAAATCCTCTCCCGGCTTGCAGAAGAATTCCAGCTCCATCTGCTCAAATTCCCGGGTGCGGAAGATAAAGTTGCCGGGGGTAATCTCGTTGCGAAAGCTCTTGCCCACCTGACAGACTCCAAAAGGAAGCTTGCGGCGGGTGGTCCGCAGCACATTGGCAAAGTTGACAAAGATGCCCTGAGCGGTCTCGGGCCGCAGGTAGATTTCGTTTTGGGCAGACTCCGTTACACCCTGAAAGGTTTTAAACATTAAATTAAACTTACGGATGTCGGTAAAGTTGGTGCTGCCGCAGCTGGGGCACTTGACTCCCTTTTCCTGGATAAATTCCAACATTTGCTCGTTGCTCCAGCCAGCAGGGTTCACCTGAGTCTGGTCTTCGATCAGGCTGTCGGCCCGGTGACGGGTTTTGCAGTTTTTGCAGTCCATCAAGGGGTCGGAAAAACCGCCCACATGCCCGGAAGCCACCCAAACCTGAGGATTCATCAGAATAGCGCTGTCCAACCCCACGTTGTAGGGGTTTTCCTGCACAAACTTCTTCCACCAAGCCCGCTTGATGTTGTTTTTCAGCTCAACGCCCAGAGGGCCATAATCCCAGGTATTGGCAAGACCGCCGTAAATTTCCGAACCGGCGTACACATACCCCCTGCCCTTGCAAAGAGCGACGATTTTTTCCATACTTTTCTGGCTGTTGTCCAAGGCAAAGCCCTCCTGTTCATTTCCTGCGATTTTTTAAGTTTACCCGTATCTTGTCTAAAAGTCAAGAAAAAGGCGTAATTTAGCGAAAGTTGGGACTTGCGCACCCTCTATTGTTTCGGGTATAATACACAAAAAGGTTGCTGCATTTTTGGTGTCCGGACATCCCCTGTGGATGTTCACCGTTATCCTATCGGTTCTATGAACCGAGAATATATGGAGGGAGTAAGAGATGAAATCCTATCGCAAAGAGCTCACTCTGCGCATTCCCCAGCGCAGGGCCTTTCTCAACATCACCGATGAGGTACGCCAGGCTGTGGAGGAAAGCGGCGTTCAGGAAGGTTTGGTGCTCTGCAACGCCATGCACATCACCGCCAGCGTTTTCATCAACGATGACGAAAACGGCCTGCATCACGATATGGAGGTCTGGCTGGAAAAGCTGGCCCCCGAAAAACCCCACAACCAGTACCGCCACAACGGCTACGAGGACAACGCCGATGCCCACCTCAAGCGCAGTGTCATGGGGCGGGAGGTGGTGGTGGCCATCACCAAGGGCAGGCTGGATTTTGGCCCGTGGGAGCAGATTTTCTACGGCGAGTTCGACGGCATGCGGGAAAAGCGCATCCTCATCAAGGTGATCGGGGAGTAGCCGCGGCTTTGGGTGGAGATAGATCGCCCCCTCTCCACCGGAAACATACCGAAGCGCGAAGGCTTTCACCTTCGCGCCTTTTGTCGTTTCCCAGTAGTATCTACCCATGGAAGAGAAAAATCCTCCACGGACTTCTTTCGCTGATTATCCATACATAATCTTATACAATTTGTAAGGAAATGTCAATGGAAGAACCCCCGAGGACTGTTATCGGGCCAGGCAGTTCATTCCGATTTAGCGGGGGCCGTTTTGCCCTGCCGGATCATTCCCAGCACAATTTCTGCAGAGTTACGGGCTGCCTGCTCTACAAAGCTTTCGAAGGAGAGCTGGGCTCCCTGAGCCGCGTCGTCAGAAAGAGAGCGGATCACTAAAAAAGGTGTGTCGCTCATATAGGCTACCTGAGCCACCGCTGCCCCTTCCATCTCCACACAGAGGGGATTGCAGCGGCGGATGATGTCCTCCTTGACGGCGGGGTCCTGTACAAAAAGGTCCCCGGTGGCGATGCGGCCTGCCTTGTGGCGAAAGCTTCGATGCTCCATCTGGGAGATTACCTGCTCCGCCAACTCCAGCAGCTTAGGGTCGGCGGCAAACCGATGGCAGAAGGGGTGGAAGTTGGCCAGGAAATCCCCCTGTACATCGTGGAACAAAAGTTCCTGGCCCAAGACCACATCCAGCAGGGTAAGCTCCTCACAAGCGGAACCCGCCACTCCGATGTTGACCACCGCTTTGGCCCCCAGCTCTCGAATCAGGGTAGAGGTGCAGACTGCTGCGTTGATGGTTCCCACGCTACAACAAACCGCCGCCACCGGGACTGCATCAATCGTGCCGATGTAGAACTTCATCCCGTAGGCGGTGATGGTTCTTTCCACCTCCATCGCCCCAAGAATGCGGCTCAGCTCGGCATCTAAAGCGGCGATAATGCCCCACATCATTCTATTCACTCTCCTGTTTGTTTGGCTGCGGCTCCCCGGCAAAGGGCACCGGAATAGAAAAGCTTCTGCCCCTGAGGTATTCCAGCGAGCCTGCCGGAGTGGTAAAGGCAAAGGTAAGCTTGTAGGCCCACAGAGCCTGACGGTTGCCTAGCCGGGCGTTTTCCCGGCTGCTGCCGTATTTGGCATCTCCCCACAAAGGGTGACCCATAGCCGCCAGCTGAGCCCTGATTTGATGGGTGCGCCCGGTGAGCAGCTCTACCTCCAGCAGGCTTTTATCTCTCTGGGTTTCCAGCACCCGGTAGCGGGTCAGGGCAATTTTGGATCCTGGTACCGGCTTTTTAGAAATGGTTACCGTATTGGCGGCGGCGTCCTTCACATGGTAGCCCTTGAGGGTGCCGGACGGCTGCTCCGGCTTGCCGTGGACGATGCAGAGGTAGTACTTTTCCACCTCCCGCAGGCGGATTTTCTCACTGAGCATCTGCAGTGCCTCAAAGGTTTTTGCGGCAATGACAATCCCCCCGGTGTTCCGGTCGAGCCGATTGCAGAGCGCCGGAGTGAAGGAGTGCTCCTCTTCAGGATTCCACTCCCCTTTCCGGTAGAGGTAGTGAAGAATCCGCGCGATCAAGGTATCCGATACCCGGGAGTCATCCTCGTGGACCAAAAGACCCTGAGGCTTGTTGCAGAGGAGAATCTGCTCATCCTCGTAGACCACCTCCACCACCGGCGGAGCGGCCAGAAAAGGCAGAGATTCCTCGGTGCCCAGCACGTCATCGGGGAGGTAAACCCTCACCGTATCTCCTGCCGCAAGCTTGTCTCCCGGCTGACACCGGGTACCGTTGATCTTAATGTCCTTTTGGCGAATGGCACGGTAGAGCAGAGAAGCGGGCAGACGGGGAGCTGCCTTGCGCAAAAATTTATCCAGCCGCTGGCCGGCATCGTTGGGTCCAATGAGATAACTTTTCAGGTTGGATCTTCCTTCCCGTTTGCAAAGGTTATAAAATCATGTATAATACCAGTATCAATAGATTTTGCGGGAGCATCTATGAAGGAACTGGAGAAAAACACGATCCATGCAGGGCATCGGGCCAGAGTGAAGGAGGAGTTCCGCAAGCAGGGCCTGGAGCATTTTCCGAGCCATAAAGTGCTGGAACTTCTGCTGTTTTACACCATCCGCCGGGGAGATACCAACCCCACGGCCCATCGGCTGATGGACCGGTTCGGCTCCCTTTCCGGGGTGCTGGACGCACCCATGGAGATGCTGCAGGAGGTAGAGGGGGTGGGGCTGGAATCCGCCACCCTCATCAAGCTGATACCCGCCCTGCTGCGGGCCTATCTGGATGATAAGGTAGACGCCAAAAACATGCTCAAAAGCTGTGAAGATGCCAAAGAATATGTCCGCCACAAGTTTTTGGGAGAAGAGCAGGAGTGCATCCTGCTGGTTTGCCTAGCCGCCAACGGCAAGGTGATCCACTCTTCTTGGGTTTCTCAAGGAACCCGCCGCATGGTGGAGCTTTCCCCCGCCGCTGTGGTGCGGACCGCTTTGCGTTGCGGTGCCGTCAAGGCGCTGCTGGCCCACAATCACCCCGATGGCTTGTGCAACCCTTCCAGCCGGGATTTAAGAACCACCAGTATCCTCTTTGACGAGCTGGCCCGGGTGGGGGTGGAGCTGGTTGATCATATCATCACCGCTCCCGGCGGAGTTTATTCCATGGTGGAGCACGGCATGTTCCCCGCCCATAGAAGTGAAATCTAACCTTCACTTTACCATATTTTTAATAGAGGCACAAGAGCGGGCGGGCTTTAAGAAATGGCGGGAGATGGATATGAAAAAAATACTTCTGCTGGCAGCGGGGCTGATTCCCTTTGCCTTGGGCTTTGGAATGAATGCTCTGATGACGGCAAATATGAATTTAGTGCTGCCCTATCGGTTGATTGGCATTGTCTTGCTGCTGTTTTGGGGCTTCTTTGGCTATAGGATGAAGGATTTTGCAGGCTCTGCAAGAAGGTCTGCCATCCTGATCCACCTAATTCCTTGTGCTGTGTTGTTGCTTCTGCTGTATCAGGAGCTGGTGTTGGGGCGGTATTGGCCTAATCTTGTTGGAATTGCCACCCAATTTTACTACCTGCCTTTGCTCAATATTGCCTTTGGGCTGGAACGCCTTCCGTTTGCGCTGGCCGGCGGATGGGTTCACCGCATGTGGTACAGCTATCTGATTGCCTTTGGGCTGATGTGGGCCGCCTTTTATCTCGGGAGCCGACTGAAAACCAACCATACAAAATAAGTTGTCTGCCGCCGACATATCCCACGGCTAGACGATGCCCCTTCCAAAAGGGGACCCTGTCTGCAACAAAAAGCCCGACAGCAAAAAGCTGTCGGGCTGTTTTTATTGGCCTACTTTTTATAATCCATCAGGCTACCCCCGGAGGAATGGGCTTTGCCCAGATAATCCAGCACCTTTTGCTGGGCATTGGTACTGGCCACATCCTTATGAGCGGATGCTTTGTGTTCCTCCAGAGCCTTTGCCACCACACGGTCCATGGTCAGCATCTTAGCCACCAGCTCCCGGGCTCCGGCGTCCTGTTCAAAAGCCGCCTTCTCCTGGGGATAGGCAAGGGCCAAGGCATCGTATTCATCCATCAAAGCCTGACGTTTTTCCACGCACTCGATCAGGCAATCGGGATTGTGCCGCTGTTCGGCCATTTGATTGGTAAGCTGGTAAAGCTCATCCAGAATGGCGGAAAATCCTCGGGGGCACTGGGGATTCATACGGCCTTAACCCCCACTCCCGGCTGATTGCACCGGCTGAGCTTTTCCGCCTGCGTAAAGGAATCCCGCAGCTCTTTCAGCAGAGGGAGCAGCCCGTTGAGAATATCGATATTCTTTTCTAGATTGGCCTTGAGGAGCTGCTGGGCAAAAAAGATGTAGAAGTTGTGCAGCTCCCCCGAAATAGGATACCGCATATCCAGGGAGGAATCCAGAGTGGAGACGATGGTTTGAGATTTCATCAGGCTTTCGTTGGCGGCGGCCAGATCCTTTTTCTCAATGTAGATCACCGCCAGACGGCATTGTTTGATCAGCTCGTCAAAGAGCTTCACCAGCAGCTCACCGGGAGCCATCGTGGAAAGAGACTGTTCCTTGTACTGTGCGTACGCGTTGGTTAGCATGCCTTTCACCTCTTGTTTTGATGTCCGGTCAGTTGCCGAAGTCCTGCAGCCAGCCGCTTTGGGTGTTCATTCTGGAAATGGCGGTTTCCAAGGCGGAAAAGCGCTTCCAGTACCGGTTGTATTCGTTTTCCAGTCGGGTTTTCAGCAGGCTGATCTGCCGTTCCACATTATCCAGCTGACGGCTCAGGGTACTCTCATTCTTGCCGGTGGAAACATCGGTACCGGCCAGCGCCACCAGAGAACCCTGATTGGTGGAGCTGGTGCGCACGGCATTGCCGATCACCCCGTCCAGCTTGGAAGCGATGCCGTCGGTAGAATGGGTAAACAGCTCACGCACTGCGTCGGGATTGGTGTTGAGCATCTCCCGCAGCTTCTTCTCTCCTGCCTCGGTCATTTCCAGCCGGCCGTTGTTGGCATAGCTGGCGGAGTTGTAGCTTTCGGTGGTGATGCCGATGTCGTATAGGGAGATACCGGCGGATTCTACTTTTTCGTAGAGGACGCCCCGCAGCTGTCCCAGAATACTGCGCAGGGTAGGATCCCCCCGCAACAGCCCTTTTTTGGCCTCTTTTTCCCAGGTTTTGATCTGCTCTTCGGACATTTCGGCCTTTTGCTCGTCGGTCAAAGGCTCATAGCCGACAGTGGCCTTTTCCTTGGTGATGTTGTCGATAGCGTCGACAAGCAGGTTGTATTCCTCGATAAAGGTTTTGATTTTATCCACCACGTCATCGGGGTCGGTGGTGACATTGATGGTAATGGAGCCATCCAGATTCTCTCCGCTGACGGGATCGAATTTAGAGGCAGCGTTGACGTCAAAGTCCACTCCGTTGACGGTAAAGGTGTTGGTGGTGCTGACCACCTCCTGCCCGCCCACCACAATGACGGCGTTTTGACCCCGTCCCGCAGCCAGAGCGGCGTTGTAACCGCTGTTCCCTGCCTCGGTTTGAAAGCTCTTTTGCCCGAAGAGGGTTTCAAAAGTATTGCCGGAAACATCCTGAAACTCAAGGTCCAGTGTGCCGCCGTCCAAGGTGAGCTGCCCCGCTTTGAAGCTGGCCACATCCCGGCCCACCGTCTCGTTGATTTTGTTGATCAAATTGTACAGCGTGGTGTGGGCATCCAAAGTGATGATTCCGCCGACGCCCCCCACCTTGACCTCAATTTCACCGGCGGTGATGCCGATGTCGCTGAGCTTGGTGCCGTTGCCACTGTGGTTCTTGAGGTACGTGCCGGTGGTGAAGAAGCTGGCCGCTTCATCCCCCGCTTCCAGAGTGGCTGCCCCTACGGAAAAGCCGATCTCGTCGGAGGCAGTGGCAACACTGATTTCCCCATCATCGCCCAGCTGGAATTTAACGTTGGCAGCGTCCCCCTTGGAGCCGAAGGCCACACTTTTGGCCGCGTTGAGCTTGCTGACCAAAGCCTGTTGCACCCGCTTTTCGTAGGCTTCGTCGTCTTCGTCCTCTTTGCGGGCAATCTCCTTCCACTCAAAGCTGAGGGTTTTGGCCTCCTTGCCGATGGTCATATCCAGCTTATAGGTTTTACCGTCTTCCAGATTGCTCACCATGCTTTCGGTGGGCAGAGCAATGGTCTTATCGTATCCCAGGGTAAAGCGGCTGTTAATCTGGCCGCTCCTAAGGCCCAGAGCCTCCAGAGCATTCTGTGCACCTTGAACGGTACCCAGCTTGATGGCTTTGTCCTGGATGTTGGTTTTCAGGCTCACCGTAGAGGTGGCGGGGTCAGAGAAGAAGAGCGTGAAGGACTCTTTTCCGAACTTTTGCTCCAGCTGGGCGTTCATGGAGACAAGCACCGCTTCCCCCACATCCATATTGCCGGCCGCAATGTCATTCAGATAGGCAGAGACATCGGCGCTGATAATTTGAGAGGTTGCCCCCACCGTCACATTCAGCTTGTAGTCCTTGAGCTTGGCCAGAAGGGCCTTGCCCTCGTCGGTGGTAAAATCGGGGAGAGCATCCTCCGCCCCAAGGCCCAGCATGCTCTTGATGTCTAGAGAGCCGCCGGTGTGGCTGGCATTGTCGTAGCTTAGGCCCGACGCAAAGGAGTTGCCACTCTGAGCACCGATAAAGAGGTTGAGCAGGTTGCCCTGCACATCCCGCATCTTCAGGTTGTCCCCGGCGCCGGTCACCTTGGAGGTGAAGGTAAAGCTCTCGGTGATGGAGTTAAAGGAAGCGGTGGCTCCCGCCGACGAGCTGTTGATCCGGTTGAGGAAGGTCTGAATGGTGTCGTCCCGGTTTACGGTGATGACGGTGTCGTTGATGGAAAACTTCAGGGTATCCCCCATCAGGGTTTTGCCGTCTGTCTCCAAAAACTCGGAAAGCTTGGTGTTCAAGTTCAGCCGGTTGGACATCCCCGCCGCAAGGCCCAGAGAATCGGCGGTGTTGCGCACCTCCACCGTGGTGGAGCCCACTGCGCCGGATAGCTGCAGGGAAAAAGTTCCGGCAGCCTGATCCAGAGAGTGATCTACCGCAATGGTGTTCTGGCCAAAGGCATCGTCAATCAGCCTTTGCAGCTCCACCGCAAAGTCGCTGGCATTGTCGCCCACATGACTCTTCCCCTGCAGGGTATCCAGCCGGATGGTCTTGGTGGTACCGTTCATAGAAAGCTGGAGAGTCTTGCCGATGTAATCCTGATTTACTTGAGTGCCTTCGCTGTTTTTCAACTCCCGCTGGAACTTTCCGGTAGAGAAGGTTTGATTGGTGGCCAGCTGCTGGATGGCATCCACCGTGAAGGAGCCGGTTTGGGAGCCGCCTCCCGCCCGAACGGTGATCTTATCCGAAGAGGATGTCCCCTTGTAGACATTGAAGAAGGCGTTGGCCTTGAGAGAGTTGGTGCCAGCCGCCATGGAAAGGTGCTTGGTCTGGAAGGCCCGCAGGGTGGAAGCCACGCCGCGATAAGCGCTCATCTTCCAGTTGATCAAGGTCTTTTGCTGGGTCTGTTTGGCCAGGCGGCCACGGGTGGACATGGTGAGAGCTTCCACCAGAGCGTCGGTGTCCAAACCCGTAGCCAGGCCGCCGATGGCCTTGTTGCGGGCACTTAACTGAGAATAAAAACTGACAGAATTTATGGTAGCCATAGAGTGTCCCCCCATTAACCGGCAGCGTACATCAAAAAATATATAAAGATACGTGCCGCACTGTTTTCTGTAATATACTTCGGCAGCAAAGCCCGGAACTTAACCGGAAAGGGGATATTTTTCCCCTTTTTTACAGAAAAAGGCCGCAAACGCTTGGGATAAAGCGTGCGGCCATAATACTTTTCCTGTTTTATATCAGCTTGCGGACCATGGTGCTGCCAATTTGGGAAAGGGGTAGCTGATCCACCACGCCTCCCAGGTTGTAAGCCACCATGGGCATGCCGTACACCACGCAGCTTTCCTGATCCTGCCCAATGGTATAGGCCCCCTGTTTGCGCATCATCAGCAGGCTTTTTGCGCCGTCGGCTCCCATTCCGGTGAGGATGACCCCCACCGAATCCTTTCCGGCGGTTTTGGCCACCGACTCAAAGAGAACATCCACCGACGGGCAGTGGCCGCTCACCTTTTCTCCCGGAGTCAGGCGGATATAGTAGCCCCGGGCATCCTTCTGAAGGCGCATCTGCCGGTCCCCTCCGGGAGCCAGCAGGGCCAGCCCCTGCTCCACACGGTCTCCGTCCTTGGCTTCCCGCACCCGGATGTTGCAGGTTTTGTTGAGCCGCTCCGCATACATGGCAGTAAAAACCGGGGGCATGTGCTGCACCATCACAATGCCGGGGGTGTTTTCCGGAAGCTCCTTGAGCACCGCCAAAATAGCCTCGGTCCCTCCTGTGGAAGCGCCAATGGCAATGATAGTATCGGGATTTTTAAACCGCACGGGGCCGATGATAGGCAGATTGGGGAGCACAGGTCGGACAGGAGCCGCTTTGGGGGCGGTTCCGATGCTTGGCTGGGTCCGGGGCAAGGGCACCGGAGCGGCAGCCGGAGATTTGGTGCGAACCGCAGCGGCGGCAATCTTAATTTTTTGGATGGTTTCGGCAATGAAGGCGGCGTTGTCCATCTTCACCTGACTGTTGGGCTTGGAGACAAAGTCCACCGCCCCGGCCTGAAGCGCCTCGAACACAATGCCGGAAACCGAGGAGATCACCACCACCTGCAACTCGGGATACAAGGGCTTTACCTGCCGCAGAAAATCGGTGCCCCTCATTTTGGGCATTTCAATATCCAGAGTGACTACAGCGGGACGCAGGCTCTTGATTTTTTCCTGGGCCTCAAAAGCATCGGAAGCCACCCCCACCACCTCGATGGAAGGGTCGGTGCTTAACGAACGGGACATGAACTCCCGAAAAAAGATCGAATCGTCTACAATCAGCACGCTGATTTTTTCCGCCATAGTTTAAACGCCTTTCTGATATACGCTGGGCATGATGTAATTAAACCGAGTGGGACGGGCAATGGATTCAGTGTGGCCGATAAAGAGGTACCCTCCGGGAGCCATGGCATCGTACAGCCTCTCCACTACCGCAGCTTTGGTGGGGGCGTCAAAGTAAATCATTACATTGCGGCAAAATACCACATGGTACGGTTTCTTGTACCGGATGGGATCCATAAGGTTGAAAAGGCGGTAAACCACCTGACTGCGGATGGAATCCACCACCTGTACCCCGCCGTCCGGTACCTTGCGGAAGTACTTCCGCTTCCAGGCTTCGGGGATTTTCTCGATGGATTCTTCGGGATAGATGCCCTGCTTTGCCATATCCAGCACCTTTTGGGAAATGTCGGTGGCCAGCAGAACCTTATCCCACGCAGGGCTTTTATGGCCAAAGTAGTCGTGTAAAATCATAGCCAAGGTGTAAGGCTCCTCCCCCGAGGAGGAAGCGGCACACCAGATCCGCAAGTCCCGGCTGGGCACCGTCTGCTCCAAATAGGGCAACACAATCTTACCGAAGAAATCGAAGTGCTCCGGCTCCCGCATAAAGTAGGTGTGGTTGGTGGTGACACGATTGAGGAGAATTTGCAGCTCCTTCCCCGTTTTGTCGGCCTGTAGAACCTTGATGTAGTCACTGTAGCTCTGGTATCCCTGCTGGGCCAGATAGCCACCCATCCGGCCATCCAGCAGGACCCGCTTCTGGGTGAGGTTAATTCCAAAATTCCCCTTTAGATACCCCACCAAATACTGAAACTCGTCGTCTCTAATCTTAATCATAGCGTGTTTGCCCTATCTCAAAAGGAATTTTTACCCCATGGGAAAAGCAGCTTCTTCCACATGGGCAAAGCGATCCTCTCCCAGTACCGCCTGATAATCCAGAATCAACTTGACGCCGGTATCGGAGCGGCCCACGCCCTGAATAAACCGGGCCTCCGCCGAGGTGGAAAACTTGGGTGGTGGCGAGACGTTCTCATCCTCCAGGGTGATGACCTCCGAAACGCTGTCGATGATCATCCCCACCGGAGCTCCCTGCTCCTCCACCACAATGATGCAGGTGCGGTCGTGGTATTCCTGAGGCTCCTTGCCAAAGCGCATCCGCACGTCGATAATGGGGCAGACCTTGCCCCGCAGGTTGGTGATTCCCTTGACGTAATCGGGGCAGTTGGGCACCCGGGTAATGGGCTGGAGATTGATGATATCGATGACATGGGCGATGGGAATCGCAAACTCCTGATGGTCCAGATCAAATACGAGGTATTTGCCGTGCATTGTGTCCTCTTCCTGCTCCATCGGGACCAGATTGCTTTTCATTTCAGCCATTGCACTTTACCTCTTTTCTAAAACGTTATCAATAATGCCGCCCACATCCAGAATCAGGCTGATGTTGCCGTCTCCCAAAATGGTGCAGCCGGAAATGCCGTAATTCTTGACGCCGAACCGGTTGAGGTACTTGGGCAAAGGTTTGACCACAATTTGCTGTTCGCCGATGAGCTGATCCACCAACAGGCAGGCGCTGTCGTCTCCGCTCTGCACCCAGATGAGGATGCCCTCCTCGATGTCGGTGACGGCGTTTGGCACACCATACAACTCATGAAGCCGCACAACGGGGTAGACATTTCCCCGGATCATCATCATCTCGTTGCCTTCGGTATCCACAATTACCTGATCGTTTTTGGCCTTGAAGCTCTCGTTGATGGAGGTGATCTGCAGGGTGTAGGTATCCCCGCCCAAGGAAACATCCATGCCATCCACAATGGCAAGGGTGAGGGGAATTTTGAGGAATACGCTCATGCCGTAGCCTTTTTTGCTCTCGACCTGAACGGTTCCGCCCACCTTTTCGATGTTTTTCTTCACCACGTCCATGCCGACACCCCGGCCGGAAAATTCGGTGACCTGCTCCTTGGTGGAGAAGCCGGGGGCAAAGAGAAGCATGTAGGCTTCCTTGTCGCTGTATTCGCCGGCAGGCTTGGTGAGAATTCCATTCTTTTTGGCCTTTTCCAGTAGCTTTTGAGCATCCAAACCCTTGCCGTCGTCGGAGATGGTGATGAGAATCTCCCCCCCGGTGTTCTGGGCGGAAAGGGTGATGGTTCCCTTAGAGGGCTTGCCTACGGCCAGCCGCTCCTCCGGCATTTCGATGCCGTGGTCCATGGCGTTGCGCACCAGATGCATAATGGGGTCGGCGATACCGTCGATGATGGCCTTGTCGATGTCGGTATCCTCGCCCATGGTGACCAGGTCGGCTTCCTTGCCCATGGCCCGGCACATATCCCGGACGATGCGCTGCATCTTCTGGAAGGTTCCGGACACCGGAATCATACGGATGGACATGACCATATCCTGCAGCTCGTCGGTGAGCTTGCGCAGTTGCCGCTCCGCCTTTTGAAAGTTGTCCAGCTTGGTCAGTGCCTTGAGGTCGGGAGAGCGCACCACCATGGATTCGGTGATGACCAGCTCACCCATGAGGTCCATCAACTGGTCTAGCTTATCCAGCGAAACGCTGATGAGGCTCTGCTTGATGGGAGCCTTGACGGCCCGGGGCTTTTTGGCCGCCTCTTTTTCCGGCCCAACGGCGGGAGCCGAAGCCTTGTCCGACTGGAGGGAAGATGCCGCCGCTGGCTCCGACGGGGCAGAAGCTCCGGCCACCTCTTTCAGGATGGCGGAACGGACATACATTCCCTTGTTTAGAATCTCCTGAAGGGCCGATTGGCTCAAGGGGGTTTCTAAAATCATGCGAAAGCCCTTGGCGCTGATCAGCAGGGCGGTTTCGGGGTTGGTTTCGATATCGGCGGGGCTGAAGGAAACTACCCGGCAGCTGGAGCGCAGGGAGTTAACCAGCATAAAGGCCCGCAGGTTTTCCATGCCGCAATCTTCTTCAAAGTAGACATGTGCCTCGTACCGGGTACCGGAAAGGTCGACGAATTTTCCCGTCCTGCGGGCCACATCCTCTTCGGACAGAAGGGTGGCTGAGCTGACATGCATCTGCTTTTCGATAAACTCCTGCATCTCGGCAGGAGCCAGCTCGCTTTCCAAGGTGATGGTAAAGCCGTTCACCATGATCTCCATGGCGGTCTCAGGATTGCTCTCAATATCATGAGGGTGGTAGCCCAGAATCTTGCTTTTGGTTTTTAAGGTATTGATCAGCATAAAAGCCCGCAGATTTTCCATGCCGCTGTCCTCTTCAAAAAAGACTTCAAAGCGCATGGCATCTTCGCCCACAGGCAGATCAGGCTCGGCAGCAGGTGCGGACTGTTGCGCCGCAGGGGTGGCAGGTGCGGAAGCCGCGGAAACCTCCCCTCCTTTGAGGATATTGTAAAAGGCAACGGCCCGATCGATCAAATTATCGTTTTTCTCCGCCAGTTCATCGCCGTTTTGAATGGCCTCCAGCTGGCTTTTCAGGAAATCGGTAGCGTCCAGCATTAGGTCAAACAGCTCCGTAAAGTGGCTCTGGTCGATGCCGTCTTCCCGAATCAAAAAGAAAGAGTCCTCCAGCTTGTGGGTAACGGTGGAGATCAAATCCAGATCCATCATGGCGGAGGAACCCTTTATGGTGTGCATAATGCGGAAAATCTCACTGACCGCATCCTCTGTCAGCTCCTGGCTCTTTTCGGAATTGAGCAGAACCTCGTCCAATTGCTCGATTAGGGTGCTCATTTCGAAAAGAAACATCTCCATCATTTGATCGTTGCCACTGGCCATAGTCTCACACTCCGGTCCTCTCAATATTTAACTTTGCGTATATCCCCAAGGATATCGGTCTGCCCATCCCAAAAATTGTTAATTCTCATTATACCACAGCTCCCCTGCCTTGGCAATTCCCGACAGGGCTTCTTTTTTCCCTTGTCCGTTCAGTCATAGCCTTCTTGTTTGCGGAAAGTTTCCCCCATTATATGCGGTTGCCATCGAAAAGAACAGTGTTTTATTCAAGTCACAGGTTTTTGCCTGAATCCCCTTTCCCCCGGCCTATCAGGGAAAACTGCCCATTTGCATCAGAAAAGGACGCTTCTCTCCAGAAGCGTCCCGATGCAAGGTGAAAACTAATGGTTGCGGTTGCGTTCCTTGAGCTTTTTGACCGCAGCTCGAATTTCCTGCAGGTGCTTGTTGTATCTCATGGACCGAAAGGCCGGGAAAGCCTTGAGCATTCTGTGCTCCTGAGCGTTCATCCTGGAGCGGAAGCGCTCGTAAGCATGGCTGATCTTTTCGTGGAGCTCTTTTTCCCCCACTCGCTCCTTGAGGGTCTCTGCATAGCGGTGAAGGGCTCCGTCGGTGAATCCTGCGATTTCGGCGGAGAGCTCCTTGAGCTTCTGGTCAAAGTCGGAGACGGACAGAATGGTGTAGAAGCTGTCGACCAGCAGCAGGAGAAACAAAAATAGAGAACCATAGTGCATAAAGTTGCGGGGAATCCTTCCAATCAGCTGAGCCACCGGGGGGTGAATCCCTTTGATGAGTAAAACGGAAAAGCTGCCGAAGGCCACCGCCCCCAGCAGGCAAATCCGCCCATTGATGTTCCATTTTTTATCCGAGTAGTCCCACCATCGGGCGTGAAATAGCTTTTCCATCCCCCAGGAGGTGACGTATTCCAGGCTGCAGGTTAGGACCACTCCCGACAAAAAGAGAGCGGCGATATTGTCCACATCGCCCAAAACGGCGATCACCAGTATGGCTCCAAAGCCGTAGATGGGGCAATAGGGCCCGTTTAAAAAGCCGCGGCTGATAAACCGCCTTTCCAACGTGGAGCAGAGGATGGTTTCGTAGACCCATCCCAGCACACTATAACAGACAAACCAGATAAAGTAGGTCTCCACCAACAGCATAACAACACTTCTTCTTTCGTTTTTCTCACTTGTGCATACAAGGATTCGGACTTATTGTACACGTGTATATTATAATATCGGTATCGGCTGTCTGTCAATCGCAGCGGAAACGCAAGCCCCAGTCAAAGCCTCCGGCTAAGCCGGAGGCTGAATGGCCCTAGGAGGGCATGATACAGACAATGCCCCTAAAGGGGCCCCGAAAGGTCTGCCATTCGCATTGGTTTTTTCGGGCAACCCCCTAAAGGGGTACTTTTATGCCTTGGTATTCTTGCTACCCGTAAACGGGTCAGTGTACTCCTTCAAACTCATCTGATCCGCAATCTGATCTTCCTTTAGCTGGTTTTGGATATACTCCTGTATCTGCTTTTTATTCCTACCTACCGTATCCGCGTAATACCCTCTTGCCCAGAAGTACCTGTTGCCATAGTTATACGTCAGATTTGCATGTCGGTCGAATATCATCAGGCTGCCCTTCCCTTTTAGATACCCCATTATCTGCGATACACTAAACTTTGACGGTATGCTAATCAGCATATGGATATGATCCGGGCATGCATTTGCTTCTATAACTTCTACCCCTCTTTGATTGCACAATTCCCGTAGAATAAAGCCTATATCAGCCTTTATTTCCCGATATATTGCTTGCCTTCTATATTTCGGCGCAAACACTACGTGGTATTGACATCTCTACTTCGTATGTTCTAAGCCAGTTATGTCTTTCATATAAAGACCTCCCCGATTTTTAAAGTTAGGTTGGCAGACCTTAACTCTAATTTATCGGGGAGCCTTTTTCTTGTCCATACCTGAAGGGTCTTTTTCCACCAGCAGAGCTAGTGGTTCTTAAGCAAAAGAAAACCGGACATCTACGCGTAGATGTCCGCCTATTTTCTATATACCTTTAGGTTGACTGGTGCCCTGCCGCCTTAAAGCCGTTGCCGATGATCTCGTTGGCTTCCATGGCCACGATAAAGGCACCGGGGTCCAGGTCAAACACGATGCTTTTCACCTCAAACACCTGGCTGCGACGCACCGCACACATGAGCACGGGACGGTTTTGCTGGGTGTAAGTCCCCTTGCCCTCCAGCAGGGTACAGCCCCGTCCCATTCGCTTGTTGATCTCTCTGGCGGCTTCCTCGTGCAGCTCGGTGATGATCATCAGCACCTTGCCCATATCCATCCCGTACAGGGCACTGTCCAACAATCGGGAAGAGGCAAAGATACTGATCATGGCATAAAGGGCGTTTTCTATGTTCTGATAAACAGCGGCTGCCAGCAACAGGATGCAGCCGTTGAGCACCAAAAGAAGCCGACCCACCGATACCCCGGGCAAACGCTTTTGCATCAGTCGAGCCAGAATATCGGTACCTCCGGTGGTGGAGCCCCGCATAAAAATCAGCGAAATTCCGCATCCACTCAAAACGCCGCCGTAAAGCGCCGCCAAAATTGCCTCTCCCTGATAGATGGGCAGAATACTGCCCACCACCTCCAACATCAGGGTAAAAGCAATGACACTGCGTACGGTTCTAAGGGTATACTTCTTGCCCAAAATAAACCAGGAGGCAATCAAAATCGGGATGTTAAGGAGAAAAGAAACGGCAGAAATCGGCAGCCCAGTCAGATGGTTAGCCAACACCGAAAGCCCGGTGACTCCGCCGGGGGCAATGCCGTTGGGGGCGCTGAATATCTGGGTACCTATGGCCATCAGGAAGCTGCCAGTAAGATCGGCCAAAATGTTGATTACAGCGGTTTTAAAGCTGCTTGCCTTAGCCGTGCTCACCGACCGCCACCTCCTCCATCCGCTCAAACAGGTCGTGGAGTCTGTCAATCCTGCCCAAAAGATACAGGTAGCCAAACAGAGCCTCAATGGCGGTGGCCTTGTGGTATTCTTCTGGGGTGCAGCTGCGGGGAATCCGGGAAAGGCTGACGTTCCGTCCCCGGCGCAGAATGCTGCGCTCCACCTCGTCGCAAACTTCATGTACTGCCTCAAAAGCGGCTGCCTGAGCGCTGGCCTTGACCCGGCGCACCGCCAGCAGGTGAAGCTTGCCTGCCGGCATACCCCCGGTGCTCACCAATTGCTCCCGCACCATCAACTCAAAGACACCATCTCCGATAAAGGCAAGAGATACCGGGCTCATCCCCCCCGGATCGGCCATATTGCCTTGCTTTAAATCCAACATCGGTGTATCCTCTCCAAAGTCAGCGCACATAATCAAATTCAAAGCCCAGAATCCGCACCGTGTCGCCCTCGTCTACTCCCATTTCCTCCAGCCGGGCGATGATGCCGCTCTGCACCAGCACCCGCTGGAAATACTGAAGGGATTCGTAGTCGTTCATATTGACGGTGCTCAGCACAGGTTCCAGCCATGGGGCATCCACCTCAAACACATCGCCCTGTTTGGCAATCTCAAAGGCCTGAGGGTCCACTTCGGGAGGGGTGAAGGGTTCCGGTTCAAATTCCAGAATGGGGGGCAGGTTGACTAGTTTGGCCCCAATGGCTCCCACCAGCTCTTTGGCTCCCCGATTGGTGGCAGCCGAAAGCTCGAAGCATTCCAGCCCCTGGCCGTGGATGTAATCCTTGAAGGCGGAAATCTGCTCGGGGGTGGCAAGGTCGCACTTATTGGCGGCCACCAGCATAGGACGCTCCGCCAGTTGGGGATTAAAGGCTTTCAGCTCCTGATTGATGGTCTCAAAATCCTGGATGGGGTCCCGCCCCTCGATCCCGGAAACATCCACCACATGAACCAGCAGGCGGCAGCGCTCCACATGGCGCAAAAAGTCGTGGCCCAGGCCCACTCCTTCGCTGGCGCCCTCAATCAGGCCGGGGATGTCGGCCATAACAAAGCTGCTGCCCTCATCCAGCCGGACCACTCCCAGCACCGGGCTGAGGGTAGTGAAGTGGTAGTTGGCAATTTCCGGCTTGGCCTGACTCACCACCGAAATTAGGGTGGATTTGCCCACGTTGGGAAAGCCTACCAGCCCCACGTCGGCCAGAAGCTTGAGCTCCAACTGAACCTCCAGCCGGTCTCCCAGACGGCCGGGCTTGGCAAACCGGGGAATCTGGCGGGTGGGGGTGGCAAACCGAGCATTGCCCCAGCCTCCCTTGCCCCCCCAGGCCACCACCACAGGATCTTCTCCCGAGATGTCGACCAAAAGCCTTCCGGTTTCCGCCTCTTTGATCAGGGTTCCGTGAGGCACCCGGATGATGAGGTCGGCGCCGTTTTTTCCGGTGCAGCGTCTGGAACCGCCGTTGACACCATCCTCTGCGGCATATTTGCGCTTGTAGCGGAAGTCTGCCAGGGTGGAAAGGTGACTGTCCGCCACAAAGAGGATGTCTCCTCCTTTGCCGCCGTCCCCGCCATCGGGGCCTCCCGCCGCCACATATTTTTCCCGGTGGAAGCTGACGGCCCCGTTGCCGCCATTGCCCGCCCGGAGTGATATTTTAGCAAGATCAATAAACATCGAGATCTCCTTATAATCCGTATAATCCTTTTACTTAAAACACTTTGTGTTTTCAAGTCGCAGCATTTACCGCGTAGCTGCCCGTAAGGGAATTGTACTGTTGCTATCTGTAAGCAGGGCAGTCTCAGGCGTTAGGAAAGGCTTGTCCCCTTAATTGGGCTGTGGCTTTCCACCACCCGGACGATTCCGTTCAAGTCCTTGTGGAAGGTAATCCGCTCAAAGTTGTTTTCCCGCAGAATAGCGGCCACTTCCTCCTCCTGCTCCATGCCGATTTCCAGCAGCAGAGCGCCGCCGGGACGCAGCTGTTCTTTAAAGCGGCGGGCAATGGCCCGGAAGTAGTACAGGCCGTCCTCTCCGCCATCCAGAGCGGCAAGTGGTTCAAAGCCCACCTCTGCCTGAAGATCCCGGAACTGGCTTTGGGGGATGTAGGGGGGATTGGATACGATTAAATCCACTGGAACCGGGTGAGTGTATTCCCGCAGATCCGAAAGATGAGGGGTAATCTCCAAACCGTTGAGGGCGATGTTCTGAGTCAGGTAGGAATAGGCCTCGGGAGAAAACTCCTGAGCCGTCACCGCAGCGGCGGGGTGCTCATGTTTGACGGCGATGGCCACACAACCGCTGCCGCTGCACAAATCCAGTACCTGAGGCTCCGGCACAGCCATGGTACGAAGAGCACCCAAAGCCGCATCCACCAATGTTTCGGTGTCCTGCCGGGGAATAAGCACCCCGGGACCCACCTTAAAAGGTAGAGAATAAAACTCCCACTCTCCCAGCAGGTATTGGAGGGGATAGCCGCCTCCCCGCCGCTTGAGCAGGGTCTCTAGCTGTTGCCTTTGCTTCGGCTCAGCGGGGCGGGTATCGGCATCCAAAGGCTTTACCCCGGTGACGTGGGTAAAGAGTTCACCTGCCTCAAAGGAGGTGGGAGCGGCGGAAAGGGTTTCTTCATACAGTTCTTTTAACGTTTCTGCTACCATTTGTCGGCTCCTTCTTCTACTGGGATTACAGGCATCATCGAGGCAATGGCCACCTCAATCTGGCTGTCGTCGGGCTCATTGGTGGTCAGCCGCTGCAGCCAAAGCCCGGGGGCGGAAATCGCCCGGGTCAGGGCGTTGTCGTGGCGACCGGCATATTTGATGATCTCGTAGGAAATTCCCACCACAACGGGAAGCAGGGCGATTTTAAGTACCACCCGCAACAGGACGCTCTCCCAAGAGACAACGGAAAAGACCAGAATGGAAATCACCAGCACAATCAGCAAAAAGCTGGTACCGCATCGGGGATGGAAGCGAAGTTTGGCCCGGACATTTTCCACCGTCAGCTCCTCCCCCGCTTCGTAGCATGCAATGGTTTTATGCTCGGCTCCGTGGTATTCAAAGACCCGGCGAATGTCCGGCATTTTGGAAACCAGAGCCAGATAGGCTACAAAAATACCGATTTTGGTCAGGCCTTCCAACAAAGATTTGCCCATGGGAGTGATCTCTATCAGTTTGCCCAAAAGGCTGATTAAAAAAGCGGGCAGAGCGGTAAAAAGCAGAATAGCAAGGCCCACACCCATCACCAAAGCGAACACCGACACCACGGTGGAAAGGTTCTTGCCCAGCCGGGCCGCCAGCCACTGCTCGAACTTGGAGGGCTCCTCTTCCTCCAGCCCGGATTTGGTGGCGGAACGCATCAGGCACTTGTAGCCAAAGAGCAAAGAATCCACCATATTGAATACCCCTCGTATAAACGGAGCCTTTTTATACCATTTCTTCCCGGAAGCTGTCTCCCAAGTCTCCACATCAATTTCGCCGTCCGGCAGGCGTACCGCCATGGCCGAAAGGGCGGGGCCCCGCATCATAACCCCTTCGATGAGGGCTTGCCCTCCGATGGAGGTTCTAAAGTTTTTCTGATTCAATACCGGCTCCAATCCTTGCTTGAGTGCAACTGTATTCTTTTCAGTTTGTTCTGAGCTTGCTGTTGTTCAGGGTGTTCCCTCGCCGGCATCGTCAATTTCCGCCAGCTCATCCTGCTTTTTCATAATGGGCAGGGTGATGGTAACCGCCGTTCCTTCCCCGTAACGGGAATCCACCTCCAAGGTACCGTTGTGGCGGGTGATAATCTCATCCGCCACCGCCAGCCCGATTCCGGAGCCCCGGCGAGTAGAGTTTGCCTTGAAGAATTTGGTTTTGATTTTATCCAGATCATCCTCCCGGATGCCGATCCCCGTATCGGTGACGGTGATAACCAGCTTACCCGAAAGGATTTCGGCGCTGACCGTGACGGTTCCGCCATGGTCGGAGTATTTGATGGCGTTGTCGATGACGTTAACAAACACCTGACGGATTTTGTTTTTGTCCCCCCGAATGGGGGCATAGATGTCCCCTTCCTCGTAGACCAGAGTGATACCGTCTCTCTTGGCCCGCTCGGTGTACATGATCACCGCTTCGGAAAGCTCGGCCACCGGGTCCATCCGGCTTAAAATCAGCTTGAGACGGCCGCTCTGCATCCGGGAAAAGTCCAGCAGCTCTTCCACCATGGAGCTTAAGCGGTCGGTCTCGCTGATGATCACCTTCATCCCCTTTTGCAGGGTCTCTTTATCCTCCCCTTCGTCGGAGAGGATGGTCTCCCCCCAGCCCTGAATAGCGGTCAGAGGGGTGCGCAGCTCGTGGGACACCGAGGAGATGAAGTCGTTTTTCATGGTTTCGGCAACACCAAGTTCCTCCGCCATGTAGTTGATGATGTCGCAGAGCTCGCCGATTTCATCGTCGTTTTTCTTAGCAAGGCGGGCCCGAAAGTCGCCCTGAGCAATTCGCCGGGCGGTCTCCCCCACCTCCCCCACAGGGTTGACAATGGAGTTGATAAAGTAAGAGCTGGAAAACAACACCAGCAGCAAAATCACGCAGCCCAGCAGTACAAGGCCGCTGATCACCCAGGCGATCTGTCGATCCACATGGGTGAGGGAAACCAGAAAGCGCACCGCCGAAACGCCGCTGCCCGGCAAAGACAGGGCCATGGTCACCGCCATCACCCGCTCCTGACCCATCCGGCCCACAAAGTATCCCGACCGGTCCTGAGAGACAAGGGCCGCCCGGTAGTCATCTAGGGTGGCTTTGTCGTCGGGCTCAAAGCCGCTGGAGGTATAGAGGATTTCTCCTTCTCCGGCCAGCACCATCATTTCCATTTTATCCTTGGCGGGAAAGGAGGTGACATAATCCCGTACCTGAGTCTGAAAATCCTGAGTTTTATCTTCTGCGTACCGGGCAAAGACAACGCCTGCGGAATCCGCCCGGGAAAGAAGGGCTTGGCGCACCGAGTTGTAATAATAATTGGAAATGCCCAAACCCGCCGCAACCTCAATCACCAGAATGATGACGACAATAACGCCAAAGCTGTTAAACAGCCAGCGCCGGGTGATTCGTTTGATCGCCATGCCGCCATCTCCCCTCCTTTGTCTTTAAAACAGCATCCGCGCCGGGCAGGCTAAAACCCGGCGCAGTCCGAGCATGGGCGGCTCCCCGCCCGGTCCGGCTAGAGCAATTTAAAAAGCTGCCGGAAAATTCACTGAAAGCAAGAGGCTGCAAGGCACAGGAATATTTTCTGTATTCCAAACACTTTCAACGCAGCAGACGCTTCTGTCCGTAGAATTTAACAAGCGTTTGGAGTGTTCAGAACGCCCCTAATCCACCCATTTGTATCCGTAGCCCCAGATGGTGAGAATGTGTTTGGGCTTGGAAGGATCGTCTTCTATTTTCATCCGCAGGCGACGGATGTTGACATCCACGATTTTTACATCGCCGTAGTAGTCCTCTCCCCACACGTGGGATAAAATCTCGCTGCGTTCCATGGCCACGTTGGGGTGGGACATAAAGAACTCCATGATCTGGAACTCCATCTGAGTCAGCTCCACCGGCTTGCCTTTTTTGGTGAGGGAGCGGCTCTTGATGTTGAGGATAAAATCCCCCGAGGTGATCTGGCTGGCTGGTTCGCTGGCGGAGCGGGCCATGGAAACCCGGCGATACACCGCATCCACCCGGGCCAGCAGCTCGGTGGGAGAAAAGGGCTTGGTCACGTAATCGTCGGCGCCCAGCATCAGGCCGGAAACCTTATCCATCTCCTGCGTCTTGGCGGAAAGCATGATGATTCCCACCGAGTTGGAGGCCGCCCGTATCTGTTTGCAGACCTCAAAGCCGTCGATGCCCGGCATCATCACGTCCAGCAGCACAATATCAAAATCCCCGTCGCTTTTCTGGAAGACCTCCAGAGCTTTTTCCCCGTTATCCACGTCGGTGACCACATATCCGGCCCGGCGCAGGTTGATCACCACAAAATCCCGGATGACATCTTCATCTTCTGCGATCAGAATCTTCCTAATATCCCCCATCTTTCAGTCCTCCTCGTCAGAGTGTGTTGTATAACCTGCTTTGGAACAAAAAACGCCGATGGCTTCATACATTGCAAGGTAAAAACAGGTAGGCTTCCATGCGGTCGGCAAAAGGGGTTCCCTTTTACAGTAGCATAAACAGCTGGGTTTCCAGCTCCCGCTGGGTAATGGCCAGAGGCTCTCCTTCCGTGGCGGGAATGTAGGCCTTGTACTGGAACAGCCCCCGCTCCGCCAGAGGAATATAATTGCTGGTAAACTGGTCCTGATAGTCCCGGGTGGAGTAAACCCCAATGCGCAGCAGCTCGGTGGTAGCAAAATCCGTCACCGGGTCCACCTTGTAAAAGCGCCACTCGTTGCTTTCGGGGCGGCGCTGGATGGTGACGTTGCCCACCCACCGCTCCGGAAAAAACACCAGATACCCCGCCTCCTCGTTGACTGCAGCGGAGTAGACCCGCTGGAAGGAGTACCCCGGCTGGTCGGCGGAGGCGCTGAGGCGGATATAATCCGTCAGAGGGGGGGGCTCCAGCTCATCCCCCGTCACATAGCCCGGCAACTCGGACAGGGTGGGAATTTCCACGCTGCCGTCCTCCTGCAAGTCTACACTCAGAACCTCTTCCTCCCGGAAGGTTTCGCTGTACAGTTCAAAGTTCAGCTCCCCCACCAGAGATTGGAGCCCATTCCGGCCGACGGATACCACCTCGGTGCCGGTATAGGTATCGGCGCGGCGCTGGTCGATGTAAACGGCGTAGCCATCCTCCAACCGGCCCCGGCACATCTGAAGCACCGAGGTGGTGTCGGGGGAAAGGGGCAGCTCTCCAATGGTGGAAAGGCGGCCGTCTACCGTCCGGCCCAGCAGGGTGAGCTGGTAGTAGTCGGAGCTGTCCTTGCGGATTAGCAGAACCTCGTTGAGTCCGTCTCCCAAATAGTCGTCTACATCCAGACTCTCATAGCTCATCTGAGCCTCCCGGGCCCAGTCTCCCCCCTGATAGGTGTAGACTCCCAGAGTGGAGGAGCCTTTGCGGGTATTTTGCCAGCCGATCAGCAGACAGTAGGTTTGCCGGTCCAGCACATGGGCAAACTGGATAAAATCTACCTGATCTCCGTCGCCGGTGATGTCTCGCACCTGCTGGAAGAAGCCGTCCTTGGTTTCCCGCAGCACCTTGGCCCGAACCATATCATCACCCGAGCGGTAGGTGTAAAAAACCATGGCTTCCTGCAGGCCGTCGTTATCCATATCAAAAAAGACAAAGGGAGAGCGGTAGTCGCCCCGCTGGGGATACCGGTACAAGATGCTGCTGGGGCTGACGGTGGCCTGCAAGGCTTCTTCCACCATGGTCTGCCGCTTGTTCAGCCGGGGAGGAACCAGCAAATCCTCGGCATTCATGGAAATGGAGGCGCAGCCCCCCAACAGCATAAGACACAGCGTCATCGCCAGAATTTTTTGCGCCATGTCCACCCTCCTAAACTGTAAACTGCTACCTTTCCAACAACGGCTCTTTGGCCCATCGTTGGTGGAACATTTTCCTTTGAATACAGGTTCTGCCCCTTCCCTGCCTGCCGGGGTATTCTGCGAAAGCAGGCGGATGGTCACAATGGGGCAGCCTATCCTGTTATTTTACTTTATCCTGTGGGAAAAGTCAATAAAACCGCTATATCAAGCGCCCTTGAGGCCTCTTTATTCCCGCTGTTCCCCGATGAGGTCCCGGATCACTTCCCCTGCGGCAACCAGCCCTGCCACTGGGGGCACAAAGGAGACGCTGCCCGGAACGCTGCGCTTGCCCTGACTTGGTACTTCGGAAAGGCAGACGTCCGGGTGGACCGGCCGGGGCTCCTCATCGGACCACACCACTTTCAGGGAGGACACTTCCCGCTTTCGCAGCTCCCGGCGCATCACCCGGCAGAGGGGGCAGACCTGCGTCTGATAGAGGTCGCTGACCCGAAAGCGGGTGGGGTCCAGCTTGTTGCCTGCCCCCATGCAGCTGATCAGGGGAATTTCTCGCCGGTAGCACTCCTCTGCCAAGGCCAGCTTGGCCGAAACCGTATCAATGGCGTCTATGACATAATCGGGAGCAGGGTCTAGCAGTTGGGCAACGTTTTCCGGCAAAACAAACAGCTCCCGCATTTCCACAGCAACTTGGGGAGCCACCAGAGCAATCCGCCCAGCCATGGCCTGAGTTTTCAGCTCTCCCACCGTTTGGGTGGTTGCCAAAAGCTGCCGGTTAAGGTTGGAAAGAGCCACCCGGTCGCTATCCACCAGCAAGAGAGTTCCCACACCACAGCGGGCCAGAGCCTCGGCGGCATGGGACCCCACGCCTCCCAATCCAATGACCGCCACCCGGGCCTGAGCCAGCCGTGCCAGAGCAGCCTTTCCCAGCAATAGCTCCGCCCGGGACAATGAGTGCTCCATCCAATCACCTGCCTGTAGTCCTGTAGTATTGATAATATAATTGGTTAACCTGGAAACGCAAAGTATTTTCAAGGCGCGGCATTTGCCACACAGCTGCCCTATGGGCCGCTTGAATTTTATAGTCAATCCTACGCCTATGGCGCACCAGCGAGCGTAGCTCACCCTTTTAAAACGCTTATTGTTTTAAAACAGATTGACTATATCAGCTATACTATATCACAAAACCCAAGCCTATTTCTGAACAATTTAACAACGGCTGAAAAAACCGCCCTCTCACCAGTTGGGCGGTTGTTTCGCAGCATGATCAAGAACAAATTACTGGTTTTGTAGAAACTGCACAAAGGCATCTGCTTGCTTTTGTAGGTGAATAGCGCTGGAGGCCAGCTTCAGCTTTTTTTCCTCATCCAACTGCTGCCACCCGTTTGGGATGGTCAGACGGGGCCAGTTCATCACCTTCATGTTCAAAATACTGATGAGTGTAACCAGATGGTCCTGAGCAATGGCTGTTCCCGACATGCCGGGACTGATTCCGCTGATGGCTGCAGGCTTTTTGGCCAGAACCTGAGACCCGCCTTTTTCCATGGGACGGGACAGCCAGTCGATCAGATTTTTGAGCACACCGGGAAAAAAGTGGTTGTATTCCGGTGTGAAAAACCATACGCCGTCGGCAGAGGCCACTGCCTGCCGGACCCGCTGCACCGACTCCGGCGTCGGATACTCAATGTCCTCGTTCATCAGCGGGACATCGGCGTATTCCAGCAGCTCAAACTCTGCCCGGTCCCCCACCGCTTCTTTGGCCAACCGGGCCAGCTGGCGGTTGTAGGAATCTTTGCGCATCGAGCCAACAATGGCAACAATTTTAGGTTTACTCATTAGAACTCCCTTACGTAATGTCACTGTTTTCAGTATAACAAAAAGCCCGGAATAAATTCCTCAAGGCAAAAGCCTTTTTATACTTTTCCTGCTTGCAATTTCTGCATCCGGCCCAACAGAGCAGCTCCAATCATGCCGGCATCGTTGCCCAAGGTGCAAATTTGCAGCCGGGTGCTGGCAAGGTGAGAGCCGCCATAAACCTCTCTGCTCACCTTCTCCGTCAAGGGCAGCAGGAGGGTGTCCCCCTCTTTGGAAACGCCGCCGCCAAGGCAGATCAGCTCCGGCTGCAAGGCGTTGATGATGTTGACAATGCCACAGGCCAGATAGTCGAGGAATAAATCCACCACCCGGCTTCCGGCTGCATCCCCTGCCCTCATGGCGTCAAAGGCGGTGCGGGCACTTACTTCCCCCTGCTTTTTGGCAATGGAATGCATCAGGCTTTCCGGTGTGCGCTCCATTTCATCTCGGGTGAGATTGGTAAGCCCCGTGGCGGAAGCATAGGCTTCCAGACAGCCCTTTCGACCGCAGCTGCAGCGCCTGCCTCCCTGAACGATGACCATGTGGCCGAATTCCCCGCCGCCGCAGTAATGTCCGTTGATCATCCGGCGGTCCAGGATGATTCCCGATCCCATTCCGGTGCCGATGGTGAGCACCACCACACTGGCAGAGCCCTTGGCACTGCCGGCCAGATATTCCCCCACCGCCGCTACATTGGCGTCGTTTTGTACGTAGACCGGAATCGGACGGGGCAGGCGCCGGGCCAGTTCCTCCGCCAGCGGGAAGTCCCACCAGTCTAGGTTGGTGGCGTAAAGGACAACGCCCCGGTTGGGGTCCACCGTTCCGGGAGCTCCCGCCCCCAGATCCCGTACCTGTTCCCAAGTTAGATGCTCCGCCTCCAAAAGCTGGCTGGCGGCCTCCGCAATATCCTGACAGATGGCCTGAGGCGGCCGGGGGAGAGCCGTTGGAATGGCAAGGGAGCGAAGCAGCTTCCCATCGCCATCCACCAGCCCAATTTTAATGGTGGTGCCGCCCAAGTCCACACCTAGATGTACCACGCCGCTCCTCCTCCACGCCATGCTCCTCTGCCCGGTTCATGTCCCCGGCTTTTGGATGTCGGTTCTCCAACAGACAATTTCCTACATCATACCATAAATTCCAAAAGTATCCAATGGTTTATTAAGCCGGAAGTCTCCCTGTCAACTAAAACACAATCATGGGGTGAACGGCCTGGGCCGGAGCAACGCTCAAGAGGAAATCCACGCCCTCCCGCGCTCCCGCCTCCTGCAAGGCTTCCCGGGCGGTGAGGTAGGCAATATCCGGCAGGTTGTTGTTCTGGCTCAGATGTCCCAGCACAAAGCGGGTGGTTCCCCGCTGGGCCAGATAGGTGGCCAACAGCGCCCCCGCCTCGTTGGAAAGGTGGCCCTGCTCTCCCTGTACCCGCCGCTTGAGGAACCACGGGTAGGCCCCCGCCTGCAGCATGGCCGGATCGTAGTTAGATTCCAGCAAAACCAGATCGCAGCCGGTTAAGGCGGAGCGTATCCCGCCGTGGACGTGGCCCAGATCGGTGGCGATTCCCACTGTCCTGCCGTCGGGCATGCAAAAGCGCAGACCCACCGGGTCTGCAGCGTCGTGGGGAATGGAAAAGGAGCGGATGCCGATCCCCGCCAGTTCTTTTTCGCCGGTTAGCTCAATCACAACAGCTCCCGGGGGCAGGGCTCCCATGGCCTCCAAAGCGGAAAGGGTCCCCTCCGAAGCGTAAACCGGAAGCCGAAACCTGCGGACCAGAGAACATAGTCCCTTGACATGGTCGGTGTGCTCGTGGGTGATCACCACCCCCGCCAGCTCTTCCAATGCCACGTCCAGGCTGTCCAGTGCTTTTTTCAGGTTGCGGGGGCCCAAACCGGCATCCACCAGCAGAGAGGTTCCACCCCCTGATATGTAATAGCAGTTCCCTTTGCTGGAACTGCACAAGGTGCAAAAGCGCGACATATTTCCTCCCAATCCCATCAGGCCAGAAGTTCTAAAAATTCCGGCTTCGGGGCGGCAGACCCGGTGGTCACCGCCTCAGAATCCGTGGCCGGAACCACCTGATGTACAGCGTATAGTGCCGGGTCAGGGCCACGTCGTAGATGACAAAAATCACATTGCCCATGGCCAGCAATATCAGAGCCGTATACCTGCCGAAGTCTCCCAAGCCCTCCAGCAGCTCCTTCATCCCCAGCACGTAAAACACAAAGGCAAAGCCTCCCACCACGGAAGCATTGAAGATAAAAATTTTGACAAAATACTCCAGAATGCGGCCGGGCAAACGCTCCAGCCTTTGCTTGAGGATGGGATAATAGCCAAAAAAGACAAGAAACATCATGGCGGCTTCTTTATCTGCCGCCACAAAAATTGAGATAATGCCCACGCTGAGATAGACCATCACCGCAGTTTTGGGCCCTAGCTCCACCACCACGGGAATCAGCATGGCTCCCGCCAGCATGGGAATGGCATAGGTGGCGAAGGGTGCCAGCCCTGTCATAAACATCAGGGCAACGCAAAGGGCGGAAAACATCCCGCCCAACGCAATCTGTGTGCTTTTTCCACTCATAAACCGGTCCCCGTCAGCAGCAGCGAATCAGATCGCCGCCCATGCACTCGCAGCAGCAGTCGGCACAGTACAGGGTGGTGCAGACATCGCAGAGGGAGCAGCCTCCCACCGATCCGGTGTGGTAGACGTTTTGAGGCCGTCCGTTAGCCCGCTGCCACTGGAGCTGTCCCAGTGCCGCCTGATATTCCCGGTTGTTGGGGTTCATCTCCACCGCCCGGGCAAAGTTTTCATAGGCCTGCTCCATCCACCCCCGGCTGTACTGGATACTGCCTTTAAGAAAGTACCATTCCCCATCCCGCATCTGGCGGGGGACTCCGTCCAACAGCTCCTCCGCCTCGGTGATCCGCCCGGCGTTGATTAGTCTGCGAATATCCCAGAACTGGGAGCTTTGTCCGGCAGAGCCGCTCTGGTAGGAGGTGTTTTGGCCTCCCCGGCGCATGGACATAACCGTATCGTAAGCCTCGTTAATCTCCTTCATCTTTTCGGCAGCCAGATCGCTCAAAGGGTTGCCGACATAGGAATCGGGATGATACTTCCGGGCCAGCTCCCGGTAGGCGGTTTTTACTTCGTCGTCGCTTGCGTTGGGCGATACACCCAGTACTTTGTAGGGATCGCTCATGCTACCCTCTCTCCTTTAGGGCCTTAACAGTAAGGGAACGGCCCGTCTTTTTGGGGATTACAGCGCCTTTTGGCGTCCCGTCATCATTTGCCTTACATTTTCGTATTACTCATTCTAAGGTACCTGCAATGCACCAAAACCTCCTTGACCGATTGTGCATGGCTTTTCCAAAACGGGCTCGGCATTCACCCAAAACGCATAACCCGATTATAGTTGTAATTCGTCATTCTGTAAAGGTGCTGCGGCACATCCGGTACATCCGGCAGAGCGTTCCTCGCCGGAAGGCTCCGGCTTGGGAGCCTGACGAAGGAGAATTTCATCGGCTCCTGCCCGCAGTCCCTGATAAAATACGTTGTCCAAAATAGAGGCAAACAACCCGGTATCCAGCAGCTGGTAAGCTTTGGCTGCCTCTCCCGCCGTCAGATAAAGAGCATCTCTGCCGTAGTGGTAAACCTCTGCCAATTGCTCTTCCCCTGCGTCTTTTGCAAGGCCGTACCGCAGGATAAAGGGGTTGTAGCAACCGGTTTTTAGGTCGGAGGGCAGATCGTCCAAAGCATCGCAAAGATAGACATATCGGCCCACCAGGTATCCGGTTCGCTCCAGCACCCTTTGCTGCCGGGCATCGGCAGAAAGCAGCGAAAAAATTCCCGCCATAGCCTTTGCCGTAGGTTCGCAGGCGGCATCCACACTGTCGCAAGCCCCTTGCTCCAAGTGTTGTTGAGCCGCCATACTCTGGGCAACCACCGCCTCGCAGGAGGGCCTGCGGGCCGCCGCTTGCTTGTGAGCACCCGACGCTACCGGCTTGAGCATCCCCCAGCCCACCCGGCCCAGCGGTCCGCTGTCCGTCATATTATCCAGTAGTTTGTAGTATAAAAGTAACAGGGCGGTATCCGCCGAAAAGGCCAAAATCTCCCCCGGCCGGCAAACCGTCAGCTTCTTGAGGGGATTGACATAACAGCGCCGCCGCTCAAAAACCGGCTTTGCATCCTGGGTGACGGCGTAATGGAGCATGGCCAGAAACACAAAATCATAGCTCAGAGTCAGGCGGGCTGCCGGCCCAAACGCTTCCCCCAGCTGCCCGCACAGGCCACAGTACACAGCCTTGTAGGTATCCAGCTCCCGGACGCGCAGGTCGGGCTTGAATGGCTTAATATACCCAAACAACGATAACCTTTTCCTTTCCCAAACGGCCCAAGGTCTTTGTCCAAGCCCATAATAACAGCTTATATTGTACTATAAACTCTCCGGTACTTCTTTAATAAAATGTAAATACTTTGAATTGAAAGGAGGCCTCTGCTTGCAGTTTTGGCTGCTGCTTCTACTGGCTTTGGGTCTTGCTTCCGACGCCGCTACTGTCTCGTTGGTCAACGGCATCTGCCACCCCCGCCGCCCGGTGCAGCTGGGATTGGCCTGCGGCCTTGTCTTTGGATTTTTTCAGGCCCTGATGCCTCTCATCGGTTATTTTGTGGGGATTTCTTTTTTCTATGTTATCAGCGGCATTGACCACTGGATTGCCTTTGCCCTTCTGGCGGTGATTGGCGGTAGGATGACCATGGAAGCTTTGAGGGAAAAAGAGGGCCCTCAGCCCCTGCGCAAGCTCTCCCTGCGGGTGCTGCTCCTGCAGGCTTTTGCCACCAGTGTGGACGCCCTGGCGGTGGGGATCGGCCTGGGGGTAATTGCCGCCAATATCACGGCGGCGGTCTGCCTCATCGGGGCAGTCACCTTTGTCTGCTGCTTTGTGGGGGTACAGCTGGGGCGTTTGGCGGGTAACCGCTTCAGCCGCAGAGCCCAGCTCCTGGGCGGAATTTTGCTGGTGGTCATCGGTCTGCATATTCTGGTGGAGCATTTTGGGGCCAGAAATTTTTAGCCCTCCGCTATCGGTTGCTTTTTCGGCGGGAATGGTGTATAAAAGAGACAGCCAAACTCCATCCCTACAGAAAGGATTCCGCCATGAAAAAGCTTGCCGCAACCGTCCTATTCTTTTATCTGATCCTGCCTGTCTCTGCGTTTGCCCAGACAGAGGGCGGCGCTCCTTTGGCGTTTTCGGCCCGTCTGGCCATAGCCGGCCGGTTCTTCGGGGGATTTTTGCTGGTGATGGGGGTTATTTTTGTCCTTCTTCTCTCCACCCGCCGCCTTGCCGCCTGGGTAGATCATCAACGTGAAAAGAGGAATAAGCACAACACTTAGTGCTTGAATGTATGTTCATCCCAAAATACAGACGTGTTGTACAATCCGGCCAATATAAGGCCGGATTTTTTATGTTGTTAAACCGAAAAATACTTGCAATTTGGCTTGGTTGCCGCTATAATTGGCTTAAGTGGTGAATTGTGGTGAGTTGTGGTTAAAAAATCCTAAATAGTGGAGGAGGTGGGGAAACGGTGGCTCTGTACAACCACTACCAGCATAGTCTGGACGCCAAGGGCCGGGTCAACTTCCCCGCCAAGCTCCGGGAAAATTTAGGCAACCGCTTCATCATCACCCGGGGGCTGGACAGCGACCGCTGCCTCTTTGCGTATTCCGAGGAAAATTGGGAAGCCTTGGGAGAGAAGATCAAAACTCTGCCCAATGCCGACGCCCGCCGGGTTCAGCGCTTTTTGTTTGCCCACGCCATCGACGTGGAGCCGGACAAACAGGGACGAATCGTCATCCCCCAGAACCTGAGGGAGTATGCCGGACTGGAAAAAGACGTGATGATCAGCGGCATCGGCGACCACGCTGAAATCTGGGACAAGGATTTGTGGGACAAGGTCAACAGTGCCTACACCCCCGACATCATTGCGGACATCATCGACAAAATCAGCTTATAGCTCACAACTACTATTTCGGCGGGAGGGATTCAGAGTGGGGTTTTCGCATATTTCGGTCCTGCCGGAAGAATGCATGGAAGCTCTGGCCATCCGGCCTGATGGAATTTATCTGGACGGCACTGCCGGCGGAGGAGGACACTCCTTCCAAATCGCGGGGCGCCTTACCACAGGCAGACTGATTGCCGTGGACAAGGACCGGGAAGCGATCGCCGCCGCAGGAAGCCGATTGGCCCCTTTCCCTCTGGCCCAAGTGGTTCAGGGGGACTTTGCGGATATTCCCCAAATCCTTGAGAGTCTTTCCCTTCCCGGTGCCGACGGGGTTTTGCTGGATCTGGGAGTCTCCTCCCATCAGCTGGACACCCCTGAGCGGGGATTTGCCTACAGTGTGGACGCCCCTTTGGATATGCGCATGTCCGGAGAAGGCCCAACCGCCGCCGACCTGCTGAATACGGCTTCCGAGGAGGAGCTGGCGACCATCTTCTTCCGCTACGGAGAAGAAAAGTTTTCCCGCCGGATTGCCCGCAGCATTGTGGAAAGGCGACAGACCCAGCCCCTCCAAACCACGGGAGAGCTGGTGGACCTGATTCGAGCCTCCATTCCCGCCGCCGCCCGCCGAGAGGGTGGACATCCCGCCAAGCGGGTGTTTCAGGCGGTGCGCATCGCCGTCAACGGCGAGCTGGAAAGTTTGGAAAGAGCCTTAAACAGCATCTTTGAAATACTCAATCCCGGCGGCCGGTTTGCCGTCATCACCTTTCACTCGTTGGAGGACAGAATGGTCAAGCAGGCCTTTGCCGCTCTGGCCAAAGGCTGTACCTGTCCCCCCGACTTCCCGGTCTGTGTCTGTGGAAAAACACCCAGAGGCAGGCTGGTCACCAAAAAGCCGGTGTTGCCCGGCCAATCAGAGCTCGCCCTAAACCCCCGCAGCAAAAGCGCCAAGCTGCGTACAATCGAGAAGCTGTAGAGGAGCATCGCCATGGCCAATACCGGTCTTGCATATGATTATTCCCTGTTTGAAAGCACTCCCCACAAGGAGCAGCAAGGGCAGCAAAAGCCCCAGCTCAAGATGGTGCGTTCCCAGCCGCGGGCGTTTGCGGGAGCTTTTTCCCCCAAGGTGATGTGTACGTTTTTGGTGGTGGTGGCTCTGATCAGCCTGATTGTCTACTGTCAGGTCTGCCTCAACGAGGTGACTGGGCAGATCAGCCGCCTCAAGCAAGAGATGACCAAGCTGGACAGCGACAGTATGCGCTACGCCAGTTTGTTGGAATCCACCGTCTCCCTGCGGGCGGTAGCCCAGCAGGCTGAAGAAGAACTGGGCATGAGCAAGCTGGACCAATATCAAACCTCCTACGTCTATCTATATGAGGAGGATCAGATCATTCTGGCGCAAAATCCACAGTCCAGTGCGGCAGACGACGGCGTCTTTGCCGTTATCGGTTCACTGCTGGGAAGTGCCAAGGAATATTTTGGCGGGAAGTGAAATAATCTGTAGTATGCAGGCTGCCGCACAATCCAATAACGCCCGGTCGCGGCCCTCGCGACCGCCTCGGGTGAGAGTTAAGACGTTCGGCATCTTAGCTCTTCCTTTGTTTTTGCCGAAGAGTTATAATAGCTTAGGTTTTCCACTCTTTCCACAAAGTTTTCAACAAGTTTTCAGAACCCCGTGTTGAATGGTTGGATTCACAGCGGGAGTTTTCCACAAAGGGGGCAGGAACCGCATGAAAAAAGCTTCCTCCAGCAAGATGAAGAACCGGATGCGGATTATCCTTCTCTGCTTTTTGCTGTTTGGATTTGGAGTTATCTTCATTCAACTGTTCACACTGCAGATCGTCCGCGGAGAAGAGCTGCAGCAAAAAGCGCTCAACCAGCAGACAAGGGCCAACACTCTGGGGGCCAAGCGAGGCGTGATATATGACCGGAACGGCAATCCTCTGGCCGAAAGCGCCAGTGTATGGAATATCTGCATCTCCCCTGCCGAGCTCAAAGCCGAAACTTTGGACACCGTGGCCACCGATCTGGCGGAGCTTCTGGAAATCGACAAGCAGGGGATTCTGGATGCGGCGGCCAAAAAGCAGCATTACTACTGGGTGATCAAGCGCCGGGTGGACCGGGCCGTCACCGATCAGGTGCTGGAATACGTTACCGACAACAGCATCTCCGGCGTGTTTCTGGAGCAGGATACCAAGCGCTTTTACCGGTACGGCTCTCTGGCCTCCACGGTGCTGGGCTTTACCAACTACGACGGCGACGGCGCCTACGGTCTGGAGGCATACTACAATAAAACCCTTTCCGGTACCTCTGGAATGGTGGTCTCCACCAAAAACGCCAAGGGTGCCGACATGCCCTTTAAATACTCCCAATTGTATGAGGCTCAGGACGGCAACTCCATTGTTCTGACCATTGACGAAACCATCCAGCACTATCTGGAGCGGAATCTAGAAACCGCCGTTATCGAACACGGGGTAAGACAACGGGCTGCCGGTGTGGTGATCAACGTCAAAACCGGTGAGGTTCTGGCCATGGCCACCAAGCCGGACTTTGACCCAAACGACCCTTTTACCCTCACCGACCCCAAAGCTCAGGCCAAACTGGACACCCTGCCCCCCGGCAGCGAGGATTTTAAAACCCTGCGCCAGAATCTTTGGTACGATCAGTGGCGGAACAAGGCCATTTCCGACCCCTACGAGCCCGGATCGGTGTTTAAAATCATCACCGCCTCTGCAGGGGTGGACAACAACGTAGTGTCCCTGAACGACCACTTTTTCTGCAGTTACTCCTTTCAGGTTTCCGATACCACCTTTCACTGCTGGCAGCGCCGGGGCCACGGAAGCCAGAACTTTATCGAGGCCATGCAAAACTCCTGCAACCCCGCCTTTATTATGATCGGCCAGCGGGTAGGCGCCCGAAAGATGTACGACTACATTGAAAACTTTGGCCTGCGGGAAAAAACCGGCATAGACCTCCCCGGTGAGGCTGACGGCATCGGCCACAGCTTCGAAATCCTCAATAAGGAGGGGCGGGTGGAACTTGCCTCCACCTCCTTTGGTCAATCCATGAAGGTCACCCCCATCCAGCTGATTACCGCTGCCTCGGCAGCTGTCAACGGAGGGTACCTCATGCAACCCTACATCGTCAAGCAGGTGCTGGACGCTCAGGGCAACGTGCTGGAAACTACCCTGCCTACCGTCAAGCGGCAGGTCATTTCCAATCAGGCCAGCGAGACCATGCGCACTCTGCTGGAGGCAGTGGTCCATGGTGGTTCGGGGCGGTTTGCTGCCATTCCCGGCTACCGCATTGGCGGAAAGACCGGAACCTCCGAGAAGCTGGGACAGGGAGAACAGGGCAACATTCTCTCCTTTGTGGGTTTTGCCCCCATGGAAGACCCGGAAATTGCCTGCCTCGTCATGTTAGATGAGCCGGATCTGCAAAACGTTTACGGCTCGGTCATCGCCGCTCCGGTAGTGGGAGCCGTCCTCAACGAAACCCTTCCCTATTTGGGTTATCAGCCCCAGTTTACCGCCGAGGAGCTGGCGGAAAAGGAAATCAAGGTTCCCGATCTGGTGGGCAAAAAGCCTCACGACGCTCAGGCAGAGCTGCGGACCAAAGGGCTCAGTGTCCGGTTTATCGGCAACGGCCCCGACGTGCTCCGGCAGATTCCCCTGCCCCAGCAGACCATGCCCAAGGGCTCCACCGTCTACCTCTACACCGAGGAGGAACTGCTCCAGGACAATATTCAGGTGCCCAGCGTGGTGGGGATGTCCGCTGCCGAGGCCAATACCCTGCTGGTGGATTTGGGCCTGAACATCGAGCTGCGGGGTGTCACCCGCAACGGAGTCGCTACCGTGGTGCGGGAGCAGTGGCCTTTGGCCGGCACCCAAGCCGCCACCGGAGACCTTGTGATCCTCACTCTGCAGGAGCGGCATGAGGAAGCTTCTGCCACCGCCGCTCCGAAGGAGTCTGCCTCCACGGCGGCCACCTTCCCGCTACCATTGGAAAACAGCAGCCCTTCGGAAGCTGTGGGACCGTAAACAAAAGGATATTTCCCGCATCTACCCCGTAAAAAACGGGTAACATAACACTGTACACCAACCGCCACATTTGATATGATTTGTTAGGCATTTGTAAAGGGGGTCTTGCCGCATGACTTTATACGAAGTATTGGATGGTCTGGATGTGGAAAGCGGTATCCCCGATGTTGAAATTACCTTTCTTACCTGCGATTCCCGTCAGGCGGAGGAAGGCTGCATCTTCTTCTGCATCGAGGGAGTTCGTTCCGACGGCCACGACTACGCCGCCGCCGCCCTGCAGCGGGGGGCTGCCGCTGTTGTTTGCCGCAAGGATTTGGGGCTTTCGCGCCAGATTCTGGTGACCGATACCCGAGAGGCTTTGGGCATTTGCTGCAACAACTTCTTTGGCCGCCCCACCGACAAGCTCACTTTGATGGCAGTGACCGGCACCAACGGAAAAACCACCGTCACCTACCTCATCAAGCACATTCTGGAAAAAGCAGGGCATCGGGTGGGACTCATCGGCACCATCCACAACGAGATTGACGACGTCACCCTGCCCGCCCGCTACACCACTCCCGATCCCATTCAGCTCTACGCTATCTTTGCCAAAATGGCTGAGGCGGGCTGCACCCACGTGGTGATGGAGGTGAGCTCCCACGCTCTGGATCAGCAGAGGGTGGCGGGCTGCCGCTTTGCCACCGCAGCCTTCACCAACCTCACACAGGATCATCTGGACTACCATGGAACCATGGAGGAGTATTATCAGGCTAAGAAGAAGCTCTTTGACGTCTGCGATACCGCCATCGTCAATTTGGATGACGAGTACGGCCGCAGGCTCCTTGGCGAGGTGCCCTGTAAGGCGGTCAGCTATTCCTGCCAGAGGGTGGAGGCGGACTACACCGCTCACGAC